>CANJQY010000054.1 GCA_947476525.1 Oligoflexales bacterium
GAACCAGGAAGGGGACGAAAGTCGCAAGACAAGAGCGCCCTAATATTAAATACAATGAACGACAGAAGTCGTTTCAGATCAAAGCGTTGATTCGTCAATGATCAGGTTTGAACGTGTTTATTGTAGCGGTAAGTAACGAGCCTTTGGTATATAGTGATTTGATGACAGCTATCAGATGACAGCAATTGGAAGCAAGAATGGATAGAGGATTAAAATGAATCTGCGGATGATGCACGAGCAGCTCGTGCAAAAAATTCAACAATTCAGCCATGATTCCCGGGAACATCGCCAGGTCTATAAGCGGCTAACCCAACTTTTACCGGATAGATTTAGAAAGATGGTCAACGCCAAAAAGGCCCAGGGGCTCGCCGGATCCGAATGTGCCCGCGCCGTGCTCGTGTCGGATGAACTCTTGGCCCACCTCCAAGAAATCAGTAATGTAGGTGCTACTAGCATGGAAGCACGCATTCAATATGAGACCCACGTCATGCTGATCGACGCACGTCAATCGATCCGCGCTGCATCAAGAACTTACTAAAATTCACTCGAATTCTGATAGGCCTTTGCCATTGACCTAGAATCATCATCTTCGTTTCATCTTAAATGGCACTTTGAATTTGATTTCGTTTGGCTCATTTAGTCCGGCTGCTCGACCTTGGAAGAACCCCCCAGGCCACGGCCAGCTAAGCCCACTTTGACACAATTGAATTTCTTTGCGAAAATCTTAATGTGTCAAAGAGTGTCTACCAGCCTCTAGAAAAATCGTCCTTGAATAGGGTTAGAAACGCCATGGCTTTAAAAGTTAAAAAGACAGAACACGCGGGCGCAAAAAACGGCGGAGGGCATTGGGGCTCTAGGTCAGAGGCAAAATCCGGAGCCAAACAGCGACGACGACAAGAATCGAAACGTATCATCTCTAACGCAGTTAAAACTGAAAGCGAAGCGGTCACCAAATCGGCTCGCGCCGAAATCAACCGTCGACTCAAGCAGGTAGAAATCGACCACGGAGTCAAGATAGTTTACGCGGTGGAATCGGGCAGCCGGGTTTGGGGGTTCCATTCTCCAGATAGCGATTTTGACGTCCGCTTTTTGTATATACGCCCGATGGCCTGGTATCTTTCCGTAAGAGATCGCCGAGATGTCATCGAGGTGCCAATCGAGGATGATTTCGACTTGAGCGGTTGGGACCTTCAAAAAGCCCTTAACCTCATGAGTAAGAGCAATCCCCCTCTTTTTGAGTGGTTTAGTTCTCCAATCGTTTATCGCACATCACTAATTGCCGAACAGCTGCGCAAGCTCGGGAAATCCTATTTTAATCCGCGTGCTGCTATCTATCATTACCTTCACATGGCGGACGGCAACTACCGAACGTATCTTCAGGGCGACAACGTTCGACTGAAAAAATACCTTTACGTGCTTCGACCGCTTTTTTGCTGCCAATGGATTGCGAAGCATCATCGGATGCCGCCTGTAGATATGAGGGAGCTTGTTGAAGCACAAACCGATATTCCAAAGAACGAGATTGAACGCCTTTTGGCAGCAAAATCTGCGGGAGCGGAATTGTCGGAAGGGCCAAGGATCGAAGCTCTTAACAAATTTATAGAACGTCAACTAGACCATTTCGCCAAAACGGTTAGGGTGTCGGCTAATGCAAAACTTACGATGGATGATCTGGATGAATTTTTCTTTTATTCAATAAAAAACTTCGATAAATTTTCAGCGTCGAGTAAAAAAGTAAAATAGTGAAGTTCATTGCATTGTAGAAGTTGCAATAGTATTGCGTTTTCCATGAGGCCACCTAGAGGATTTCTGAGCCGCTCGTCTAACGTATGGATGATGGATATCGTCGGAATCGCTGACTCTCTAACAAGGCGTAATATACCTGGCTGGAGAGATGCGCGGGACAATCGATCTTGATCAGGTGATTGAGCACACCGAAGCACAATTTGTCGCCTGCGATAGAATTTAATAGAATTTAATAATTTTATTATTGCTGAATTTTTTTCGGCTGCCACTTGCGAATGATCTTAGGAAGCTCAGTCTTGATATCGTCTTCATCAGGACCAAGAGCGGTGACGCAAAGATTGATTGGTTGAAAGACTTCACTCGATAATTTTCCAAGGGTCGAAGCCTCCAGCAGCTGAAAAGATTCAGCCCAATGGGATAGTTTGGCTTCAGTCTTGGATAGAGTCGACCAACTACCACGCCAAGCCAACGCGGGCGGCTCGGAGGTCGTGATATCAAGGTCGACAAGAACTCGATGCTTATGCCTCTGGAGTTCCTCTGCAGGAATTTTTTCTGACGACATTCCGTCTAGAACAGCAAACACTTCTCGAAAAAATGGTTTAAGATTTTCCCCCAGCACACTCGAATTAATGCTGATTAAGCCACTGCCATGATACTGGTGGAGCTCTGCGGTGATGTCGTACACCAGCCCTAACTCCTCGCGAATGCGTCGCGTTAAGCGGCTGCTAAAACCGTCGGACAGCATGCGTGTGATTAGCTCATACGCAGCCGTCTTTGGGCTGCCTGTGCCCTCACACACGAAACTTATTTGGACTACGTATTCGTTGTCGCTATTTTCCACCCAAAAAGCCACGGGCCCCGTAAAGTTGGTCGCGATCGGAGGGGGAGTCTTAGATTTTGCCGCCGCCGCCCATGAGCCAAATTCGGCGTTTAATAGTTTTTCATTTTCTTTGACCTGGCCACCAACCACGCACAAAACCGCATTGGATGGCGTGTAATTTTTTTTATACCACGATCGCAACGCAGCGGCGTCTATTTTTGCTAGCGTCTCTGGCGTACCAATAATCGGCATAGCCATCGGAGTGTTGGCCCATACTTGAGTCGCGATGTGATAATCCGGATCCGTACTGATATCATTTTCGTTAAACTCGCCCTCCAACTCTCTGAGGACGATTCGACGTTCGGTCTCCAAATCATGCATTGCGGGGCGGACGATGAAATCCGCGAATAAAGCGACGATTTCTGAAATTTTTGTTGCCGTACCGTTATAGAAAAATTCGGTGTATTCATGTCCAGTGGCTGCATTCCATTCTCCACCAAGGCTTTCGAACGCTACGCTCAAATCCGAAAAAGACGGGTAACGCGCCGAACCACGAAACATCATGTGCTCCAAAAAGTGCGAGATTCCTGACAGTTCTTTTGGTTCATGACGGCTTCCGGTTCCAAGCAAGAGGGTCATCTGAAACCTTGGGTCGCCCTTCGGCAAGGGTATGTGTAAGCAACGCAAGCCGTTGGCCATGGTCCATTCGTGCCACTTTGCATCAAATTTCTGAAGTAGAACGAGTGGATTTTTGGATTTCGGCACGAGTTGCATTTTTGGCAAAGACGGTGCTCCAGTATTACGAAAATCGGACGAGTAGTCGGTTGGCAAGATTTTCTAAATCATGACGCGCGGAATTATTTGGGAAGTGGGCCAGTGCCACCAAGGCGCGATCCGTCCAGTTGGACGCAGCCTCTAACGTTTTTCCAGCGGTGTCGTAAGTCTCAACTAAGGCAAGAACTCGGGACATGGACGCCTCGGAAACTCGCTCTTCGTGAATAAGCCCCTCAACAAAACCCCACTCCGCAGGTGTTGCTAAAGATTTCAAGAGTATGATTGGAAGCGTAATTTTACCCTCAGGAAGATCTGACAGGGTCTTTTTGCCAAACACAGATTCCGTGCCCGCGTAGTCTAAGGCGTCGTCTAGAAGCTGAAACGCAAAACCCAAACATCGCCCAAACTCACTCAGGGCTTCGCAGTCCGCGAGCGAGACGCCTGCTAAGACGGCGGGAGCTTTGCATGCAGCTGCCAGTAACACTGCCGTTTTCTGTTCGATAATTTTCAAATAGACTTCTTCTGACATTACAGGATTGTACAAGTGCTCCAGCTGTAACAGTTCCCCGTCACTCATTAAACGTATTGCCCGAGCAAACATCGACACAATCTGCAAACTGCCGGTTTCAGCCATCAGCTCGCTGGCACGAGCGTAAATAAGGTCCCCCACCAAAACTGCCGCCTCGTCACCCCAAATGCTGTTGGGTGTAGGCTTTCCTCGGCGTATGGCGCTGCTGTCTATGACGTCGTCGTGCAAAAGACTCGCCGTATGAACATATTCACAAACAGCTGCCATAGGGATTAAGTGCGCGCCACCATAGCCAACCATTCGCGATGCGAAAAAATAAAGTGCCGGCCTAATTCTTTTGCCGCCGCCAGCTAACACATGATTTAAAATATGATTCCCAGAAACCGTGTTGCATTCAAGCAAACGTAAAAGCTCAGGGCCTAAACCCTCAAGCTCACCGGCGACCGGCAACAAAGCCTCGTCAATAAGGCGCTTTTGGTCCAGAGCAATCCCGCTAGATATAGTGCCAGTAGCCATTGGCGACTGATTAATTTTCGTTGTAGATCCCGTAATCACGGCAAACAATTCTCCCGTAGAGCATTCC
This sequence comes from Oligoflexales bacterium, assembly GCA_947476525.1. Lineage (GTDB taxonomy): Bacteria > Bdellovibrionota_B > Oligoflexia > Oligoflexales > RGVZ01 > CAMDKS01. The sequence goes on from CANJQY010000054.1 coordinate 4,453, forward strand.
TCGAATTGATTTTTATAACTCGATTTCGTAATTCTTGGAAATCTTTAATTTAATTCGCCTAGCAATTTCTAAAAAACCCCCAAACAACTTATGCAATATGTGCGCAAAAAAGTTGCAAGTTGTCGCTGTTTTTGGTAGAACCCTCCTCCAACCTCTTTGAGGAGTCCACCATGACCAGTCGTTTGTCTGAAGAATCTGTTGTTCAAGCCCTTGATACAGGATGGCAGTCGCTTATTTGGAAGAGTACTTTTTCCCATAAATCAAGCGAGTTAGCTCCTAAAGTAGACTTTACCGAGATCCTCGACGCAGCGGATCCTGAGGCCGCGGCTCAGGCCGTGCACCGCCGCGATATGTACCTAGCCCTCGTGTCAGAAGGGGCCGAGGTCGCGCTGGATATATTGCCCCTTATCTCAGCCGAACAGCTAGTCACCATTATGGATAATGAAGCCTGGCATGACGGCAAGCTAGTCATTCACCAAGCCATCCGCTGGCTTGAGCTTTATAAAGACGTCGGACCAGAGCAGCTATACGTGCGTTTTCGGCAGCTTGACGAAGAGTATCAGGTGGCCTTCCTCAGTCCTTATATCGAAATGTTGGACGAGGAAGCTTACGAAAAAACATCCCACGATGAACAAGATAAATACACTGCCATGCCGTGCAACACCCTATGGTGGAAGGTCAAAGACGGAGACGAAAAAGTCCAAGACTTCGTCTCTAGTTTGATCTATTCGTCGATCAGTGAAGATGCTGCCTATATTTATTCGCTGCTTGCAATGGCTGCGATGATGCCACCAAACGAACAAGAAGATCTTTTGACCCAGTTCCGCAATGCGCGTTTAGAAGAAGACGGTTTTGTGACTAAAGATGAAAGCTATCAACTCTTCGCCCCTTTTTCGGGAGAGGTATTGTACTCAAAATGGAAGGCCGTAGGCGGCCTCGAATCAGAAGAACTTATGGCTAGCACATCTAACGAACTTTTTCTGGACTCGGTAATGAAATCGGCTATGAACTCTGGTCGCGCAGATCCGCAAGCTTTCGACAACGTTAAGCGAAGCTTTGCCTACCTAGCCAATGCAGTGTCGGCCGCATGTTTAGTTGAGCCAGATGACGTCACGGGGCTCACTCGACTTTTAGTGCAAACACGCCATATTGTAAGTTTTGGTCTCGAGGTGCTTTCGTCGGGTGACCGCTTGAAGGCTGTGGAAATTCTTTTTGCTGAGTATCCAAAAACTATTTTTAAATTTGCACTCTCCACCGTAGATTCCATTCGCAAAGAAGCAATTTCTGGCCTTATGGTCCTTAACTCTACTGCTGCGCAGAAACTTGAACGACTTTGGCGCGCTGGAAAATTCGGCTCCGCTCTTTGGATGATCGATCGTGACTTCGGTGACGTACTTGGTTTTGAAGGTGCAGAAACATTAAAGGGACTATTCAACCGCTTCCCTCTGATTAACGATGAAGTTGACTCTCGCGATGGCGTTCAACGTACCCGTTTTCGCCCAGTGGCCACCGTAGGCGACTATTCTGAGCTTCTAAGTGCGATTCGGTCAATATTCCCAACTCCGAGCAAGGAAGAAATGCAATGAGCCATCAATCGATTGAATTCAATAAAACTGCGCCCGAGAAAAATCAACTATTGGCTATGATGTTTGAGCAAAAATATGGCGCATGGCTAGGTCGGAGATTTTTTGAAGTCGAGAGCCATGTTGATGGACCTGTCCTGACTGCAAAAATCATTATCCGTAATGCAGACAAGTCGTTTTTTTACCCCATCGAAGGGCGAATGATGTTTGCGGAGCAAAATCTGAAAATAGATGATGCACGCGAGTTTTTACTAGATTTTATGGACGCCTATGTCAAAGAATTTTTGTCAGACGGCGAAGAAACCTACCTCGCCATCGACTGGTCCACATATACATGCGAAGGAGTTGAACTTCAACTTCGCGGCCAAATTTTAAATTACAAGATTGAAGAGCTTGGCGACCAGCTACTCGCGGGCGCCGAAACGTTTAATTAGTCGCTGGGCTTTCGCGCCAGAGACTAATTAAGCAGCCGTTTTAGCCATAAACGAGACTATTTCCTTGCCGTCGTGAATACTGACTTGATTTCTTCCATTATGCTTGGAAAAGTAAAGTGCGGCGTCTGCGCGAGCAATTGTTGCTGCCGCTGCCTCCTGCCCCACCATTATCTGGGCAACACCCATAGAAATTTGGATGGGAATTGTGACACCTTCAAATTCGAATTTATATTTTTCAATCGCTACCCTGGCTTTATTTGCCGCTATTGCGGTGCCAATGGATTCAGATGCCGGCAGCATGATGATAAATTCTTCTCCGCCATAGCGAAAGATCACATCTGTTTTTCGAAACGATTCCTTAAAAATCTCGGAAACTTTTTTAATCACGTAATCTCCGGCAGGGTGACCGTATTTATCATTTACCTTTTTAAAATGATCAATATCGCACATAATTATTGTCATATTTCGATGATCACTGTCCAGCGGCATCCTCGCCAAATTAATTTCCTCTCTCGCGAGCTCTTCTTCTAGATGCCGTCGATTAAATAGAGTTGTCAGCGGATCGGTAATTGAATTCAGACTTTTGTTTACGTAGTTTTTATCTCGCTGCATCTCACCGGTCATGTTCCGCAGCAGGATGAACGCGCCGATCACAACTCCGGCGTCTAGAAACGGAAAATAGCTGAGTGTAAGGACTACTTTGCTACCATTGCTTGCGACTCCTTCAAGCTGGTCGGCTCGATAAGGAATTTCATTTTTAAGTATATCTTCAATTGATAGAGAATTGCCCATTAAGGTGATTTTGATAGCATCGTTAAACGAATCCAATTTTAAAAGTTGTTTCTGAGAAACGCCCATCATGGCAGCCGCCTCAGGATTTGATTTAAATATACGACCAGCATGGTCGACGACCAAATAACCGTCTAATACGACTTTGCAGAATTTCTCATAGGGGAGAAATGCGTCCATTACATTTTTCGCGTCTTTTGTCATTTTAAATTCTGCCCCTTCTCCGCCTTGGAGACAACAATTGCTCGATATAAATCTGTCGCTGATACTTCAAACTCTCCGTTTCACAACCATGCAAAAAATTCCTCCTCCAATTCATCCATCTCTGTTGGCTTGTTACATTTCACACAGGCCACCTCACCGGCACCTGAGTCTGCCGAAGCGGGCATATTTTTACCCGCCGTGAACAAATGAAGCTGCGCATTCCCACAACTCTGACACGTATATCCAGCATAGACGGAATTAACGGCCGACTTGCCGCGAAAATTTGGGATCATATTTATTTGGCTAATTATGTCTGGAGTGCATTCCTCAAAAGTCACCGATCTACCAGCTTCTAACTCCCGTAAAAATGTGATCCAGGCACGCACCCCACAGGAATTTATCGACGAAACAGCTTTGAAATTAATAATAACCTTATTTCCAAATGCTTTTAACAGGGTAGGAAAATAAATATCCGCGTCTTCGTTAATGTCGCCTACGAGCGACAACTTCTCGGAATCCCCTATTTTTGATATTTGTCCCGATACGCCCATCTTCCTAACCTCCACTTGAAATTTTCAACTGGCATCCTCTTCGGAGCCTTCCAAAAATACTTAAGTTGGGTGGAATCTCGTAAAAAAAAAATCTACAATCCCCCCACAATAAGATTGGGGAAACTGCAAATATTTGTGAATTTATAAAATTTTAAAACGAATCTCTTACTCTTCGGAAAGGTACGGATAACCCTTCGTGCAGACTATAAGCTTATCATATAACTGTTTGCGTATTTCGGAAGTGATTTTACCTGCAGCAAGTGCGTCGTCGAGCTGATCTCCGTATGCCGTTGTGATTTTCTCCATATCATAGTTTCTGCTGATCAACAGCTCGTCGATTAAATCACCTTCAGTCGTTTTAGTAATCTCCCACTCACCGTCAGGACTAGTGTGGACCTCTACTTCATGAATGGCGCCAAACAAATTGTGCTCGTTAGCAAGCGATTCTTGATAGGCGCCAACAAGAAAAAATCCGATATAATATGGAGAATCACTTGGTGGATGTAATTCAAGAACTGTCTTCGTATCTGATCTGTCAATAAACGTCGTCAAACAGCCATCGGAGTCACAGGTAATGTCGACGATGGTCGCTTTGAGATTAGGCTTCTCGTCGTGCCGCGAAAGCGGCATTACGGGAAATAATTGGTTGATTGACCAAGAGTCAGGAATAGACTGAAATATCGAAAAATTAGCCAGATATTTGGAAACCATCACTTTTTGAAGGCCTTCAAACTCCTCAGATGGATGCCGCTCAAAGCCCGAAAAATAAAGCGCTTTGCGACAAATTCGGTAGTACAATTCTTCGGCGACCGCCCGATCTTTTAGCTGTAAGTAACCTAGGTTGAACAACGTGAATAACTCTTCTTGATAGACAATTGAGTCGTGATAATATTCAACGTAATTTTTGCGCGTCATGTTGTTGACAATATAACGAAGCTCATTGAGAGCTTTGTGAGCACTCGGATCCACATGCTCAAGGTCTAAAATGGTATCTGCATCAATGTTGACGTCAGCCCCTTGAACCTCGCGAATATTAGTGACCACCACACTGTGATACGCCGCAATAACGCGACCCGATTCCGTCACGATCGTCGGATGAGGGACACCCTCATTGTCACAAACGCCCATCAGTACGTAAACAGCGTCATTCGCGAATTCTTGAAGTGTGTAATTGGCGGACGACTCAAAGCTAGTCTTACTTCCGTCATAATCCACTCCAACGCCGCCACCGATATTGAGGTAGCCGGGTTGGAAACCAATTTTTATGACTTTTGCGTAAACGCGTGCAGCCTCTTTAAGTGCTCCCTTGAAACGCTTGATTTCTGTAATCTGACTTCCAATGTGGAAGTGCAGCATCGCCAATTTGTCTTTTAAATTAGCTCTCTCAAGAATTTGAAGAGAGTGAATAACTTCAGTGGTCGTTAAACCAAATTTGGATTGCTCACCCGAGCTTTTTTCCCATTTTCCAGATCCCTTTGAATAGAGACGTACTCGAAGTCCAATGTCTGGGCACTCTTTATAATGGGCGGATCGTGCTATGATCATCTCAAGTTCGTCAGGACCCTCGACAACCATGACCACGTTTTTGCCCATCGCTTTAGCAATGAACCCCAATTCAATAAATTCGGCGTCTTTGAACCCGTTACAAACAAATAAAGCCTCGTCTTGCAGCTTATAACCTAGGGCTGCGATAAACTCCGTTTTACTTCCGACCTCCAAGCCGTAGGCCACCTTTCGCCCCGATTCCACAATGGCGTCAATAAACTCACGGCGCTGGTTGACCTTAAATGGGAATACGCCCATGTGGCGGCCCTTAAACGTGTTGTCACTGATTGCAGTTTTAAATGCCGTATGCATGCGCTGAAGCTGCCCCTCGATAATTTGGGGGAAGCGGATAATTATCGGAGCCGTTAAACCCTTTTTGCGAACCTCTTCAATCACCTCAGGCAGCGAAACGCTAATATGCTCTTCGCCGGTAGGATTTGCCACGACGTGACCCTGATCATTGATGCCAAAATAGCCATTGCCCCAACCCTCAATCCCATAAAGTTCACGAGCTTCCTGAATTTGGCGAATATTCATTTCTGTGGTTTCCTCAATACGTGGACAAACGGGGACATTAACTAAGTTCCTTTATAATCAGAAGTGAATACATAAGGCAACTGTGCGAAATATCAAGTGCAAATTGTGCTCAACAGAGATAAATAATTTCGTATGTATTAATTAGGTATTCAAAAGGATTGGGGGAGCCTCTCGTGAAAATATCCGCTGGTTGGAGCAAAGGCCTAAAAATACTGACTCCCGAAGGCGATCAGGTACGCCCCACCCGTGAGAGGGTGCGCCAGGCAGCCATAAACATGCTCCAGTCGTGGCTGCCTGAGGCTAGGATATTGGACCTTTTTGCAGGCAGTGGCGCGGTCGGCATTGAGCTCGTCAGCCGTGGAGCTTCTGGCGCCCAATTTGTTGAAAAATTGCCGGAAGCATTGACTTGTCTCCAAGCCAACCTCCGTGAAGTAGCCACTAGGGCAAAAAAACAAATGATTACCCTGGATCCTTGGGCCATTGAAGCCAAAGATGTGCAAATATTCCTTGGCGGCTGCGACCCTGAGCTCTATGATCTTGTTTGGGCCGATCCCCCTTATGAGATGGCCGAATCTTTTTTAAACGCAGGAGCGGTTACAATTCCAAAAGTCCTCGTAAATGGCGGAATTTTTGCCCTAGAGTGCGGAGTGGAATCCCTCAAATGCACGGAAACCTGGCATCAGGCCTCGGGACTGACGTTACTGAAACAACGGGACTATGGCGTGACCCTCATCACCGTCTGGCAGAAACAATAATAGACTCGGAGGAATGAAGCATGGACACGAAGGCGCTTTACGCGGGGAGTTTTGATCCTGTGACACTTGGCCATATCGACATCATCAAACGCTCTAGCCGGATGTTTGGTCACGTCGTGGTAGCCGTTGGCGTCAACCCCCAAAAGCCGGGGTTATTCACACCAAATGAACGAATAGACCTGATAAAACTCGCGTGCAAAGGTCTCAAAAATATTTCGTTCACCTCCTTTTCGGGGCTAACCGCGGACTTTGCACATCAGGAAAAATGCACCGTCCTTCTTCGCGGGCTTAGAGACGCCCAAGACTTCGGTTTTGAAATGCAGATGGCACACATGAACGCTCACCTCGAGGGCACTATTGATACCGTATTTGTGCCCTGCCACCAGAAGTTCGCCAGCATTAGTTCGTCTTTGGTCAAAGAAATTGCAGGCTGCTTAGCTCAAGGGAAAAGCAAAGCACCAGAAAAAATGGCAGCTAAATTGGACGGCCTAGTGACGCCTGCGGTGATAAAAAAACTGCTGCTGAAATTCAGTTGATAAAGCCTTTTGATACGGCCTTTTGATACGGCCTTTTGATACGGCCTTTTGATACAGCATAGTGCCAAATACCCTTCGCGACGACAAATTAACTGGGCCTACAATGTCATAAATCCGAAAAAATTAGATATCAATGCAGCAACAGCACCAACAACTACAACGCATCAACATCGTAACCAACACGATCGTTACCGCGTTAAGGCTCGTCATCATTTTCCTCACAGGGATGGCCTTTGCCGAGCAGGCACTTGGGGCTGGTATTGCGGAATTAACTGCGGGCCCGTTCGCGGTAACTCGTGGAGATATCGTGATGATCGAAGCCATTGCGGTTGAAGCCTCATCGAAAATCGAATGGTGGATTGACGGCAAACGAGCGTGTGATAAATCTCGCTGCGAAATTGATACCACCGGATTTTCTCCTGGCGAATACATTTACACTGTTATCGTGGATGACTACGACGGTATCGCGACGGCCCAAATATCCATCAGCGCCACCGCAGCCAAACCACTGTACGTCCCAGGTAAAATCCATGTGCTCGTTACTCCAAAGAACTCAGATGTCGCAACCATTAATCGCGGCGATTGGGCAATTGTCCCGTATTCGGGGGCCATTACCTACCCAAATTTGAAAGTCGCTGAAAAAGTATCTCGGTTCAAAACTATTTCACCGGGCAAAGCTGGAATCGTTTATTCGGTCGGAAGCGGCGCACAGGCAATTGTTCGACGCATCGGCCACAATGACCAATGGCTCGTGTCGTCAGACTCTACATTTCAGTTCAAAAATAATTTATTCGAATTGCTTTCCGGACGAGCCCAATGGCGGCGCGTACATAGAGATCCTGCAAAACCATTGTCGGCCATTATTGCTGGCGCAAAAATTCAGTCGACGGGTGGGCTGCTGCTAAGGGCTGATATAGGACCTGGTGCCGACGGCGTGCGACGTGCACTCATTAGTCAAATTGAGGGACAAGACGTGAGTCTCGTCTGCGGGAATGGAATCGTCGATACCGTTAAATCAGGAACTTCAAAATCATTTACCGTGGGGAAATCTGGAAACTGCGAAAAAATTGATGCGGAGATTTTTGAAATCACTGATCCGACAGCCCTATCCACTTTGTGGTCTCCGTGGTGGTTTAAAAAATCCGCACTATCCTCCGTTGACCGGTGGCGAATCGAGTCGATGCTACTAGACTCTTTAAAATCTGAGGCAGAGTTACTAACCATTGGAACTGCGGCGCTTGAGGGGCACTACTGTGCAGATTTTCTCGATTTGATAGGACCAAGCCAAAATCATGAAGACGGCGACGTAAAAATAATGCACCTTTTTGGAAACTGCCAATTCTCACTTGGAATGTACAAAATAAGCCTAAAAACATTTGAAAAATTGGAAGCTCGCGACGATACCGATGCGGTTACAGCCTTTATGATTGGACGTACCTATCAAATGCTTCTGCGCCACAAAGAAGCGTTGGAATGGTTTGATGAGGCGGAGCGTCGCAAGTTCATTGACCGAGTTGAACTCGGACGCTTTGCAGCAAAATCTGCCCTAGAAATTGATGACTCGAAACAACGACTTCGTTGGCTAGAAACCATGACGCAGCTAGAAAAAAACGATGGCCGCGCCCGAATAAATCTCGAGATTAGCGATGATTGGCGGGAAAACAGGCCGCGCGGGGCTAGGATTGGGGGGCGTCTTTATATGGATGGCCAAGCGTTACCGATCAACTCAAAAGTCCCGTCAGCTGTTTACACTGGAGCAAATTCAAGTAGGTCTCTCGTTTACGGCATGGATGGCGACTGGTGGTTAAGCCGAAAAATTACCGAAGAAACCAGTTTGAAGCTGTCAGGAGCTCATGCAGTTACAACTCCCTACGATACAACTATTTCTTTTGCCACAAAGTTCATGACCAATTTTTCGCTCGCGGTTGAAATCGGCAATCACGAAACGATGGGCGCCGCCCCCCCGGATCGCTGGGTTTTTGACGTGGCCGGAAATTTTGGCACAGCCATTACAGGTGGAGCAAGGCAAAGAGACCGCTTTGGTTGGAGCCTCGCCACGACCAGACCAAAGTGGAGGAATCTCACGTTTGGTATTATCTCTGATAAATATCTTGATCCACTGCCAGGCGGGGGTGATGTCCTTGACATAGATATGAACCGCTACACCGGAGATGCCGATCACAGCCACATCGACCTCATTTTTTATTCTGGTTTATCGACGCAAAGCAGTCACTTTAGCTGGCTGCTTCGAGCAGAATACGGAACGATCGACTACCGGACCGGAATTCTAGATGCGTTAGACAGCACACATACCAAAGCACTTTGCGACTTCTCTTGGTTGTTATCCACTTTCACCAGATTTGCGGTCAGCCCGTCAATCACCTCCAAAACATACAAGAATGCAGGCGGCACAGATCAAACAAGCTCACTCCAAACCGGTTTCCGCTTTCGCACAGCCCCACTATGGACGACGTTACTAGACGCCAGCCTAGAAAATCGGGTGGTCAGCAAAGACAAAGCATCATCTTGGATGCGCCACACTTACGGTTTTGGGCTGTCTGCAGATCTTTGAGCAATCTCAAACCAAAGTAGAAGCTTGGACGCGGACGTGGATTCGTCGGTCTGCTGAAAAAATGGCCCAATGATCGGCACGGCTGACAGCCACAGCGTTTCTTTTTTCGACGTGGCCGAGGACGACAAATTTAGGACTGCGGCGAGGATTTTTTTGCCAATATTTAACTCGATGGAAGACGTTATTTCATTTAGTGCATAGCTGCCGCGCCCCTTTGAAGGCGTTCTCAATGACACCGAAAATGGAATTTGAATTCTTTCTGGGTCGACAGGAACAAGCTTCATTTTAATTTCCAAGCCGTGACTTTTCCACATACTCGCAATGTGTCCGTCTTCGGATTTGGCCTCGAATTGATCTTCGCCACCAGCCCGAATCACGATGTCTTCACAAGCCCTCGTCGTTAGCACAGGATCACCAATAATGTGCCGCTTCACGGCAGATTTACGCGGCTCCGAGTTGAGACTAATTTCGGCGAGGGCCGGTCCACCTGAAAATTTTACTTTGACATCACTATCCACTCCTGCGGCTTCGATTTGAGAGTCGTCCAGTAATTCAATGATGGCGTGCATCTCAAATTGGGATCCATCCGTGGGCTGCTCGCACACAGGTTCTGGCGGAGGTGGTTTCTCAGAACTCTCTTTTTTTTTGGTCTTTACCGGCTCTGGGCGCGGCCTAACATCGACATAAACGGTCTGAGGTTCAGCCCCAATGAGCTTTGTTTCAATGGCCACGACCCCAGTTTTAATAGCGGTCAATGTCCAATAATAGTCGTGCTCATGCAATAGGTGGATTATTCCCTTTCTAGTTACATGCACTTTTAAGGCGTTAGGAAATTGAATTGGCCGAGTTTCGCCAATATGCAGGATGATTTTTGCCGGCTCGCCGGAAATCGCAATGGCGGCGTGAAGTAACCACAAAATAATGAATGCTACTCGAAGTTTCATGTTCTACTCCCCATAGGAAACCCTCGGATGAAGTCGGCAAGATGGCATATCGGCCACCTCAGCCCCGACCGAGGCGTCGACCAAATCAATGACGCGAAGGTCGGAAATGGAAACATTAATCACGAAGTTTTCAAGGGATTCAATCCCACCCGAAAAAAATGCAAGGCCGTCTTGCACCGAAAATGACAGCGGAATATGATCAATAACGCAACGTGTGCTGCCATCTTGTGACCCTCGTGTAAAGCGAACCACCTTGCCCCGCATGGCCGATAATTTCCCATTGTTTTTTAACTGCGCTGCCGGGAGAGTGATCGAAAAACCTGTTTTTTGTATCGGCGTTCTCGGCTTGGAATTTAGAAGGGGCATGCACCACATGGCCAGAATAAATCCTGAAACGAGGCAGGCACCACATGTGAGAACGGTTCGTGGCAGATCTTCGGCATTCACTGGCAATCTCCCGCGTTGCAGCGGGTCAAACCGGCGGCGAATAGGTCCTCGACCCTTGACACCTCACCGGCTCGCTCTTTATACAAATTGGGCAGCATGCAGTCTTGGGATTCTCCAAAAAATGCGATGGTTTGTGCCGCGCCTTGGTCGACTATAATTTCCAGTGGGTCGTCACAGTCAAAGCGAGTTGTTCTTGTGGTTAACGGCTCAAATAGTGCGGCTTGCGTCTTAAGTGTCAGCCCCGCACCCGTTAGTGACAAAAACAGCGCAAAAATTCCGAAAATTAGCGGCCCTAATTCCATTTTATTGTCACCTCTTCACTGTGGCCATTATTTTTCCGCACAATCCGGTAACCGTAATTGGGATCATTTACGTGCGAGGCATCGGAATTGCGCAGGTACACCTCAGCAATCAAAGTATGTGATGCGCGGTCGAAACATTGCGTTTGAATCATCTCAAACTGGTGCTCGTACTTTGCAAAAATTCTTTGCCGAAAATACTCTTCTGTCGCCGCGATCATTCTCTTTTTTGAAGGACGATGCGCCGCGGCCAAAGTCGCAGCTCCGTGAATATTATACATGGCAGAAAGGGCCCGACCGCAAACGTGGGCTCCGTATTCGGTGTGCCAAAGTGTCGTAATTTTATGGCTATTATTCTTCGCGCTCGATATCAATAATTGGCTCGTCCCAGCAAACATAGCCAAATTGATCAGAAGGCCGAGGCCTGTGCTAACGGCTTGAGTCATTGAGGTCTCCAGATAAAATGACTTCTTTAGGCTCTATCACACCATTATTCGCTGGGTTTTGCGAACGACATTGGCAGTTCTAGAGGACGGCCTCGGTTCCGCCAATAGGGACCATGAATCAACACCATAGCCCAATAGTTGCAGATCAATACTGACCGCTGGCGACCAATTTTTCAGTGGACAAAGGCGGCACCCAGACATACCTTCACGGCAAAGTATTTTCCCACGCATTCTGAGGATTTATTATGGAAACGATTCGACTAACAGAAACTGTGACCAAAGGCGGATGCGCCGCAAAATTGCCAGCCGATGATTTACGTGCCGTCTTAGGCTCCCTAAAACTAAACTCCGCAAAAGAACTCGTAGTCGGAACCTCCACCATGGATGATGCCGGTGTTTGGGACCTTGGCGATGGCCGATGCATGGTGCAGACGTTGGATTTTTTTACGCCGATTGTTGATGATCCCTACAATTTCGGAGCGGTGGCGGCTGCTAACGCGATTTCAGACGTATACGCCATGGGCGGATCTCCAAAAACGGCTATGACGATTTTGGCTTTTCCAACGAGCACGCTACCTCTAGAATTGCTGAAGCCTCTGATGCAAGGAGCCGTTGATAAGATTCATGAAGCGGGTGCATGCCTCGTGGGAGGCCACAGCATCGATGATGATACGCTAAAGCTCGGATTTTCTGTAACCGGATTTGTCGACAAGAAAAAAATATGGACCAACGCCGGACTTAAAGTTGGCGATGTATTGATCCTAACTAAACCTCTCGGCACAGGAACGATCACCTCTGGACTTAAATCCAAAAAAGCCTCAGCCGCATCCATTAATGATGCCCTTGCCAGTATGATGACCCTTAACCGAGTTCCGGAGTTGTTGGAAGATTTTGATATTTCTGCCGGTACGGATATAACCGGGTTCGGCATTGCTGGCCACTTAGTGCAGATGGCCCGAGCTAGTGGCGTCACCATTGAAATGAACACGGCCGCCCTCCCTACACTTGAAGGAGCCTTAGACCTGCTTCGTGCCGAAGTCTTAAATCGAGCCCACCGCACCAACTTGCGTTATGTCGAAAAAGAAGTCGATTTCGGCACGGTAGCCCAAGAACTTAGATGGCTCACCCTTGATCCCCAAACTTCTGGAGGCATCGTATTTGCGGTTGCTGAAAAAGACCATTTAAGAGCTCTCGCAGCCGTTAAAAATAAATTTCCTCGCAGTGCCGTGATCGGACGAGTCACACAGGAATCAAAATTTCGATTAAAATTGAACTAGGAGCTTTTGGAACATGATGAAATTTTTGAACCCAAAACAAATTCTGTTGGCTGCGTTATTAACTAGCTGCGGTCAATCCGCCCGCAAACCCTTCAAACTTTATCACGAGGCCGTCGCAACGAACCTTATCGTCCACCAGATACCAGGACTGCCGACTGAACCATCGTTGGGCGGTGAAACGCAATCTTTTCAGAATGCTTTCCAGACTGCTGACATGCGAAATGTCGAGCGTTCTTCGTCCGCCGCCTCGAATCATGTTACTGGTGAAATCACTCTTAAAAAATCACGGCTGCTTAATCGGACTTTTTTATATGGCATTGACCTACAGTATTCGTCCGGTGTTAACCCCGACTATGATTTGATTGATCAGTCCATGGTCATGGGACACATTCCGGTGACGTTTCAAACCTTCGGCGACAAACTACAGTTGATGACCGACAGCCGGCGACTTTTTGAAAGTAATATAAATCATCCAGAAACCTTGGTGGCCGAATATCGCATTCTCTCTGAAAATTCCGACTCGATTACTGTGGCCATTGATCATCCTGGAATCCTGATTCACAAAACCATGAACGGCAAGAACGCTGCGGCCCCGAGCAGTTCTTGGATTCGCTCGCTGAGTTACGACGAAGACGGCGACTACCTCCTACAAGAATCTGGGCTGATGCTCGCCGATGGTCGCGTCCAAACCTTCATGGAATCTGTTTTCCCGCGAGATTCCTTAGTTCCTGACGGCTACAAGGGTGTAGAAAACAACACAGACGTCAACCCATTGGCAGAGCGCTTTATGCTTCTTGACAATGAACAAGTTTTCGTCGAACGCCGTCTAGAGAATGGCGTTCCTGTGCGCGAGCAAACAAAGTTTGCAAATCGATACTTGTTGGCCGATCCATCGTCCACCATCGATTGGTACGTCACCCCAAATATGCCAGATGATTTTATGAAGGAAACCCGAAGTGGCGTCGAAGGCTGGAACCGCTATTTTCACGATCAGTTAGGCCGCGACGTCGTGCAATTTAAAGGCCGCCTTCCAGAAGGAACAAAAATCGGAGATCCCCGCTTCAATGTTATCAACTTCGACACAGTAGGCGAGGCCGGAGCTGCCTATGAGACCCAGGCCTCGGATCCGATGTCAGGAATTCAAAGTCACAGCCTTATTTACATGCCGTATGCGTGGTACAAGATCGCCGCTAAACTTAGTGATGCTCGTGAGTTGCCCCTTGATCCTGCCGCCAAAATTGGGCCAAAGTCTCCCGAAGTGTTATTTGGAACATCACGAGAAGTCATTCGCTGTCTACGTGATGCCCGCGACGTAGCAACCTCGCCGGTCCAATCAAAAGTGATCGCTGCCGCATCTGAAGATGACGCTGCGAAACTTGTTGATGATTTTGGCCGCCGCATTTTTATTTCCACGCTCTTCCACGAAATGGGGCACGCCCTCGGCCTGCATCACAACTTCAAGGCGTCCCTATCCTTTGACGGAACTAAGCCTGCGGACTTCGACAATAATCCGACTACGTTTTCGGTGATGGATTATAATTATTATCAGCACGAAGTCGGCTTGATGGCCGAAATTGGTGCCGGCAATGGCCCTCGGCTTGAGTATGACCGCCAGGTCATTAGTTACCTCTACAACGAAGGACGTGACATCAAGACAACGGATAAAGTTATTCCTGCCTGTGAAGATACGGCCGCAGATAATATCGAGGGCGGAATTGATCCAGACTGCATTCGCTATGATGCAGAGTCGCTTCCCGTTGTTGGTCTAGAACATGCGTTGACTC
>CANJQY010000055.1 GCA_947476525.1 Oligoflexales bacterium
TATCCATGCCCGCGAACTGTTTTTAGCATCGGACTTTCAAATCCTTTGTCAATTTTAGCGCGCAAATAACCGACGTAAACATCGACTACATTGCTATTTTGCTCAAAGCCCATGTCCCACACATGCTCGCTCAGTTCGTTGCGAGTCACGACTTTGCCTGCATTACGCGCCATGTATTCGATTAAAGCATATTCTTTGCTAGTCAATTCGATCGTTTGCCCAGCCCGTGAAACCTCACGCCGTGAAGGATCAATTTTTAAATGACCAACCTCCAAAATAGCACCAGTATAATCTGTAGCTTTGCGCCGCAGCAATGAGCGCGTGCGGGCTAATAATTCGTCCAGGCTAAATGGCTTCGTCATATAGTCATCAGCACCACCGTCAAGACCAGAAACCTTATCCCTCACTTCGTCTCGAGCTGTAAGCATAAGGACTGGAGAAAAAATGCCGGATGATCGCAATGAGTTTAATACAGCAAAACCATCTTTCCGCGGAAGCATCACATCCAAAATAATAAGGTCGTAAGGGTTCTCTGATGCAAGCCACTCACCTTCGATTCCATCATGGGCTAGGTCGACGGCATAACTTTCCTCACGAAGTGCACGCTGCAGCAAACTTGCTATGACCATGTCATCTTCAACTACTAAAATTCTCATGCTCAATTCCTCCATCAATGAATTATGGCTACCGTCCCAAAAATCATAATTGGTGTCTTGGCCGCGATTATAGTAGACCACAAGCAAGATGAGAAGCTAATTAGTGCAAAAATTAATCAGATTTTGCTGGTTCGGCAATTTCGCCATAAATTTGGTAGCTTGCGGTGCCATATTGATGGGTCAGGCTGGTTACCCGCAAGACGCCTTGCACCATTACAGGACCGAAAATGGTTTTAGTAGGGCCAGTGACCATGCGAACGTAGACCATTTGATTGGACGGTGGGGGAGGCCCGTGCACACAGGCCTGTGGACTAGGAACTAGCAAAAACTCCATAACTTCCGAGCGGTTATCCTCAAGCGGCACCATAAATCCCAAGCTTCGTACCTTTTTTCCATCCAACGCTTGCAGTGAAGGTGGCATCCTATTTGTGGCAGGATCAAATTGCCGGTAAGCGGCCCAGTCGACCGTGGTATACGCCCCCTCCTGTGTTTTGCCAGCTTTCGTCGTCCCATAAATTGGCACTAAAATAAGCGGCAATAAAAAGCCTAGGCCAATGCCAATTTTTTTTCCCCTGGACCAACTGTCGGGATCCTTAAGGAGATTATTTTTTTCAGTTTCATTCATGGCTTCATCCCCCCGATTTAAAATCTCGTGGCAAGTCCCTCTCGCATCGCAGCACGATACGAATTGAAAGATGCCAAAACTCCCGCCACACATCCGACCCCTAGCAATATGGCCGCAAACATAATGTCAGAACGACTGACGCCAGAAATAGGAAAACTAATTGAGAATTTCTTCTCAATCCAAGGTCGCAGCAAATAAAGCCCGCCGTACATCACGCCGGTCCCCACGCCGATTCCGCCAATCACCAAGCAAACAGCCTCCCCGGCGAGCATCGTAAAAATCGTCACCGGGCCCGCCCCCACCGCTCGAAGTACCGTCATCTCCCGTTGCCTCTGCCCGCTGAGTATATAGAGCGAAACAAATAGCCCTAACATTCCAGCCACCACAACGCAAAAACTAATAAGCGACATGGCTGTTTCAAAAATTGACAAATTTTTCCAGAGCTCACCCATCGCCATACCAGGCAAAATGGCGAGAAGCGCGTCGCCGTCCCATGTATTGAGGGTGCGCTGTAAATTGAGCGAATCCATTCTATTCTTGGCACCAAGAAAAAAACCACTGACCGACGTCGCAATAAGTTTCCCGTTTTCCTCCCTAAAACTGCCCTGCTCGTGATGTTCACCCTCATGCTGAGGATCATCATGGCCCGAATCTTCATGATGATCATCAGCATGAGGGGTATCTGCGCCGATTTCTCGGTGAATTTCGCCTAAGCCTCCGAGCGTGACGAACACAGATTTATCGATGGGAGTCCCCGTGACCGCAAGCACACCAGTCACTGTGAACGGATGGTCCTCGTGTTTTTCGAAACCATCGCCATCTTCCGTATGCCCATGACTTAAGACCATTTTGTCTCCAAGTGCAAGATGCTGCTTTTCTGCTACATCGGAGCCAATCACAGCCTCGCTGTCACCGGAAAATACATGGCCGAGTGAATAAACCATCGAGGTCCCGTCGCGATATTTGTAGTGCTCGAAAAATTCAGGCGTGGTGCCCACAACCGACGCCCCGTGGAATCCATCTCCCAAACTAAAGGGAACCACCCAAGCGACCTCTGGTTGGGCTGCAGCAAATTCCAGGGCTTTCAAAGTAATGTTATGGGTGGGTGACCCAACATGGAAAACAGAAAAGAGGAGTAATGATATGGTCCCAGTCCGAGGCCCTACAATTAAATCAACTTTACTAATGGCCCCACCGAACGCGTCTCGTGTTGCCTCGCGAATTTTGTCCACGCCCACAAACAACGCAACACTCATGGAAATGGAAATAATCGTCAATACCGTGGGAATACGCCTATGCCAAAGGGAACGAATTGCTAGAATCATTATTTGTTTCATTTGAATTCTCCCGTCAGTGGAGTAATCAGTGGAGTAGTCTGTGGAGTATTTACCGTATTAATTGAGGACAGGGCCAAAGAACGGTCAAATTGCGGCGCCATGCCCCGATCATGACTGACAAACAGTATGGAGCTTCCTTCGCGCTTTGCCTGTGCAAAAAGCACGTTTAAAAAACCTGCACGCGCCTCCTCATCCAAAGCAGACGTGGGCTCATCGGCAATAATTATTCCGGGACTTCCGATCAACGCCCTCGCAGCTGCAACACGCTGCTGCTGCCCGATGCTCAAGTCTGAAATATTTTTTCCGACGAGCTCGCCGACACCCAGTTTTTCGAGTAAAAACTGGGCCTCTTCTGCAGCTGTCGCAAAACCTGCGGAAACACGTCGGCCGAATTTGCAAGGAAGTGTCACGTTATCTTGCACACTTAAATAAGATACCAAATTAAAAACTTGAAATATAAATCCAATTTCCTGCGCTCGAAATCGGTCGCGAGCTCCATGGCTCATCTGCGATATGGACTGGCCGAGGACCGTTATTTCGCCTGAGTTTGGCAAAAATAGGCCGCCAATTAATCCTAACAATGTGGTTTTTCCAGATCCACTTGGTCCAAATAAAAATACTTTCTCACCCGCTGCTACACTCATAACCGGAATAGATAGCACCCTTGGTGTTTTTGCAGAATATCGAAATTCGACACCCTTTAGAAGTAACGCATCCATACTAGATCCTTTGCAAAAATCTGCACCACCACAAAAAGTCCATCCGATGCTACCATATCTTTGCAGAGCCGAGAGATATAATATACGGAGCTAACCTATTTAGCTCTCCTCGTTAAAATCTCTAAAACGAGTAACGTCTCAAAATTAAAGAGAAATATTCCGACCGAGGAGATCCCCCTCAAAGTTCCCGCATTGGGTCCAATAGTTGGCGTCAAAAGTCAGCACTTTGACGGAAAGGAAATAGTTGTCGCCAACTTTCCGCCACCCTATCGGCAAAAAAATCACCAAAAACACTAAAGAAATTGCCGCTCGGAAACTTTGGCACGGCAATTGCTTTAGTAGCCATGGATTCATGTCATTGCCAGAATTTCGACACCTCGAACCAAGGATGGTCCCATGAAGTGGAGCTCCACAATTGCCGGTTACTTTTTGCTCAGCGCATATTGCTATGCGCCGCACCTGCAAGCAAAGTCTGAAAGTGAAACCGCAGCGTTTTCACAAATTGTTTTGCCGTTTCCATCCGAGCGCCCTTTCACGTATGAGTGGAAGAAGGCCAGCAACACCCTCGTCCTTCAGTTCCCCAAGAGCAGCCCTGCTGAGCTTGACGCCATTAATAATTATGATGAAAAGCTAGTTCGGCGCGTTCTAGTAAAGGACCAAGGGGCCGAAGGTACTGAAATCCAACTCGTCCTCAAAAACAAAAGCATTCGCGCTGTGGTCATGACCCTTAATGATCCCTTTAGGGTGACCATTGACCTTTTCGACAAAACTTATACTGAGGCGAAGGATCCTGAAAGCGGACTGCCGCTCACTAGCGGGCGAATGGGGTCAGAACTGTTAACCGCGGACGGAGAACTCTGGCAGTCAGCCCCCGCACCATCCACACCCATCGCTACTGTTGGCAAACAAACCGAAGGTGGCCACACTAAACGGCGCCTCCTTCAAGCTATGCCTGACGAAATAGATTCACCAAATGACCTCAAAGCAGCTATCTCCAAAATTCCACCCGGACTGGGAAAAGGCTGGGCCACCTACCCGCCCTACATTTACCGAATGCAACTTGCTCCGTACGAAGGACGCGAAGCACCTACTGGCGACCTATCTCCCCTTCAGATAAAAGCCGTTTCGACATCCACCGCGATGGCTGATTACGCATCAAAACTTTTCGACTTCGGTCACGAGGGTCGAGCCCTTGCCGCATACCAACAGGTGCTACAGCATGACCCAGGCGTGTTTGACCACGACGCCGTACACCTTTGGAAGTTTGCTGAGACACACCTTGGACAAGGCAATTTGACGTTGTCCCAAGGCTACTACCAGACTCTCATCGAAAAACATCCCGACAACATGATGGCGAGATTTGCGCGCCTACGTAAAATTGATGTTCAAGCCCTCAAGGCCATTGCAGATGACGACAAACCTCGCCTGGTCAAATTGGCTGCTGAAATGTCCTCAATCCCCACACGCGACAACGCAGAGCTAATGGCCATGATTGCCATCCGCAACGTTTGGTGGAACGACCCTGTTATCGATCAAAAACTGCGTACGACCTTGCCCACCTGCACTGAAGACTCCCAGGTGGCTCTCACCAAACTTGCGCCAAGGATTGAAAACCCTAAGACCGCGTATCTCGCGTCAGTCCTGGTTGCGACACGCTTAAGCAACAAGAATACCGCGTGGCAAAACGACTACGCGAAATGGTTGAGCACATTCTTCACTCGCTACAAGGGCGCACAAAATTCAGAAGAGCGAGACTCTCTTTCACAGGCCACACGAGCCCGCATCTCTAAGCAAATCCAAGCCCTGTTTTCCGAAGGCAAATTTACGGACGTCACAGCCCTATATGAGCAGCTACCTTCCGAGATGAAATCAATCGCCAAAGACCCCACCACCAGCTGGCATCTCGCCGAAAGCTACCGCAGCATTGGGCAACAGAATCAGGCCATCAAGTTCTATACGATTGCCGCTAAGGCCAACGGCGCTGTCGATCAATTCAAATCAAACTTCTGGCTAGCGATACTCGCAACCAACCGCATCTCTGAACTCAAAGCAAATACAGAGAACCAAGCCACCATTCGCTCCCTAGAGTCTGACGCCAAACGGGGTGATGTCGCCATGTCTGACGTTTGGCGCAAACTCAAGGCCGATGAAAAGTCCGTGTTGATGACCGCTCTCGGAGTGCCCATGCAAGATTGCGCCGCATCAGATGCCAAGCTACGCACACCTCCAAAAATTATTTTGGAGCAATACAAAACCGCTCTCTCCTCTAACACACCGAAAATTACCAGCACTTCGGGAACATCCAAAACCGATTGGCTAGGCAATTTTAGCCCCTCCGGCGCCA
This sequence comes from Oligoflexales bacterium, assembly GCA_947476525.1. GTDB lineage: Bacteria > Bdellovibrionota_B > Oligoflexia > Oligoflexales > RGVZ01 > CAMDKS01. Next base: position 5,682 of record CANJQY010000055.1, read on the forward strand.
CGGTAAAACTGGTCGATGACCTTGGCCGAAAATTTGCACAGTTAGGAATGCCAAACGAAAGACGACAGTCCATTGAACTCATGAAACTTCTTACGCCTGAGCACTTAGCACAGGACAAGGAAGCGGCAAAACTCTGGGCCTCCGAGCTAACTAAATTGGCAGAAGAGCATCGCAAGGCCGACGAATTTCTTGAAGCAGGCGAACTCTACACACTGGTCGGAGACTCGACTGCGGTCACTGAGGGTCGAGCAGAAAATCTCTACAAAGGCGGTCTACTGCTTTTTAGAGCTGGCAAAAAACAAGATGCCGTTAAAGCTCTAGAGAAGGCGAAAGGAGACACCACGAACTTATTCTATTCGAAGTTAGCAACCGAACGACTGGATCAAATAAGCACTAAATAAGAATCAAGAATTAGAAAACGAGAATGAAAACGACAATGAAAACTAACTAGCATCACAGAACAACAAGAGTCGCGGCAAACGAAAAAAAATCACGCTATCAAACAAAACCCAAGGAGAGATGATCATGACCATGAATGCAAACTCAAACAACGCTCAGGCCTTTGAACCTATGACCGCACGTGAAGACTACGTGTCCTATGCTCAAAATGCCACGACTCAGGTTGCAAGGTCTACCACAGCAAAATATTTCCTTGCCACCGACGATAAGATGCTGAGAATTCAGGACGTCATCGAACAAATCGCTAACGCAAACGTACCGGTACTCGTCACTGGAGAAAGTGGCGTGGGCAAAGAAATCGTAGCCAAAGCTATTCACAAAGCGTCCAATCGGCGTGATCGCCCTTTCGTGGCCATCAATTGCGCGGCGTTGCCACCGGCGTTGTTAGAGGCTGAACTATTTGGCTATGAAAAAGGAGCGTTCACGGGCGCTCACCAACGCCATGCTGGAAAATTTGAGCAAGCTCAAGGAGGCACACTTCTCCTTGACGAAGTGACTGAGATGGAGCCAGCCCTCCAAGCAAAACTTCTCCGAGTCCTACAAGAAAAAGAAATTGAAAGAATTGGTGGCAGTGGCCCAGTAGCGGTTGACGTCCGCATCGTCGCAACGTCAAATAGAAACCTTGCCAGTGCCGTCGAGTCGGGACAATTTCGTCAAGACTTATACTATAGACTTCACGTCATCAACATCGAAGTCCCAGCCCTTCGCGATCGTCCAAGAGACATTGAACTGCTCGCAAACCATTTTTTGGCTCTTTATAGCGACCAATTCAATAAACCACTATTGATGTTTGCTCCTGACGCAGTCAATAAACTTATGAGCTACCGCTGGCCAGGAAACGTGCGCGAATTGAATAACGTGATTCAAAGAACCGCGCTTCTTGCCCACACACAAATCATTACCGCCCGTGATATTCCCGTAGAATTAGGTCAAGAGCTGAGCTCAGACAAGTGGATTGCTGCCCTACCAATTGGCAAATCTCTTGCCGAGGTTGAAACCCACTTTATATTGGAGACACTAAAATTTCACGAGGGCAACAGAACTCACGCCTCTCGAACTCTTGAAATTTCACTGCGTACACTCCGCAATAAAATCAACGAATTTACCGCCGCCGGACTTCACGTAACTGCGGCCAGTGGAGGCAAGTAATGAGCAACATCATTGGCGGAATGTTCAATTTCTCTGATAAATTGCAGATGGAATCTCTAAATCAGAGAACTCGTCGCAGCGAGGTCATCACCGCAAACATTGCGAACGCCGAAACTCCTGGCTACCGAGCCTTCGGATATGACTTCGAAAAGCAGTTACAATCAATCTCGTCAACCGACGCGATGCCAATGAAAGTTAGCGATCCACGGCACATTCGAGACGCTTACACAAAAGTCGACGGATCCATCACTCCAGATGTTTTCGTTAAGCCAACCGAATCCGTTGACGAGGACGGGAACACGGTAAACATGGACGGCGAGATGGCTCAATTAGCTCAAAACCAGATTCTATTTAGGACGGCAGTCGAAACACTCAATCGCAAAATCGGAACCTTAAAATACGCCATAAGAGGAGGATGATATTTATGGGTTTTTTCAAAGCAATGGACATTAGTAGCACCGGGTTGAACGCACAACGTCTTCGCATGAACACGCTCAGCGCCAACCTTGCAAACGCCAACACTACGCGAACCGAAGAAGGCGGCCCCTATAAACGCCGCGACGTCGTGTTTAGCGCCGCCCCAACTGGCTCTCCATTTGAGGATTTTTTAAACGGCACCCACGGCGCCCAGCTGAGCAAAGTCAAGGTTGTCGACATTCATGAAGACACCAATGAGCCGCGCCTTGTTTTTGATCCCACGCATCCTGACGCAAATGGCGAGGGCTACGTGGCCATGCCAAACATCCAAGTTATGACGGAAATGGTCAATATGATTACAGCAACTCGGGCCTACGAAGCCAACGCAACGGCAGTCAACGAAGCCAAGCAAATGGCGGTTAAATCTCTTGAAATTGGTCGATAATCGCTTCACTTAGAAGGAGTTGAACATGAGCATCTCATCAGCAAAAGGCGCGGCCATGGAAGTCCTCGCACAAATGCGCGAAATACAATCCGAAAGCCGAAAGCCTTCCGGCATTTCGATTTCAGACGGAGCCAAAGGCGGTACAACCTTCATGGACCACCTAAGCTCCAGTATTAATGAAGTAAATGAGATGCAAAAAAAGTCGGATGCCATGTCCATGGATCTCGCGTCTGGCAAAAGTGAGAACCTCCACGAAACTATGATCGCCTCTACACAAGCTGAATTATCGTTCAATTTAATGGTGCAAATTAGAAATAGAGCCCTTGAGGCTTATCAAGAAGTGATGCGTATGCCTGTTTGATGTTTAACGCTAGTTAATGTGCCGTAAAATAAGAATCGGAGCTAAGTGTGGAAAATATTTTAATTTTCGTCAAAAAATTTACTGGCCAAATGAGCGGGTTTTGGTCAAGTTTGACGGCAACCAGAAAAATAACACTCGGTGGAGTCATCGCGTTAATCGTAGGAGCTATGGCAAGTGTCCTTTTCATGTCCACGGAAAGTTCCCAAGAATATATTTTTACGGACGTATCACCGGAGGATACACAATCCATTCTTTCAGAATTCAAACGCATGAATATTAGCGACTACTCGTTGGACTCTAAGGGAATAAAGGTTTCGAAAATAAATGCGCCCCAAATCAGAATGCAGCTTGCTCAGGAAGGACTCCCGAGCCACGGCCTCGTCGGTTGGGAAAAATTTGATTCGCAAGATTTTACTCGAACGGAGTTCGAACAAAATATTCACAAGCTGAGGGCTATTCAAGGCGAAATTGCGCGCACCATCATGTCGATTGAAGGTGTATCGTCTGCTAGGGTGCACTTAGTCAACCCAAAACATAGTCTATTCGTGGAAGAGCAAAAAGAGCCGACTGCCGCTATTTGGATAAAAACTAAACGCGGTATGGTGCTAAATGATAGGCAGATAAAAGGCATCCAAAACCTTGTGTTTCGCTCCGTCGAAGGACTGAAAGCAAATAATGTAACGATCATTGATCAAGAAGGCGTCATGCTCACCAAAGTAGAGAGTGAAGACTACTCCTCAAAAATGACCAAAGAAATGCAAACGTATAAAAGTTCTGTGGAAAAAGATCTAGAAAATAAAATCCGCACGTTGGTTGGCCGTGTAGCCGGCCTAGACCGCGTCGAAGCAAAGGTTGACGTCTCCGTAGATTTCACTGTCGAAGAGCAAACTATCAGTGAGGTAGATCCAGAAAAAGTTGCCGTATTGTCAAAAAGCACTACGGGAGCCTCCATGGAGGGCAATGGCCTAAATCCAACCGGTATTCCCGGTAGTAAATCTAATATTCCAGGCGAACAAGAACAGCTTTCCTTGACCACGTCAAAGGCGCAAAACAAACAAGAGAGCGAGCAAATTAATTACGACGTCTCGAAGACTGTCGCCAAAAAGACCATGCCAATTGGCACGATTAAACGGATTAGTGCGGCCATCCTTGTAGACGGGAAACAAGACTTCCCGTTAGACGGATCAAAACCCGTGTTTGACGCGCGTTCTGCCGAAGAAATGAAACAAATCGACGATATTGTCAGGAAAGCTATCGGATTTCAACAAGGTCGCGACGACGTGAGCGTAACCAACATGATGTTTCAGATGGACCCTACACAGTCTCAAGCGATCAACGAAGTTAAGAAGGATAACCGCGAGTATATTTCCACCTTGGTCTTGTCGGGCGCCGTTGCGTTCGCACTCGTCCTCTTCTTCATGTTCATGGTTCGCCCATACTTTCGATGGTTGTCTTACGATCCAGAGCGCCGCGCAGAACAAACTCTTGCTGAAGAATATCGCCCAGAGCTTGATATGGGAGCCGGCAATAGCATTCAAATTAAAGAAGATGTTCCGTTCGAGAAGTTGTCACCTAAAGACCAGATCATGTACCTGGCCAAAAATGAGCCCAAGCGAACCACCGAGGCTCTGCGCATGATGCTGAATCCAAATCAAGGTGGCTAGTGAGTGAATGCTCTTGGGTTACGCAAATGGGAACTTATTGGATGCCTAGTGAGGCTGTTGAAATTGAATCGATGAGGACTAAAAATGGCTATTAATACCGACGGCCCCAAAAAACAGGGTAGGTTTTTGAAAAATTCCAGTAAACTGCTCAATCACGTCCAGCTGGTCGACTTTAGCTTCGAAGAAATTTGCACCCAACCTCTCGTCGGTTTTGACAACAGTTCAAGCACTATTATTCATTCGAAATTTCATGACCCGAAAAAATTGGCTCACGTCATAAAATCACACGCCACCTTAGATGATCCAGTCTTCGATCCGAATCAACAAGCCCTTGGTATTATTTTTCCAGCAGATTTCACGCAAGATTGGCACAACGAACGCCTCCAAGGTAAACGACGCGGCATGGGCTTTGATGAAGAGGACGAAATCGATTTCGCGGCGGTGGCTCGAAACCGTGGCCTAACCGGGAATGCTCCCCAAGGTGCCGCAACAGCTCCCCCGCAAGCCCCGGAACTTGCTCCTACTCCTACCAAAGGCACAGTTATTGCGGCGCAACCAAGTAGCATTGCGTCCGTTGGAGCGCCCGAGATGGACGGAAAAGTGGTGCCTCTGAGTGAAAATATCATGGGTGCAGCCATTGCTAAAGAATTTATAACACCGGAGCTATCTGCGAGAAGTGTCTCAGCTCAAGCTCCATTGCCAGCTGCCGCGCTAGGGGGGACTGAAGAGGAAGCTGCCGCCCACGAGTCGCAGCTCTCTTTTACGCCACTACCGACATCAAGTGGAGCGCAGCCTATCGCGGCGGAGGATCTTGCGATTGAAACCTGGAAATTGAAACAACAGACCGCCAAGCAAAATGAAGAAATTTTAGATGCTTTACGGTTGGAAGCTCGTGCAGAGGGGTTTCAATCCGGATTTCGTGAGGGCGAGGAAAAAGGCCACATGAACGGTCAGAAAAATGCCGCCGAAGTTTTTAAAAAAGTCGGAGAACTGTTGCATGAATTCGGAACCCTCAAAGGGCATTTGCTTGAAAATGCTCAAAAGAATTTTTTCGACGTAAGTCAGGCCGTAGCAGAATCCCTGCTTGGAAAGGAATTCAGCATCAACCCACAAGCCTATGCCACGCTGATTCAGCGAGTTATCAAAGACACCACTTCGCCCAATGAATTTAAGGTCCGCATGCACCCTGATACATGGCAGAAAGTTCACGAACTTTCGGTGCCTGACTTGGATTCTCGGCTTGTGAAAGATCCGACCATTGCGGTTGGAGAATTTCGAATCGAAAGTGCCTTGACAGTGGTGGATGTGAATGCCAAGAAAATCGTGACTCAACTTCTAGAGGCCGCCGATATTAATTTATTTACGGATGGTAGTTCGACTGACAAAAAGGTGGGCTAAAAAATTACTTGCGTCATTGCAGTGCCCCTACCAAGGGCCATTACCCTAAAATAAGCATCGAGGAAATATGTCACCAAGCTCAACCATTCGTACCTTTGACCGTCGCAAGCTATGCCGAGCAATGTCGACTATTGACTGGGACCCCCAGGGCCGAGTGTGCGATATTGTCGGAACAATCATAGAGGCTATCCTTCCAGGAGCCTCCATCGGTTCGATCGTTGCCATTACCGCACCGGTACCCCAAGGATACATCCTCGCTGAGGTGGCTGGTTTTCGCAATGAACGCGCCCTCTTAATACCGTATTCTTCTGTGCAAGGTGTTGCACCCGGTGCCTCCGTAAAAGGGATGAAGGTTCTCAATCAAATTATTGTTGGAGACCACCTCCTAGGACGAATCATTGACCCCATGATGCAGCCCTTATTTGGCCCGCCCCTTGATAGGGGTGAACACGGAGAGGTCGCCCCGTTAGAACGTGATGCTCCTAATCCAATGACGAGACAACGAATAAACAAGCCGTTTGGCCTCGGAATAAGGGCCATAGATGGACTCCTAACTTTTGGCGAAGGGCAACGAATAGGAATCATGGCCGGCTCGGGAGTCGGTAAATCGGTTATGCTTGGAATGATGGCCAAAAGTTCGGATGCCGACATTAACGTAATCGGTCTAATTGGGGAAAGGGGGCGAGAGGTCAGAGAATTCATCGAACGCGATCTCGGTGTTGAGGGCCTCGCCCGCAGCATCGTTGTTGTCGTTACAGGCGATCAATCTTCGCTTCTTAGAATTCGTGCAGCAAAAGTGGTTACAGCCATTGCAGAACACTTCGCATCGAAAAATAAAAAGGTACTGTTGATGATGGACTCGCTGACACGTGTCGCGATGGCCCAACGCGAAATTGGTTTGGCCGTTGGTGAGCCTCCCACCACAAAAGGGTATCCACCATCTGTTTTTTCACTTCTACCACGGCTTCTTGAACGATGCGGGCCCCAGCCAACCGGCTCCATTTCTGGTTTGTACACTGTTTTGGTTGATGGTGACGATTTCAACGAGCCTATCGCTGATGCTGCGCGGGGAATATTGGATGGCCAGATCGTGCTTTCTAGAACTCTAGCCGCAAGGCATCACTTCCCAGCTATTGAAATCACAAACTCGCTCAGTCGGGTTATGCATGACATCGTTGATCGAGATCACCAAGATACGGCGGCTCACATTAAAATGTTACTAGGTGTCTATCAAGAAAATTTTGACTATGTCCAAATCGGCAGCTATCAAGCTGGCACCAATCCGCCACTTGATGAAGCGATTCGGCTTATGCCTGCCATCGAAAAATTCCTTAAACAAGAACGCTCCGAACAAACCACCTATTCTGCATCACTTGAGAAGTTGTCAGAGCTGATAAATGGACCAAACCGCTTTGAATCCTCCGACACAAATCGCGAATAGCCCACGGCAACAAGGAAACTTAGATGCTACAACTTAAAAAAAAATCAAAGCGCCTCAACCCCGTCATTGAAGAACGGCAGGCGACCTTCGACAGTGAATCCGATCTCTTGACCACTATACGTAAAAAAAGAATTCAAGTAGTAGCTGCCATGCGTGCCAAACAAAGTGAGTACATGACTGGCGTCACCCGCTTAAATGATGAGCGAGGGACTGCAAACCGACTGATGCTGGAAGCCCTCGAGACTGGTTTGGATTCTGTCAAAAATCAGTGGATGAAACTATATCAAGGCGTCATCGAAATTGAAGCTCACGAAAAAGCGCAGTTGGAAATTATGGCGAAAGCACACCGAGAACTCGAGGCCATCAAAAGTCTGCAGGAAAAATATCACGTAGAAATAGTCAGAGAAACCAATCGCCGAGAGCAAAAAATCTTGGACGAACACTCCCTCGGAAAATTTGTTCGCCAGTCTTAAGTTAGGAGTCGTCATCATGAAATCTCAATCATTTCTGAAGTCCATACTGACCGTCAAAGGTGTTTTGATTTGCTTAGCACTCGGACTTCATCAAGGATGGATTCACCTTGGTGATCTGCCCATTTTCGCCCAAGGTGAAGCCCCAAAAGCTGACCCCAAAGCTGACCCAAAAGCTGATACTAGTGCAGCCCAGACCAGTGAGAAGAAGGGTGAGAAGAAGGGTGACGGCCAAGCGGCAAATGCCGCTAGCGCATCAAAAACAGAAGGACCAGCGGCCGTTGCCGATGTCCCTGCACCAAGCAAAGAGGAAAAGGCCCGCAGAAGCTTCCTTTCCGATCTTTTCACGCTGCCAACACTTAGCGCAAAGCAGGCAAAAAAAGACGAATTAGGGAAGTACTTGGACTTAGCAGAACGCAAACAACGCCAAGTCGATGAAAGAACCGCACAACTGGGCAAAAAGGAAGACCAGCTTAAAATTCTCGAAAAAAGCATCGATGATAAGCTACTTAAAATAGATTCTGAACGTCTTTTCATAGCTAAAACTCTCCAGCAAGAAAAAGATCTTAAAGGGGAACGAGTCGACAAAGTTGTTGAACTATTTGCAAAAATGGAGCCTAAAAAGGCCGCCGCTGCGTTCGAGAAATTGGATAAAGACTTGGTTGTCGCGCTTTTTAAGAAGCTAAAACAAAAGCAAGTTACCACAATTCTAGAAAATATGAGCGCTGAAAAAAATGTTGAATTGACCGAATATTTTGCCCGCGTCAAGAGTGCAAAGGAATATGATATTCTGAAGGAGCTAAACGAGAGCCTCAGAAAGGAATTTCAGGATTGCAAGGGCATGACCACGGCTGACGCTGGAAATCTAACGCCAGATTTAAAGGCAGACGCTCCGGCCGGAGCAGCGGCTAAGGGCGGCGGGTCCGCAATTCCTAAATAGTGCTAGATCGGCATTCAATTCAAATTCACCGAGTTTTTCTCGATAAATTCTTAGATCACTGTTGAAATAAAATTGCTTTTTATGCGGCCGCTCACAGATGCGTAACAAGACATTCGGGAAATTGGTCGGCCATCATTGGCCGCACCATGCAACATTCTAATATCTACAGCTGTTAAAGCTCGCTCTCCAGTATGCCGAGAACCAGTGGGAGCGCCTCACACTGAGGATCGACATTATGGAAATATCGTCCGTTGCTCGCAGGTCTTACGACCACCGGCTAAAGAATTCAGTTGCATGTAGTCGAAACTCGAATCTTTTTCCAGAACTGGCCATTCCCAAAAGAACCACGTCGAGATGGGCCTCAGGAGTCCGGTTATCGGTCGTTACGGCGTCAGAATTCAGTGAGTCACCAGCAGTTCGCACATCTAGGAAAAAAGGTATGGTGACAGTGAGCTACCATTCAAGTAATGATGACTTGCATCCGAAAACAGCTGCCAGTATCTTTCGTGAAGCTGGCCTCAATCCGAAGGATTCTAAAAAATGAAACGTCCACAATTAATAACAATCCCTGTAGTGATATTAAAGACCAAAAATGGCTACAATGCCTTTAGTCCTAGCGTTGACGGGTGTATTGCGACTGGCAAGTCAATTGATACAATCATCAAACGATTTCGCGAAGCACTCGAGTTTCATCTTGAAGGTGAGCGACTCGTGAAACACAAACCGATGACAGCGACTAAGGCTTTAAAAGATGCCTTCTCCAGTTACGGCACCGACGCTATTTATGCGTCGATTGATATCGCAGCATAGAAGCTAAAGGATTTTTGGTTCCTAAAGGTTTGCATCACAGATGCGAGAGTACGTTAGTGGGGAGACAAAACAGCTGCACAAGATGTTGGCAGATTTGCACGTCAAAAAAATTTCCATGAGACATAGTCCCCGTCAAATCTGACGGGACATAATCGCGGAATAATTTCGACAGGACATACTCCCTGTCAAATCTCAGCGAGACGTAATCGCTGGTTCCACTACATTTCACTAAAGGACGTCAGCAAGATAAAAACGCATTTTTTTCTTTAAAAATAACAGATGGTTACAATATTTCTTCAGTTGTCGAGGGCAAAATACCGATAGGACTCATAAGGGGATTGGTCCCCCAGAGAATTTAGGGGAAGTCATGACAAAGTATCCATTAGCAATTAGCCTTTTTAGCATTCTCAGCTTTAGCTGCGACCAAGGCGAGGCACCTTCAAGGCAACTTGCGGAAAAGCCAGAATCATCAGAAGACGAATTTGCCAACCCAGGATCCGCGACAAGGCCAATCAGTCCGACACCGGTGCCATCAGCGACTCCAATACCAAATAAAGTTGTCTCCCAGGGCATCGATCTTTTTGTTTTAGCAGGTCAGTCGAACGCACGGGGGCACCAGGGCGACGCGGCTGGTTTCAAGGCGGAACCTATAGATGAAAAAATTCTTTTTCGAGGTAACTTTGCGCCGATTAGTGGAGGCGCAGCAAATAGTGCGTGGGTCAAGCTTCAACCCCAGGTTGGTACTTTTGCGAAAGGACACTTTGGGCCAGAAGTTGCATTGGCGAGAAAACTCGCTGATGCCGGACTAAATCCGGCGGTCTATAAATATACCGCATCTAGCACCAGTATTTATGAAGACTGGAGACTGCCCGGTGGCACTGGATTGTATTCATCTATGGTGAGGGATTTATTAGCTGCCAAAGTACTTCTTGAGAAATCTTCCGGGAAAACTGTCGCATTTCGAGGGTTCATTTGGATTCAAGGCGAGAGTGACGCTCAAACAGCGGCGACCGCAAAATTGTATCATGATAGCTTACTTAAAATAGTGAACGATTTTAGAACTAACGTTGCTAAAACTCCTGACATGCCGATCTTGTTGGGCGTTGACGAACAGCACCCGTGGGTTGTTGCCAATCCAGCTGTTGTAGATGCGCAGAAAAAGCTCGCTGTAGACCTGAAAAATGTTGTGGCAACTTCCATGATTGGCCTTGCAAAAGCGGATACTACACATTTGACGCCAGTCGGACTTCTTGCCCACGGGCAGCGACTTTTTGAGGCGCTATTACCTCTATTGCAGGAGTAGTGGTACAATTATTGGACTCTTATACATTGATTGACAGCTCCATCGCTGAGTTTGTTGAAGATTATTACAACATTTTCAGTTGCCCACTCCTTATTTGCGTTTCAGCATCAAGCGCCGTTGCGGCGATTTATTGGATCTTTCGAATTTTTTACATTCCTAAGTTGGCGTCGAATCTAAGGCAGAAGTCCGTTGAAACGGAAGTAGAAATAACTCTGGTAAAAAGACACATATCATGAAGGTGTACTTGCCGCACTCAACACATTCATTGAAAACCGAGAGGGCGAGGGCAGGCCTTTGCCGGCTTATGTCATCAAAGAGTTCAACGCCTATCTCAGATGTGGCATTCCTGCATATGGGTGGATCGTTACACACTAAGTATGACCGCCAACTTTTACCGATCGCAGTAGAAATCACCCGCCGCCATCACCCGTTAGCAGGACAAAAATTTGCGCCAGTCCGTTCTGGTAAAAACTACTTTATTTTGCTGTTGCCAGATATCTCCCACCTCAAAATTCCAAAGAACTGGACGAATATTGGATCTAATCTGGAGATTGATCCTCTGTGTCAGGACACAGTTTTTACAAAAGCTTCAGTTTTGGAACTCTTGGATATTGTAGGAATTTTAAGTCGTCGTTGATTCGCACGCTCTTTGCTATAGGTTTTCTCAATTATATTGGGAGGAATTCTATGTTGAAGCAGCGTTGCGCATTTGGTAAAGTCAGGAGGACTGGTTGTGCCCACTCACAAAACAATCCCAATCGCTGTCTGAAGTAAATTAACCTGCCACTCCATGGAATCACCGCGAAACTCACGTCGTCGCTTCCCCCTTTTTTCGTCAGAAATTGTCACCGAGGATTTAGTATGGTCTTCCAACGCCATATTTGATCCTGGCACTGTTATTCCCACCCATTGTACGCCAAAATTCACTCTACTCCACGACCAGTGATTGCCGACACCACCAGAGACTTCAAGGTGGTTGGCGAAAAAATGGGTTTCTCCAGCAGACTGAGTGCTACGGGAGGCTTTATCCCTGTACCCCCATTCCTTCCGTTGTTGAATATTCCGGAGGCCGATGCCAGACATTAAATAAAAAGCATTGCGGATATGCCACCGAATTTGTCCATCAATTTGATGCACCAAGGTGTACTTTTTGTCGTGGCGGCCCTCCATTCTGAGAGCAATGACTCCCAAAGTTTTAGTACCATCCATATAATAATCACCGCGAATTCCCACGCCAAATAGAGGGTCAGTCGAAGGAATGAGTGCAAGGGCAATGGGAATTAGGCTCACGCTTCCATGCCTCATTTCGCGAACATCTCGCGAAGACATACGCACTGCTGGCGTCTGACGCTCCTGCATTTTGCCAGGCTTAGAATGCTCGCCAGGTTTGGACGGCTCGGCTGGATTTTGCTCTAGGGATTTCTCAACGTTTCTTTCTTCACCAAAAAGTTGTGCCGATAGAAACATAAGCACACTGAAAATAATACATTTGCAGCTTAAATTCATAATACCTCTTCAGCCTAGAAACCCTAGCGAGCCTGGCAATGAAAACCAAGGCCTGCCCAACTTCAGGGGTTTATGCATACTTTGCCATCTTGGTCCAGGTGCAACTGCTCAAAAGTTAACACCGACCAATCACTCTCCCCCTCGCCGTTTTGCAATTCGGCCGGTCGATTGCATTTTTATATTAGACGTAAATTGTACCATGTCATTTGGGGGTCAGCTTGCAATTTAAATCCGCATCTGCATATTCTTTGTTTGGACGGTGTGTTCTCTGAGGTCGGTGAGGGAGAGTCGAAGGCCGTCAAGTTTCGTAATGTTCCAACGCTTAGTGATCTTGGGCGTTAGGTAAAATAAGATACAAAATCAGCACCTTCCAGACATCCTGTCTGGCCAACCGATGCTTATTTAATATACAAACCTAAAATTAACGCTCTTTCCCTATATGGTGGGGCTCTCACGACAACAA
>CANJQY010000056.1 GCA_947476525.1 Oligoflexales bacterium
CACGTCAACTTATGGCTGGCCAAGTTCCCACTGTTCGCACAAAAAACAAAGAGGGCGTAACCGCCCTTCGTGAAATTGCTGATGGAAATATCCAAAGCGACCGGCCTGTGCTGACTAACGTTGGCAATGACGATTAATTTGACGAGATCGATTTTAGAGTGATTTATTTGACGCAGCCCGTTGGCCGATTGGCGGGGGCTTTTTTACTCTGCAGCTAAAGCAATGGGGCCGAGTATCAAATAGCTTAGGCAGCGTTCAGCAACCATTTCTTTTGAGACGTAAGCAGCATCAAACCAGTATTGTTTTCGCAGCTCTTCGTATATCCCCGCGGCTAAATGGGCTTCGATCGAAGCCAGCAAAGATTCCCTTACATCAGAGTAGTCCCAGCTTAGATCTTGCGATCCGATACCTGGGAGGTGTCGTTTGTTTGCGAGACGAATCATTTCCGGCCCGCAATCTGCTGGAACTCGCGCTTTGATAAAATTATCAAGCCTGACCCTAAATCGGTTCATGTACTCCCGTTGCTTTGACTGTTTAAAATTTGCAAAATCTATTGTGCTCATAAAATTCTGTGCCGCAAGCGGCACACCTCCTTAAAAAAATTAACATTAATTCTATCCCTCATTTTTACAGTATACCTCATCGGCAGCATAAGGTGAAACTTTAGGCACAGGCGTAAGTGACCGTAAAGAGATGCCGGGAGTAGGTAATACTTGCCCACCAAAATAGGCAAATTATACATAATTACGTGGGGTTGCATTTAGATTCGGGTGTCGCTAAGATAAATATATGGGCAAGCCTAATTTTGACAAATAGGAGGTCTAATGAGTAATCGAATAGGGGACACGGTTTTTATGCAGTCTGCCGCCCCAGCGACAATTATCGCTCGGGACGAACATGTAGGGACCGCGAAATACGACAAAGATTTTAATGCTTTTCAAGTTAGTGCGCGTCACGGAGTTTTAAACGGTATGGAGCCAGAGGGCCGTGAACAGTTTAACGCAATTATGGATGAAGTGACTCAAAACAAGGACAATGAATTAAGAGTGGAAACCTTGCGAAATAAAATTGAAGAGCTTTCATTGGATCCTGGGAATTTCAGATTGACGCAGTATTTAGACGGAGAAGTAAAGCATTTGATGAATGTTAAGGGAGTGAAACCAAGGTTTTTTTCGATCGATGAATCCAAGGCGAAGTGAAAAAATGTGAAAGCAGATTTCTTTGTGTGGCGTGAAAAATGAACGAACGTGCATTGATTGTGAAACTTAAAACTCAATAAGGGGGCAGCAATGAATCAAATAAAAGGTGTCAATATCGGAGATATTGTATCTAGGTCGGGAAACTATACAGAGCCAGGAGTTGTTGTCGAAAAAAACAAGAATGGCTCCGTCATTGTTGATACCGAGCCCATGGTCATCAACCAGTACCACCGCTATACCAATACCAGTGGGCTATCAGAAGACGAAAAAGCAAAATTTAACGGTATCCTCGATCAAATCTATCAGAAGACAAATGAAGTTGAGCGGATCAACGACATTCAAGTGGAGATAGATCAGCTAAGAACTCAACCTGCGAGTCAAAACGTAGTGCGGTACCTTCGCAATCAACAGGCATTTCTGATTCGCGAAGCTCGGGACCTGCCGCGTACCTACCAAACCGATGAGCGATTCGTTAAGGGATGAAATGGTTGCTGAGGGGCTAGACTTTTGCTGCGGCTACCGCAAGCGGCTGTGGGCGGGACCGAATTTGCTCGATAAGGCGAATCGCCTTTTTGTAGTTAGGTTCTTTGATTATGGCGAGGACAAGAAATTCCTCGGCCATATTCAATCGGCCCCATTTAGCGTAGCAAAGTGCTATGTTGTATAGTAGTTGAGGTCCCTTGTCTTGTTGCGGAAGTATGAATTGTGCTTTGCTATAGTGCTTCATACCGGCTTCAAACGCGCCGCCGGTGACCAACTCAATCCCTTTTTTGTTTAATTTTGCAGCGAACTGATAAGCGATCGGCGACTTTGCCAACAGAAGTCTCGACTCGCTTAATTCATTTTGCCAAAACTTCACTTCACCTAAGCCATTTAAAGCTAGCCCCGAATAGGCATCTTTGTCGAGCGCACTTTTAAAATAGGCCTCCGCTTTATCAATGTCGTTTAGTGCAAGTTGTTCTTCGCCCATCGCGACAAGTCTTTTCACGGAGCTGCGGTTTTGTAGCTGCATTTTTTGCATCAAATCGTAAGCACTTTTGTGCTGCCCTTGCTGCCGAAAAATAGCGATTAATGAGTTCCAGGAGCGAAAGTAGTTAGGGTTTATTTCAATGGCCGTGTGAAGCATCTTGATCGCTTCAGTAATTTCTCCGCGCCGGCTTTTGACGGCAGCCGTCGCTTCTAATTGCCGCGCGCTCGGAGTCGTGGTGGGGCCAGATAATTTGAGAATGGACTGTTCGATTTTTAACAATACGGCTTCAGGCGGGTCAACAGGAAGCATGTCGATGGCGACCAAAACCTTGCGCCATAGGTCGTCCATTGCAGGCTTGGTTTGCGGGTTAAGGATTTCATGGATATGTTTTTTGAGCTCCTCGGACGATGTTTGAATTTCTTGATCCCGAGGCCTAGCGCGAATTACCCTGCGAATTCCTAGCTCACTAAAAAACACGACATCTTCATGAATTGGATTTGTGGTGATAATTATAATTTTATTTGCCGCATCGTAGCGTCGATCAATCTCCAATATCTCTTCGATAATTGCCCCGCCAGACCTCAATTTATTTTCCCAATGAACAATCATAAACGGAGAATCGTGAAAACGACTCCAACTTTGGCGCATTAAAATATTAGACGCAACTTGTGTGAATGGAACTTGCAGCGATTTCAAAGAAGTGCAGGCCATCTCGCCAAGCCAGGTATTCTCGTCCATGATCACCAGCGCATCTTTAAAGCGTCGCGTGGTCGCGACTTCCTGCGCAGTCGCGGTGCTTTGCTGGTTCCGTTCCATGATCGTTCCTCCGGCTCAAAGTTACCTGCGTGCATAAGTGTGCAAGCGAATCCTTGGCTATCGGTCGATTTCCATGTAATTATTAGGAACCACGGAAAGTCAGTGTTTGGTACAAGCCTAAATTTCCTACAAGATTTGAGGTAAATCAGCAAGGCTCGGTCCTGATCGATTTCGCAGTTAGCGCAAAAATAAATTTTTCACCAGCCGTAGCGCGGCTTTTTATCAAAGGAATGACGCGTCTCTATTTCCCGGACAGTTCCCGTTTGAGAACGCATGACGATCGAGTGGGTGGCGGCACCGCCACTAACATAACGAACGCCCTTTAAAAAACTTCCGCCTGTGACACCGGTGGCAATAAACATGACGTTGCCTTTCGCAAGATCAGTAAGACCATAAACTTGATTTTTATCCTTCACACCCATCTTCTTTGCGCGAACCCACTCCTCATCACTGGTGAAAACTAGGGTTGCCTGCATGTCGCCGCCCATACAGCGAAGTGCAGCCGCAGCAATAACCCCTTCAGGTGCTCCACCGGTGCCCATAAGAATGTCAACGCCGCTGTCTGGAGTCGCTGTGGCAAGGGCCGCAGATACGTCACCATCAGAAATGAATCGAATTCTTGCCCCGCATTTCCTTGCTTCGTTTACGATTGATTGGTGGCGGTCGCGATCCAGAATTATGATGCAAAGATCTTGCACCTCTTTGCGAGATGCCTTAGCAACCGAGTTTAGATTCCAGGTCACGCTTTGCGTAATATCTATGGCGCCCCGAGCTGCTGGTCCCACCGCGATCTTATTCATGTACATGTCGGGAGCATGGAGAAACCCGCCCTCTTCGGCTGCGGCAATACAGGCAATAGCCTCCGGTCCGCCCTTAGCCGTTGTATTGGTTCCCTCTAACGGGTCACACGCAATATCAATTCGGGTGCCTTTGCCCTGCCCGACTTTTTCTCCGATGTAAAGCATCGGAGCCTCGTCCATTTCCCCTTCGCCAATAACAATAAGTCCGTCAAAATCAATGGAATTAAATGACTCTCGCATTGCCGTGACTGCTGCCTGATCGGCAGAGTTCTTCTCGCCGCGGCCAATCCACCTACCGGCACTCAATGCCGCTGCTTCGGTGACTCGAACAAATTCAAGGGCTAAATTTCGGTTCATAATTACTCCGTAAGAGATTTCAAAAAACGTTCAATGATTAGCTGGCTGCCTCATCGGCGGCCGGCTGCCCTGTGCTAAAATACCAAAGACTTAGTGTGATCCAAATTGCGTCTGCGCACAATAAATGAAATAACTGCATCCACACAGGGGCTAGTAGGATCAAATTCAAAAAACCACCAAACACCTGAAAAATAACTAAGCAACAAACAATCGTGCCAAGCCTTCTATTCACAACCCCAGGAAACCAGCCCGGCAATACCATTGTCTGGAACACGACATAAAGCATTGTTGAACAAGCAAAAATTGGGTGCCACTTGCGAAGCTTAATCAAATAATGCGCTGCCGGAGAAAAATCTTGTGCCAGGCCGTCCGCTAATGAGGTGACCGGAAATAATGTGTCGCCAAGTGCCGCAATCGCCCCCGCCGCCCCGGTTATGGCTACGGCTATCAGACAGGTCAAAATACCAACTCGGGAAATGAAAACAGCTCGAGCCGGCGCGGTCGATGTTGCCACTTCGGTCTTTGCAAGGAAAACTACGCGAGTAAGCCAAAATAAAAGTAAAAATGAATTTAAAAGATGCAACCCAATGACGATGGCACGCAATCCGGAATCATTGCCCGCAACCAATTTTAACAGCACCAGCATGGCGCCGACCAAGGCCTCGCCGATAATAAAAACGAAGGCCCAAATGGCAGCACGGCGCACCGGATGTCCTACCGCAAACACACGGCGAGACTGAATCACAAGTGCCAACACTAAGGCCAGCGACAGACCACTGCTTAGACGATGACTAAATTCAATGATTCGTGCGACACTGGGGCTGCGGGGAATTAACTCGCCGTTGCACAATGGCCAATGAGCGCCGCACCCCGCGCCACTGCCGGTTGCACGTACGAATGCGCCCCACAAAATAACGATCACCGTGTAGCCGAGGACGAGTTTGGCAAACTGCGTAAACGCGTCTCGATTTAGTTTGGACATAGGTTCATCTTCCGAATTATTTTTCCCCTGAATTATTTTTCAAAGGTGTCGATTCAGTATAAGCATGTTTTAATCATAAAAACGGCCCATTTTCAATGGTACGCCAAAAAAAGACGTAGTAATCACGGCTAACGGCGGTGGAATCGAAATTCTGGAGCGGCTCAAGGGATTTTTTGCTATAAAAATAAACATATTTTTTTTGGATTAAGTCTATTTTGTAACAACCGATTTTACTTTGCTGACGAGGTCTGCACGTTCATCGGGACTCATTTGATCATACATTTTTTTAATATCAGCCAGTTGAGATGGCGACATATTTTTCATCATTGAGGATGCTTGACTCATCATTGACCCAAGACTTAAGTCTTTGAGGTTCAACTTACTAAAATCCATTTTCTTTAATGCCTCGAAGTCGAAACCGGAAAATGGACTGGCAGCCTCAGATGCAACGTCGGACGAAGGTGTCGCGTGAGCCGGCGGCTGTGCTTTAGAGAAGACAATTTTCTCGGGTGTTTTTGAATTGATGATCCCCATGGAGGCCATTAATTCCAAAACTTTGTTGAAATTTATTCCTGATTTGTGGGCTGACTCGTAAAGGCGCTCCAACGGCAGAGCCACGGAATTGGCCGGAAACCCGTTTTTTTCGAGGTTTCGCAGAATATTATCAGCCATGTCTTGAATCGTTATACTCATCGTGTCGGTACAATAGCCGTTTCTGGAAATTCCCGTCAAGAAATAAATTTAAATGTCCAAGGAATTGGGATCCTCACAAAATGGGCACCACGTTCTCAACCCAAACCTTCGACATGTGAGTCATAATGGCTTTGTGGCGAAGTGGGTCCATCATTGGAAATAGGCCGAGGTCAGTATAGTTTCGGTAGAACTCCGGTGAGTGCGGGCTGAGCACTTGCCCGGCATCTGCCAAGCCAAAAGTGGTGGAGGAGGATAAAAGCCATAGGTCTAGTGGGAAAACCTCGAAAATATTTCCAAAAATATTTTCAATTTCGCGGCCGCCAAAAGGGCGCTGTTTTATGCCGATGACCCAGCTGTTTCTTGGGGCCATGTCTCGCTCAATTAACCAACGAAGCTGACCTGAAATCGTCGGGTTTGCGGTGAT
Source organism: Oligoflexales bacterium (assembly GCA_947476525.1). Taxonomy (GTDB): domain Bacteria; phylum Bdellovibrionota_B; class Oligoflexia; order Oligoflexales; family RGVZ01; genus CAMDKS01. Next base: position 6,242 of record CANJQY010000056.1, read on the forward strand.
AATTCCCACCTCTGTGTTTATGTTCGCCGACCGCGGGTCCATATTGTAGCTGCCAATAATGGCATAACGGTCGTCTACGACGATACCTTTGGCGTGGATGCATAAATACGGATCATCGCCCAAGTCATTTGGAATTTCTATTAATTGATCTGGTGAAGAATACCGAGGAGTGTGACTATCTCGGTAGTAATCCCTGTTTGCGTCGTAACGTGGTGCCACGCTGCGGAGATCTGCCGGAAATGGCATGTATTCAAAAAGCGAGAGCGAGTTCAACGATAACAAAAAACGCCGCTGCTTAAATGTCGCTGAATACGTCAGCCATTGGTCTGTGTTGATGAGGCTATTGGTTGAAATTTTTATTTCCGTATGTCTCGAAAGTTCCTCAAATAAATCTTTCGCGCTGTCACTCAGTATAAAATAGGGCGACTGTATTAGCAAAGAGCGCCTAGCCGATTTGATTAGCGAATAGAATTTATCTGAGAGTCTCCCACCACCGCCCAATCCACGGGAGGAGTTCTTCCCAGGCTTATCAGCCCAGAACTCTAACTGGTCAACAGCCACTAGTCTTCTCGCTAAATGCTCAACCATATATTCTGGGTCTGCTAAACTTGAATCAATGTCGTCAAACATTGTGTTAAGTTGGAAGTCGGAGCGCCTGGATAAGTTGGTACGAATTCCTTCGTCCAAGCGCTTTTGAACCTCGTTCATTTCGTTAGACGGTACCGACCGTACGTCGTTCCAAAACTCATCGAACGATCGTGTGGCATCGTCCGCTGCGCTGCCAATCACAAAAGCGTCACGATCCCGAAAATTAAGTCCACTAGCCCGCTCGTAATAGGCGTTTTGAATGTTCCGGCCACCTACAATTGCCATTGAATGGTCGACGGCAATGACTTTGTTGTGCATCCGCTGATTGAAGTCTCTAAAATCTGTCAACACATGCAAAATGCGCTGCAGGAAATTTGGCTTGATTCGGGTTCCGGTTGGGTTGTAGTACCGGATTTCGATGGAAGGGGCGTAGTTTTTGTGAATAAATGCCACGAAATCAGCATTTTTCAGAGCGAACTGACCATCCACCAAAATTCTAACGTGAACGCCCCGCTGAGCCGCACGCATTAATTCATAAAAGAAATAGCGGCCCGTCTCATCATCGTCCCATATAAACGTCTGCACATCAATTTGGTGACGTGCGTTTTGAAAAAGGAAAATTCGCGCCAGGAGTGCGTCATTACCATCATCCAAAATTTTCATATAGTGGCGATTGTTTCTAAACGCGTCTGCGACAAAGCCATCCAAAGTGTCCGCACTACTTGCTAGGCCTTGGGTTCGAGAATCTTCCAATTCACGAGGTTTGCACGCTGACGTGCATAAAAAGACAACTAAAATAGCGAATTTAATTTTTTGATGAAAAATTATGAGGCAGATTCCTTTGCAGTCAGACTTCGAACGCAAACCACTCTCTAGGCAGGCGCATGCGTGGGCCGTACACTCCGCCCTTAGCCCTTTTACCTACGGAGATCACCATGCAAACTTCAGCGCCGCAGCCCAGGCCTAAAATCTTTTTAACTCGTTTTGAGTCGAAGCCCTCCATCGGACACGTGTCGAAACCCTGCGCACTAATAGCTAACATGAAGTTTTCGGCTGCCAACGCGGCGGACTTGTGTGTCCAAACACGAATATCCGCAAACGATTTTGGCTCGCGTGGCACGGGGCCAGCTAAGCCCTTAACGAAGAAATAAATACGCTTGAAAAGTCCTAGAAGTCCAACCGGGCCGTTGCGATACGCCAACGGCACGAGCTTTTCATAGTAAGCAATGGCCGATTTTGGGGCTCCCGAATCTTTAAGCTGTGTGATGATCGCCGCAGAATTTCTGTTCCAAGTGTTGGTGCGGGCAACGACTACGACCAATTGCTGTGACGTCGCTGCGGCTGGTTGGCTTAAACAAGCTTTGACTAACGCTGCTTTTCGCTCAGGGGATCTAGCCCAATAGAATTCCGTCTGTTGGAGATTGCTGGACGTTGGCGCTATTAATCCGGCATCGATCGCATTGCGAATGACATCGGCGGGAACCGGTGTCTCATCGTAAACGCGAATGCTTCGGCGAGACGAAATAACTTTGAAGTATTCATCCCATGAACAGTCTAATGCCTGTTCATGATAATTCGTGGGACGCGCATCTTCCAAAACATTGGTCAAATTTAGTTTGTTGTTTCCTGTTTTTACATTAGCCATGATTATTCTCCAGATTTCTTGGATGGTTTTCTACGGCGTCGTGTTGAATTATTTGAGGTCGCCACCGGAGTGCTGGCCGGTTTTGGTGCCGGTTTTGGTGCCGGCTTTACCGCGGTTTTCCCTTGTGGCGTTGGTCTGACCACTGTGGCTTTTACCTGCGCCTTAGCGGATGCGCGGCCTGTACTTCGGGATGCAGCAGGTGCGGCTGGTATTTCAGCGTCCAGCGGAGTAACTTGCTCCGCAGTATCGTCTACCGCTGAAGAAGCTCCTTCAACGTCTGATTTGGTTTCTGAGCTGAATGATTCGGCTTCTGAGCTGAATGACTCGACTCTAGGTACCCCATGGTGATGCCAGCTCGCCGTTTTGGCGGGAACTTTAGCTGAGGCGGTCGTAATCGGTTCGGAGACGTTGGCGGAAATGGGGGGAGCGGATGATGGTGCAGCTCTAACGATGGTTGGAGGCGAAGCATCCGACGATGCGACGATTGGAGCCGCTTTCATTTCTTCTCCAAACCTTGCCACAACCCACGTTCCAGATTTCTGATGCAACGTTAATTCCAGCAGACCCTCTTTCGAAGCATCTTGTAGGAAGGCGCTAAAACTTCTGTAGCCGTAGTGACTTTCTGTGAATCCAGGGTGCATTCTGCACATTGTGTTCTTTAGTAAGGCGGCTCCCAAAACCTCGCGGTCGTCGCGGCGGAGCGCAGCTAAAGCGTCAATCAGCATGGTGAACGCGTTGCGGCGAGGCTCTGTCACGGTTTTGGAGAGGTGAATTGTGGTTTGTGCGTCGACCACAGGGACTAAATCTTCGTAGTAGATGAATTCATCGCAATTGTCGCGCAGGAGTGCTGACGTGCTGTCAGTCATTCCTAGTCCAATCACGTGTTTTCCAAGCTCCTTAAGCTTGCTGACTAGCGGCGAGAAGTCGCTATCGCCTGAAACAATCACGAATGTGTTGATGTGATCTTTGCTGTAGGCAAGATCCATGGCGTCCACACACAGTCGAATGTCGGCACTATTTTTGCCAGTCTGCGAGCGCTTCGGAATTTCGATGAGCTCGATGGCTGACTCGTGGAGTGAGAAGGTGTAGGAACTAAATCGACTCCAATCGGCGTAGGATCTTTTGGCGACAATTTTACCTGTTTCCAATAAGCGTTTTAATACATATTTAATTTCAAAGCGCCCTTGCCGGTCTTTAAAACCTAAGGCTAAATTTTCGAAATCGATGAATACCGCAATTGAGCGGTTTGATGGTTGAGTAGAACTCATTTCTATAGTTTCTTTCTGTAATTTGGTTTGCAGCTCACACTTGTAAGCTGCAGTGCGGCTCGGCCGCTAATATTAATTGGTTTATTCGCCTAAACCCATACCATCCCATGGCGTTCATGGAGTGTATTGGCTACGCAAACGGTTTTCATTTCTGAGAAGAAGTCGAGACTTGTCTGACCACCCTCTCGACCCACGCCGCTTTGTTTCATGCCGCCAAAGGGGGTGTGGAGATTTCTAATAAACCAGCAATTGATCCACACCAGTCCAGTGCGGATTTTGTTTGCTGCATTATTTGCTTTGTCGATGTCTTTCGTCCAAACAGAACAGCTCAAACCGTATTTTGTGCCGTTAACCATTGAGATGGCTTCGTCGAAGGTTTTAAACGTTTGCACTGTCAAAACGGGTCCAAAAATTTCTTCTTGAATTAATCGTGAATCCTGCGGAACATTTGTCAACAATGTGGGCTCAAACCAAGCTCCAGCCCTCGGCATGTGCTCCGGAATATTTCCGCCAGCCTCTATCCTGACGCCTGGAATTGTTCGTGCAAAGTCCACAAATCCTTTAACCTTGTTGCGGTGCTCCACGCCACAAAGTGCTCCGAGTGTCGTTAGACTATCGAGAGGACTGCCCATTTTTATTTTCGCGATTTCGGACTTTACGATGTCTATGACTCGGCTCGCCACGGATTCTTCCACAAGCAAGCGAGATCCCGCCAAACATACTTGACCTTGATTGCGCATGGCAGCTCTCGTTGCTACCTTTGCCGCACGTTCGATATCAGCATCGGCAAAAATAATGCTGGCCCCTTTGCCCCCAAGTTCAAAACTCATCTTTTTTAAGGAATGAGCTCCTGCGGCCATAATGGCTGCTCCTGTAGAGGTTTCTCCTGTAAATGAAATGGCTTTTACAGAGGAATGTTTGACTAGTGCCTCACCCGCACTATCAGGACCAAAACCTTGCACGATATTTACCACGCCTGGTGGCATGCCCACTTTTTTCATGACCTCACCAAGGGCATAAGCGGTCAAGGGAGTTAATTCGGCCGGTTTTAAAACGACCGCATTCCCTTGCGCTAGTGCCGGTGCTAGTTTCCAGGTTGCAAGATAGAGCGGCAGGTTCCACGGCGTGATCAAGCCTACGACACCGAGCGGCTCTCGGAGTGTGGTGTGATGACTTCCGTCGTCACTGCGGTAACTTGGGCTCATCTGGTGATGACAAAGATCAGCATAAAAATGGAAATTGAAGGCCGCCCGTGGAATATCTGCATTCAGCGTCTCAGAGATCGGTTTCCCGCTATCCAATGATTCCAATTCCGCAAACTCTTGTTTGCGTGCGAGCAGCTCATCGCCAATTTTACGCAGCATGACCGCGCGTTCAGTACTAGTCGTCTTAGCCCAAGGCCCGTCGCGCCAAGCGTGATCCGCCGCTGCGACAGCTAAGTCGATTTCCTTGGCGCCGCCGAGGGCGACTTTGCATAAAACCTCTCCATTGGCCGGATTGATTGAGTCAAAGGTGCGACCGTCTGCCGAGGCAGTAAACTCGCCATTGATAAAATGCAACGCAGTTTTTGAAGGGTCTTGTGGTAATAATGGATTTTTTTGAGGCATGGGATTCGACAGGTTGTTCGACATAAACTAAAGTCCTTACTAGGTGAGAACAGGATACACTTTTTTTCCAAAATTCGCCATTAATTTTCTAGAATGATTGCAAAAGAATGAAAATACAGTGAAATATCATTGAAGAGCGGTCCCAGGCCTGTCGGAAAAATTCAATGGTTACGGAGCCAAGCGCGCCCAAATCCAGTGCCCGGAATCGAAGGTCGCTTGTAAGCGGTCATGGAGCCGGCTTGGGCGCCCCTGCCAGAATTCAAATAGGTCTGGTACGAGCCTGTAGCCCCCCCAGTGGGCGGGCCGCGGAATCTTAGCTGCGGTACGAAATTTCTCTGTGAAGTCGTTGACTCGACTCTCTAGCGCCTCTCTAGAAGCGACCTTTTGGCTTTGGGGCGAAGCCCAAGCACCGATTTGGCTGTCTCGGGGACGCGTCGCAAAATACGCATCCGAATCGGCGCTGGATATTTTTTCAAACATTCCACGTATCCGAACTTGCCTCTCTAGTGGCTGCCAGAAAAAAAGCAAACCACCTTTGGGGCACGCAGCCATTTCATGGCCTTTGCTGCTATCATAGTTGGTGAAAAAAATGAGTTCATTTTTAGCGTGACCGTCCTTGCGAATATCTCGTAGCAGCACAATTCTACTAACCGGAAAACCTTGCCGATCGAGAGTCGATAAGCTCATTGCATTCGCATCCGCAACACCTTGGTTGACAGCGTCATGGTACCAATTCATCAGCAAATCTAACGGATTTTTGGGAGCGTCTCCTTCGAGGAGGGTTCCTTTTTCAAAATCTCGGCGGGAATGTTTAAGGATATCGGTCATGTAGCCCTCATGGTTGGCCTGCTGTGACGTCATGCTGTGACGTTGTGCTGTGACGTACCACGACTCTATCACTTGATCCTGCATTTGCGCCAGTGTTCTTGTGATGAACATTCAACCGACTAAAATTACAGCACGTTAAATGCGGTGGCCATGTTGTAATGACTCTTGCCGTTGACAGGAGTATTCGAGCGTAGAACAATGGCATTAGAAATAACCTTGATGAAACTAAGCGTGGAAATAAGCATGGAAATAAGCATGGAAATAAGCATGGAAATAGGCGTGAAACTAAGTATGAAACTAAGTATGAATATATGCAGTAGACTAAGCCGTAAAAAAATAGCGCTATTGGGTCTGGTCCTTGGTGGCCAATTGATAGGCGAAGACTGCGCCTTCGCTAAACCTTTCTACGATTATTGCTTGGCTCCTGCGGATCAAGAGCAGCAAGACACTGTTGACGCCATCATGCTTAAACTTGGGGTATGGGGTCAGGCATCGCCAGAAAATTGTACACTGACGCAAACCCGCCTAAATGAAACGCAATATTTAACTCTGTGGCCAGATCCACTCGAAACACCACGTAATCCGGCACGGAGTCTCCATCCACTTGAAGCATCGACGCAGCTATTAACGCTATCTGTGGCGAAAAATGAAATTTTGGACATCAGTCCTTTGGCAAATTTGATCAACCTCACATATCTGAATATCAACTTCAATCCAGTGTCTGATATCACCGCATTGTCGCACCTAGTGCAGTTGAAAGAATTGAATGCGGTGCAAACAAACGTTTCTGACTTGGCACCACTTGCTAAATTAGGACGGCTCGAAGCACTGTATTTATCTGATAGTCGCGTCGTCGATCTCACTCCACTGCATGGACTTAGTTTGTTGCGCACCCTTTACCTGCCACGAAATAGGTTGTGGGATACGGGCCCATTGGCTGGATTGGCCTTTAGGTATTTGCAGCTAGAGGATAACCAAATAGAGGCGCTGGATATTACCAAGTCAAAATCATTGCTATGGATGCTCGACGTCGCTCGCAATCGGCTGTCGTCGATCGAAGGACTGCAACAGCTTCAGATTGTCGATGCCGTCAATATCGAAGGAAATAAATTTTCTAGTGTTGACGCGCTAACTAATTTGACCACATTGAGATGGTTGAATATTCGCCAAAATTCAATTTCGGATATTTCAAACCTAAGTGGATTAATAAATCTAAAATATTTGATGTTAGACGGTAACCATATTTGCCAAATACCAGATGCCGTCAAAAATCTTCAAAACGAGCATCTGAATAGCAGAGGCGAGTGGATCAAACTCATGATCACGGGAATTGATCGACAAGTGGGGTGCTGACGAGCTGCCGCTCAATGCCCGCTTGAGGGCCATTTAAGGGGTAAACATTGATTATTGCGGCAGTACAGGTATTACACCTAATGGTCTTGAGGTCGCAGATTGCGACCTCAAGACCATAACCAACAAATTTTCAGGGTTTATTTCGACCGAACCCAATTTGTCTACCACTGTTTGGTTCGAGAGGTTAGAACGCCTCACGACGCTTTGAGTTTCTTTAGGAGATCAATAGTCTTTTTCTCAATAAGCTCTCCAGATGCATATTGATGCAAGATGCTGCCAACAAGTGTTTGATATGGTATACCGAGACGTTCAGCCTCAGTCTTAAAGTAACCAAGAATAGAGCCATCGAGGCGCAGACTTATTGGAACCTTGGCCGCATCTGGATCAACCTTTACCTTACCTGGCCTCTTCTTTAACGCTTTCAAATCATATTCCTTTTTCATACTTATCTCTTTCAAATGATGTGGTTTTACGGGCTGAAATAATTCTAATTGTTGTGCCATTCAATCGTTCACAAAACACAACCAAGACCAACCGGTCTCTTGTGGTATGTCCAATTCGAATAAACCGATCCTCGGTATCGCTATGATTTGGATCGAAAAATTCTGAAGAATGAATATCGGCCCAAATCGTCTGCGCTTCTTCAAACCAAATCTTGTGATTTCGGTGATTTATCTTATTTTTATTTTCATCCCACTCAAACTTCATAAAACTAAGTGTATTCTATTGTATGTACAATTGCAACTATTTTGAACTGTAATACCGCTTTATCCCAAATAATGCATTTGATTTCTTGATTTTTAGCAAAGCTCCGCCACTCCGGCGTTGCCAGTCTTCAAAAACTTGTCATTCAATGGTGGCTTAAGGTTGCGAGGCGCGAGGGTATTTCGCGACTTTCGCTAATTTGCGGTGGCTGGTGGCGCATTTGCTCTGTCAGATGCATTGCATTTGGAGAGCTAGGTACTTATCTTGTTGAGAATATGGATGAATTTAAGCCTCACGTTTTGCTTCCTAATGCCTAGTCGTAGTACTGGGCTTTTACCGTTACGGCCAAGCAATGCCGGTGAGATAAAGTATTTTAGACGAAGTGTTTGCGTCCGTTGATGCGATTCAGGTTCGGGGAGCATTTCTCGTCGAAAGAGATTTAGAATATTGTAATACATAATGCGGACAAGCATAGCCGCCTCAGTGGCATAAAATCCGTTTAACGCAAAACCCTCAAGGCCGAAGTCTTCTTTGTTCTCTTTAATAATGTTTTCATCGTTGGCACGAAGCCGATACTACCGCCAAAGGCCCTCTCCGGCCCGATCGAGACTCAGTAGCGAAGAATTTCCTCCCGCAGCAAGCCTCTTGCGCCACTTAAAAAATGTGCCCCTATTGAGTTGATGAACTCGACAATAAATTGAAACTGATTGACCACTCTGGGTTTGTTGATCTAAATGAAGCGTCCAAAATTTTTTTCGAGATGGATCCATAGCCAGCTGGACCTGATCTACCACTCAAATTCGAATACAATTTTGCACAGCGGCCCATTTTTAGGGTACAGCACCAAAACCGCCGCGCTCGCTCCGGAATCTTGAAAAATTCTCAGACATTCAAGCAACTTGTTTGTCATTTTGTCGCGCTTCAGACTCGTGAACTGCATAATCGTCAGCGATAACATTTGTTGGCGAATTTTCCATCACCCCAGCCTGGCGCAGTGTTGTCGCATCTTCCAAAATTTTGCTTCCAATTGCAAACAATTCATCATTCATTTGTATTCCAATTAGCTTCACGATGTGGACCTCTTTCGACATTCCCCTAATTTCGCTCATACCAAGGTCATCAATAAGTGCCTGATGCTTCACATTTTGATATACGTCGTTGGAGATTACAATATCACATTGAAGGCATTTGGTAAGGCCTTGAAGTCGAGAGGCAACATTAACAGTGGGGCCAATAACTGTATGGTCAACCCGAATTCCATTTCCAATGGCCCCGAAAATAGCGGAACCACAGTGTATTCCAATTCCAAAATCCAGTTGGAACAGCCCTTCGCTTAATCGGCGTTGATTTAAATTTGCCATGCCGATCCGTACGTCAATAGCTGCCCGTACTGCAGAAAGCGAATCCTGTGCGCCCTTCTCTGGGACGCCCCACAGTGCCATCACGGCGTCGCCGACAAACTTGTCGACAACTCCGCCATGTGCCTGGACGGCAGATGTGACAACGTCTAAATACTCATTTAAGGCCATGGTCACTAGGTCGGGATCAAATACCTCGCACATTTTGGTAAATGACCTTAGATCAGAAAACAGCACGGTAATGGGATCAATTCGCCTTGATTGGCCTTTTGATCCATGAATGATATCGTTCATAAGCCTCGGATCAACAATGGTGCCAAATCGCTGAAGAACCCTCTGACGATGACCAACAATGAGGGACCATTCCAAAGCAATAACCAATCCCATAACAATAACAAAGAATTGCAACGACGCTCTCATCCACGCATAAAACGGCGCATAGACTCCAAACGTATCACTGGTCAATCCCATATTTTCTACCCAGTAGCGAATTGCGAAGCCGATGCAAAGAAACACACTAATTATCCCAATTGCAATCGCAACGTTGCGGCGAAAAAGTGCCCACGGCTTGTTTTTCGTTTGTCGCCACGATTCAAATGCATAGAACGAATTAGTTGCAAATGCCAGTGCATAACTGAAGTCAAAACTCCGATTCAGATATAATGGTAGTTCAAGACCAATACCAAATCGTCCAGCGCCATAGCAAAGTATAGCTAATAGAATGTAGGCGATGACCGGGGTCCATAGTAGCCGGGATTTAATTCGAAAATAGAGTCCTGAAAAGGCCCAAAGCGCGGCGATTGTAAAGCATTTAAGCACTCCCGCGACTGTCACAAAGTCTACGTTTAGGTAGCTCGGGAATACGCTCATGTCATTCACCAAGAGTTGCCGCCAATTGTAGAGTGTGACGAATAGTGAAAACGCTAAAATTTCACGATAAAATGGGGTAAAAAAACACCCAAAACCAGCCAATATGGCGATCAATGCGAAGCCGGTAGCAATGGGAATCATGGCCAATCGATCTCGGCCGCGATACGAATCTCGCAAATTTTCGGCAATGCTTGGCGGGCTTAAAAACGGCTCAGATACAGTAATAAGGCCCGGCGCCAAAGTTCTACCAACGATAATTTCAAACCCAAGTGTCAAGGGAGTTCCTGATAGTTTATGCGCATCAAATACGATTGCGTTTTGAGATGGCCCTCCGCGGCCCGACTCGACCAAAACTCCATCCACGAAGAATCGAAATGATTTACCTCCAATCCCGTAAAAATCAAAAGCAATGGCATCGCCAACCTTCTTGACAAATTCAGGGGTCGAGATATCCCAACGCATAAACATCGTGCCCCGCCAACCGTCCTTAGTTGACGCCGCAATAATATTGCTAAAAGGCGCTGTCTCTCGCCGCAACAGATGGCCATCATTTAAAGGATTAAGCGGGCAACTAGGACCAGGACACTCGGGCGGTACTTTTCCTTCTGGCACAAAATCGTAACGATAATGGGCATTACCAAGGCTCATCATCACACTTTTATCTGACGCGGCTAAATCACTGCGGTGGATCCCGAAGGTTCCCGACCAGCTGGGTGACAAGACAGCCCAAGCGGCCGCTACCGCCCCCGACGACGCGATCCATCGAAGTCCAGGCCGCCATATAAATTTCATTATTCCCAAGCGGGTCATCGATTCACTCCACGACCGCCCGTCACTGGGCGACGAATCTAGTATTGTCTGAGCTGACGGACGAAAAAAGTTTTATTCTTCCAATCCTCATCGGTGACTGGTCGCGAAACTTTAGCCAGGCTGATCATTCCCCCGCGCTACAAGGCGCTTGGCACCCTGTCACGAGCCGACTTGCCCTCGGGAGCTTGGATTCGTGATGTGCGAGGAGCACTGGGCATGAGTGCCACTCAATATGAACTGCCGGCTTGAATACGCCATTGTCCCGGAGCCAGGGTTCGGGAGCTTGGAGGCAATCCTTAGGAAGCGTGCACTCGATGTTGTTGCAAAAATTGTCGGAGGAGTTTCACATACAATGGCTCTTGAAGCTCAGTCCCTAAGTGTCGATGAACGAAACCAACAAATTGAAGAAACTTATTTTACCTAACGCCTTCATCTGGAAATTTTCCATCGGCGTCCGTAGCTTTCATTTGACGTAGTGTCACGTTAGCCACACGTTTTATAGTGAGAGATTGTTGAAACCGCCCATCTGCATCACTTACGATGGCTTGCAGAAGTGAAATGGCCTTGCTGGGGTTGTTGAGACCATTTTTTTGAACTAACGCCAATTGGTATTGTGCATCGGCGCGATTTTTGTCAGCATTTAAAATTCCTTCAAAAGCCGCTTGGGCTTTGCTCCAATTCGCACTTCTAGCAACCTCAATTTGTTTACTTACACTCGACTTTATGGCCCAAAAATTTCAGCCACCAGACATCCCAGCCCGCCCCAAAGGGGAGCTCTGTCAATCTCATTCTGACAAAGGAGGCCAAAATTGGTTCCGCAAATGAGTACTTCTGGATACCTAACACGCCTGCAACTCTTTGCTCTATCGTAGTCCAGTTTTTTCCATCGGAACTAACTTCCACCGCCCAGCCATTGCCGAAGTGATTTTTCTCACCCGTATCGTTGTACAGTTCATATCCACTCAATAAATAGGATTTCCCTGGAAATTCAGCGCCAACAGCAAGATCCTTGGCAGAAGCGAGCACAACATTTCCATCCCCCGAATCCTTAACGGTCTTTAAATCGGCAATATTCTGTTTGCAGCCATTATTCCGGCCTTTTTATAGCCAGGCATCGATCATCTCCGTCTTTAACAGGATCTAGCCCAGGGCACCAATTGTCATGGTGTTTTTGAATGGACTCCATCTCTTCCGCACTTGGTAGGGTTGGATAGATTTTTATGGGAACG
>CANJQY010000057.1 GCA_947476525.1 Oligoflexales bacterium
CGCGGGACTATTAACAGCAAAAAATTGAACTAGTCGGTCGGTTAGATTTTTAGTTTCGGTTGCTTCCTTTGGTAAACAGCGAGCTGCTGCCTCAAGGCCAAGTTTTCGGCTTGAAGTCTAAAAATAATTCTCACCAACATGTTTGCCCCCCTTTTTCGGAAGAATGGGGCGAAAATAGCACAAAAACGCCCATGATTCACCGTCGACAAATAAGTGACTAATTTCAGCGAACTGAACATATTTAGACACGCAGACGGAATATTTAGGAGGGACAGGGGTGGCAACTGTCCAGTCACGTCAATGACATGGAAAGATTCAGGGACTATTGAAGGACTAATTTCCGCACCAATAATGAAAAAAAATCTCAATTTGCTAAAAGAAATTTTGCGATGGAAATGACCTGAACGGCACCTGCATCTGTTTCAATATTTTCGTCCTCTGCACGTGTGACAATGGTACCATCCTTTATTTTTTGCTCGCGCATCGCCGCAACCAGGGCCTTGAGTTCTCGTTCTCTTGTTTTTGGCGACATCAGATTTTCGGCAACTTGAATGAGTCTCCTCTTTCGACCAGCTTCTACTGTTACAAAATCAACTTCCAGACCTGTGGCCGTGCGATAGTAGAAGACCTTCTCATTTTTGCGCCGGAGAGTGATGTACACTAAATTTTCTAAAAGATGGCCGCTATTTTCAAGGATTCCTAAACTGATTGATTTCACGAGCGCATGGTCGGCGCAATATATTTTTCTTGGATTGATTTCGGTCCGTGTCACCGACGCATCAAATATCCGAACTCCGTAGAGAAAATAGGCATCTTCAAGCCAATCCAAATATTGGGAGACTGTCGATTTCTGAATTTTATGACCCAGTGTCTTGAGATATTTTGAAAGGCTGTTGATGCTATGCTGAGAGGCAACATTTTCGATTAACTGATGTGTCATATCCATCAATGCCTTTGGGTGTCCGATCTCATGACGTTCAATCAAATCTCGGAATAAAATTGTTCGCAGATATTCTTGGTGAACCATGACTCGCATGTGTTGTTGGAGATCCAAAACCTCTGGAAAGCCGCCAGTCTGCCAATAATCGTCGAAGCATTGGTTTATTTTACGACGAGTGGTAACAGAAATAGGTCCGGCGAAAGCCACCTGTCGATGTGTGAGGAATTCCTGAAATGAAAATGGAAATACTTCCCAAGAAAGGGCGCGCCCTCGCATCTGTGTGGCGATTTCCTTGGAAAGCATGGCTGCCGATGAGCCAGTGAGCCACACGTCACAATTTTCGCGTCGTATCAGTCGTTCGACAAACGACTCCCAGCCTTCGATGGATTGAATTTCATCGAAAAAACAATAGATGCGATCTTTTGCAGCGATCTCAGGACGCATTTCGCGATACGTCTCGAAAAGAGTATCTAAGCCCGCTAAATCAAGACCTCGAAGTCTATCGTCGAAAAAATTCAGATACAAGATGTGTGACTGGCGTACAGCTTGGCTTAGGAGTGCCCTGATCTCTCCAGCCATGATTGTGGATTTACCGGAACGGCGGACTCCGATCAGAATCGAGGCTTTGCCGCGAATGGGCTCAATGACCACACCGCGCTTGGTCTGAGCTGGCGGCAAGGTCTCGATATATTCATTAATAATTTCAATTAGTTGATCTCTATTTCGCACATGCACCTCTAAAAACTGGACGGATTTACGACCACTTTTATGATAAACTATAGTGATAATAAGATCAATATCTGAAAAAAATCTAAATCCAACCTTCTTACAGCAGATAGGATCTGCAATAATAGTTGTCGCTCCTAAAAACTCCATCTGGGATAAATTCGCGACGATGGGAGCCCTGAAGTTGGCAGCGCGCGGGACTATTAACAGCAAAAAATTGAACTAGTCGGTCGGTTAGCTAAAAAGTTGGGGATCAAGGTGCCACCAAAACCATAGAATGGACGTGAGCCATCGTCCCACTGACGCTGCTAACACCTGGAAGCATGTGGATTAAAAGTGGCGTTTACGTGAATGATGCTAGACACGCAGACGGAATATTTAGGAGGGACAACTCCGCGTGAGAAATTGACCGGATAATTGACGCTATAAAGCTTTTTCTAGTTTTAGTGGAACAGGGATTGGATACACGAAACCTTGAGGCTTCACCCATGCGTCAGGAACGGCGACGAGCCATTCTTGAGATGGTCCTCCCGCGACGCCACAAGACGTGCCACCACTGCCGTTATCAATAGAATATGAAGCGTAAGATTGCAGAGTTCGGGTCGTTGGACTCCTCAGCCAGAAAAGTGACGTTCTCCCCATCACAAGGATGTTGCTTGATCCGGGACTTACTGGATTTAAACAAGTGCCCGTGCAATCATTTGCAGCATACAAACAATAGGCCGTTCCCGCATAAAATCCAGTGGTCGGATTCACTGTAAATATGGCACCGTCAAGAGATTCAAACGAAAATACGGTGCCTTGATTAAATTTGCTAAACCCGTCCCACGTTGCATCACCGATTCCTGCGCCGTTTCCATCCGTAACTTGGTATGGAAATGCATTCCCTGGCCCCATTGGCCCCCTGTCACCCTTGCTTCCTGTTTCACCCCGTGCACCAGCCGGGGCTTTTTGACCAGCTTGCGCCTGATCTTCACTACGGCTCGGCGCGGGTGTGCTTTTAGGTTTATTTGTACCACATGCTGAAATTATTGTAGCCAGCGACGTTAACACTATTCCAACGCTCTTTTTCATGACGCTCTACTCCTTAATGTAATCAAAATCAGCCGATAAATTATTTTATAAACTAGTATAATGAATTATTATTATGACCTCTTGACTGTTAAGCGCAAAATCAGTGTGGAATTCTTCAATTCTCTTATCAACAATTCGAATACGCATACGATCAGAAGAATTAACAATTAAGTCTGTGCCCTGTATGGACTTCACACTTCCTTCGATATGACGAATTGTCTTATTTCCAGCTCCGATATTGCCAATTACATTCCACGAATTCGACGAACCTGTTTTGATTCCAGAAAAATACTCCATCCTAATTGGCACTCCATTTATCAGCGGCGCTGGCACATATTTTACACCTTTTACTTGCAACGACGAATCGTCATTCATACAGAGCTGATCCGTAACCGGGCCTACACATTTAGCAACATCACTAATGTCACTCGTCGAATGGGCATGATGAAGTGGCGCTTTATCGTCGAGAAAATTATTTACACTCTCTTCGTTAAACCACTGCCCCGTGAATTGCGGAGTCGTAACCGAGATAATCCCACCCTCGCCTTCCGTGAATATGACATCCTCAGATCCATTTTTTCCCGGTAATCCTGTTGGGCCAATCGCACCCGAAGCACCAGCGGCACCAGCAGGTCCAACCATTCCCGGTAATCCGGTTGGGCCAATCGCACCCGCAGCACCTGCATCGCCTTTTGCTCCAGCAATTCCTGCAGAACCGGCAGGTCCAACCATTCCCGGTAATCCTGTTGGGCCAATCGCACCCGCAGCACCTGCATCACCTTTTGCTCCAGCAACACCTGCGGCACCTGCATCACCTTTTGCTCCAGCAATTCCTGCAGCACCAGCAGGTCCAACCATTCCCGGTAATCCGGTTGGGCCAATCGCTCCAGCAATTCCTGCATCACCTTTTGCTCCGGCAACACCAGCGGTACCTGCATCACCTTTTGCTCCCGCAATTCCTGCAGCACCTTTTGCTCCAGCAGGTCCAACCATTCCTGGTAATCCTGTTGGGCCAATCGCACCCGCAGCACCTGCATCACCTTTTGCTCCAGCGGCACCTGCATCACCTTTTGCTCCGGCAGGTCCAACCATTCCCGGTAATCCTGTTGGGCCAATCGCTCCAGCAATTCCTGCATCACCTTTTGCTCCGGCAACGCCTGCAGCACCTGAGGGCCCGCGGCTTCCGGTATCTCCTTTGATGCCTTTCTGTGAGATAACGTAAGGAACATTTTGAATTTTTATTGGACACCCCGCGGTGCACTTAACGTGAAGCCAGTAATCGTCTGAAGGAGCATTTAGAACCGTTTCATCAACCGGCACCGTGGCCCCAATTAACCGAACCAATTGACAGCGATCGTCAGAGGGTGCCGACGCCAACTCTGGACCCCAAACAGTGGCTCCCGTGTCGCGACGGATAATCGATAAGAGGACTGTTTCTTCGTAGGGACACTTTAGTCCATTTTTCGTTGCGGAACATGGACAGTCAATCTTGGCTCCGATGATGGCCCGCCCTCCTGGTAGCGTCGACAAATCATCTTTATCTACGCCGTAAAGTTCTGATTCTTGGCCATCTGTAGCTTCACGATTTTCTGCAAATACAATCGTGCTATTCCAACCAATTGAAACGTATATCCCAACGCAAATCAACTTCATCAACTTATTCACTGACGACCTCCTGGAGTAAAATTCAATGATTAATTCCAAATAATTTATTAGCCTGACAAAGGATCCTAGCCGTATCCGAGCGTTCTACGTGAGCGCTGAAGCGAAACCTGTCGAGCAATTGATTCCAATTACTATTGTAACCAATTAAAAAACGTGAATCCATTTTTTGGCCATTTCATTGCCGAATTTATCAGCAGACACCTATAGCTGGCGCATTGCGGATAAATACCGAATAAATGCAAAATAAATACTGTAAATTAAGGTAGTTACACTCAGTCATCAGTCTCTTTTTCGGGATGTCGTTAACACTAAGAAAAAAATCTGCACAGGAGGAAATATTTTTATAATAAAGAGGTGACGATTCTATAGATTCTATGGTACCCTCCGGCTTCTAAATAACAACCCTTTGGGGGCCAAGGAAAACAATGTCTAGAAATATTCGTAACATATGCATCATCGCACACGTCGACCACGGTAAAACAACCCTAGTTGACTTTTTGTTAAAGCAAGCCGGCACCTTCAAATCTCATGAAGTGACTTCCGAACGAATGATGGATTCAGACTCTCAGGAGCGCGAACGAGGCATTACTATTTCTGCGAAGAACGCCTCTTTTCTACTTGGCGACGTTAAAATCAATGTTGTTGACACACCAGGTCACGCCGACTTTGGCGGCGAAGTTGAGCGTATTATGGACATGGTTGATGGAGCCATCTTATTAGTTGATGCTGTGGAAGGTCCCCTGCCACAAACTCGCTTCGTACTACAGAAAGCGATCGAGAAAAACCTTACCATCGTGCTTTGTATCAACAAAGTTGACCGCCCAGAGGCTATCGACAGCACAATGGTTAGTGACTGCGTCAATAACGCATTCGATCTTTTCGTCGAGCTTGGCGCGTCGGAAAAACAATTAGACTTCCCAATTATTTATGCATGCGCTCGTCAGGGTTGGTGCACACTTGATCACGATGCGATTCCAACCTTCTTAACCGGAGGCGGTGAGCGCAATCTCAAGCCACTTTTCGACACAATTTTAGCTCTACCTCCCCCAAAAGGCGACGCAAAAGCAGAACTGCAAATGCTAGTTTCCAATATTGCGTACTCCGAATACCTGGGCAACTTAGCATTGGGCCGTATTACAACTGGGACCGTTCGCAAGGGCCAGGAGATCGTTCGCCACGGCGTCGACGCTAGCGGTAAAAACGTAACCCAAAAATTTCCAATTTTCCGCCTCCTATCTTACGAAGGAATGAAGCAAGTTGAGGTCGACGAACTTTCAGCAGGCGACATCGGATTAATTGCCGGAAGTGAAATATTGGAAATCGGCGACACCCTTAGCGGATTGACTGGACAAGCCTTGCCGCGAATTAAGGTTGAAGAGCCGACCATGCGCATGATTTTCTCCATCAACACGACACCAAACTCTGGACGCGAAGGCAAGACCATTCAGTCTCGTGAACTTCGTCAACGTCTTCTAAACGAAATCCGCAGTAACGTATCCCTTCGCTTTGAAGATACGGAAGTGGCCGATCAGTTTTACGTGTTAGGACGCGGAGAGTTGCAGTTTGGGATCTTGATCGAGAAATTACGTCGCGAAGGTTACGAGTTCATGGTTGGCCGTCCAAACGTTTTGATGCGTACGGATGAAAAAGGCGTTAAGCTTGAGCCAATCGAAAAAATGGTGCTCGACCTTCCTGAAGTCTGTTCGGGCGAAGTCACAAAAATGTATCAGCAGCGTAAAGGCGAGCTTTTATCGTACGAAACAGCTGCGTCAATGGGCTCTAGCGAAGCGCGCGTTCGCCTCATATTTGAAATTCCGACTCGCGGCATGCTCGGCACCAACTCCATGTACAAAACGGCGACTCGTGGCTCTGGGCTTATCAGCTCAGAATCCGTTGGCTACAAGCCGCACACTGGTACGATTTTTCACCGGTTTACTGGGTGCTTGATTTCCGACCGCGTGGGCAAGACTACAGAATACGCGTTAGCAAAAGTTCAAGAGCGCGGCATTTTGTTTATTGGCGAAGCGGTAGAAGTATATGAAGGGATGATTATTGGCGAGTGCGCAAAAGACAATGACTTGAACGTGAACGCGATCCTCCCTAAGAAATTGACTAACATGCGAACCACCGGCTCCGATGGTATCACGACCCTCTACGGCATCAAGCGTATGAGCCTCGAAAAATGCATAGAGTGGATCGACGATGACGAGTGGATTGAAGTTACTCCTAAGTCGGTTCGTCTGCGAAAGAAAATTCTCGCAGGAAACATGCGCAGCGTTCGAAAATCTGACCGCGAGTAAGAATCCATTAAAAAATCAGCCCCAACGATAATTTGTTGGGGCTGATTTTTTTTGGATTTGCTTCTATTACCCGCCCGATCCTACCCTACCGCATGAAGCTCAATACTCATTGGCAAACAAATAGGTCATGATCGCCATGGCTGAAGCGCCTCGGTGTAGTTCCGTTTTATCAACGGCTTCAAAGCGATCATTGGCTGCATGGTGGTAATCAAAGTAATGGGTAGAATCAGGATTCAGACCGTAGCAAATCGCACCCAGGCTCGCCAACGGATCGACATCGGTGCCGGCTTCGCCGTTACGGAAAATCATTGGCCCGACGGGATTAAGATAGGCTTGCCATAGATCTATACGACTCCGCATGCTCCCAAACGCTCCGGAAAATCCGATGGGAGCAAATCCCCCTTCGTCAGACTCTAGAGCGGCAACGTGTTTTTCATTGTTAAGAGAGGCTTGCTTGGCATACTCACGAGCACCAGAAGCGCCGTTTTCCTCGGCCATAAACAATACTACGCGAACCGTTCTCTTGGGCCGAATGTGTAACGCCTTCAATGCGCGGACGACTTCAATCGACTGCACCACGCCGGCGCCGTCATCATGGGCACCTTGTCCCAAGTCCCAACTATCAAGGTGGCCGCCAACTACAACGTATTCGCTCGGGAGCGACTCTCCGAGGTAGTCTGCGAAAACGTTGTAAGATGTGACGGGTGGTAAAACTTCGGCACTCAACTCCAAATGAACTTGGGCGGTAGGATCATTTCGAATAATTGCCGACAACTGATTTGCACTTCGCGTACTGAGTGCGGCCGCGGGAATTCTTGTGCCACCACTGAAATTTGTCATGCCCGTGTGTGGAAAATCATCGTTGTCGAGGGTCGTCATCGAACGCACCAGCACCGCCACTGCACCTAACCCGGCCGCAGTCCTCGGCCCGGAAGATCTTTGATCCACAGCTCCCGAATAGGCCGCAAACCTGTTGGCGAGGGCGGGGTCCATTGGTCGATTATAAAAAATAATTTTACCGCGTACGGCCGCCCCAAGCCGCGAAACTTCGCTTTGGCTTTGGACCTCGATAACGCCAGCGGTAATTCCAGAAGTGCCTGCACTGCCGCCCAAAGCCGCAAGATTTAAACTTGTCGTTTGGTTGTTTGACACAACGCTCCCAAGCTCGTGATTACCGCGAATCCAGTGCGGCACCTCGACCGGCTGCAAGGTAACTCTGTCAAAACCATAGGCTTCAAATTTGGCCTTCGCCCACTGCACAGCCCTCTCAGCGTTGGCCGTACCGCTTAACCGGTGGCCTAGGGACGTTAACTCACGTAGGTTTTCATAGGCGGTTCCAGACTCCATAACTTCACGGTGCAAGGCCGCGGTCACGTCAGCCACGGGATCACTGGCGGCGATCACTGAGCTTGTTGCGAAGTTTGCCATGAGAATAGTCGTGGCGATTATTTTGAAGGGATTTTGCATAGGGATTTTCCATTTCTTTTTCTGCATGACAGCTTAGATCTTAAAATCTCATTTTTTCGGCGACTCACGGGAATATACCGTAATTATTATCAGCTCTGCTTGCAAATGGCGAGTTTTTTTCAGCCAACAGCAAGCAGCCTTTGCTCCAGGCCTATTGTTCAAGGGGCCTATTTGTTCTAGGGAATGGTCTATAATCGGCGAAACTCAGGCAAAATCATAGACGTGTATCCTATTGATACCCCCGTCTGGAAAAGCCCGAATCATAATAAGGTCAGATTCCACCTTCTGATGGATGATGATTTCCTTCTGATTGGCGGCAAAGGCCTTAACCGGCACGGCGCCAGAAACGTCCACCCATGCCGCGCCGACTTGTGCAAAAATAGTTAATGTGCGCGGATTGTTGTTCGTAAAAAATTTAAAATTTACCACAAGCCGCTTGATCGCGATTTTCCGTCCAAGCTTAAGCACCACTTCTTCGTAATGGCCCGAATCGCGACTTCTCGCCGATTCTATTCCGTCAAACATATGGAGAGGCGGAAACGGCGAAATGCACTGCACCGCAGGCCCGTAGTGTTCATTGGTGGCACGCACCAATTCACCACCGAAGGCGGCACAGGCATAATCAATTTCAACAGCGCGCTTGATGTTTTCAGATATTTCACCAGCCATCGGGGCATAGGAAATGGTCAGTGGTTTGCGAGTTTTGGGTATGTCGGCGGCAAACCGCGCACAAGTCGACTGAGGAATGGCGACGAATTTAGCGCGAAGGCCATCAGGGAGCGTCGCCGGCAAGGATGTGTATAGCCCGACCCGGGTTAGTCCTCCGTCGGGATACATCTCAATGCGAATCTCCGCAAATGCTTTGGTTAGTTCAGCTAAGCGCAGGTGCCTGGATGAGTGGCCGTCCATACTTATTTTAGGAACGAACTCACCCCACTCACCGTCAGAGTTTGATCGTCCGAGCAGCCTAACAAATTGAGGCTGATTGCCGTCGTGAAATTTAGTTGAGATCACCACAAATTGAATTCGTGCCGTCGTCTTTAATTTTAGATCAAGATGGTCACAGGTTACATCATTATGCCGCACCGATTCCCAGCTATCCATAATTTTACCTTGGCGACCGAAATGCTCGGGATCAAATACAGGTTCATAGATGGAAAACAGATTCTCAGCTCGTGCAAATTTTTGATTGGAAACATCGATGATTTTAGCGTTGGTCAATAAATTATACTCGGCCAAAATATTTTTCTCGCCGTGAACCATGTTTCTTTCTGGTAGGGTGGGAGCAAAAGCACTGAACACCAAACTCTTATAACCTAAGTTCACGATCTGTTCTTGACTAAGAGTCGTGTAATCAAAAGCGGTCTCAAACTTGTCGACGTTCACTCCCGTCACCTTCAGGCCCTTCAGGATGAGCTGAGCTGCTTCGGCAATAAACAAGACCCCGCGATTATCGGCATTACACAAAATGACGAACCCTTTGCCGGAATCGGGACCAGAAAATACATAAATATAAATGGCCCGAAACCCCTCATTAGCACCCTGGTGGATGGCCACACGGTTGTCTCCCATTTCTCCGATGAACACGCCAAGCCCCATATCACAGCCCATAAACGCTCGACATCCGCGATCTCGACCGTGGAGCATCAACACGGCCGTATCGTGACTAATACCACCAGACCCCTTGAGGTCGGTAAAGGCGTGCCCCAAATGCCCAAGAAAAGAAAGCATGTCATTGGCCGTTCCCATAGCCCCCGCCGCAAAGGCTGGGAACAATAAACGGCCCCCCGTCACCATGCATTCGTCGTCAAAATAACCGTTGGCATAGGTGAAACGTGGCAAATCATTTTGTTGAAACGTGAGATGAGTTAGTCCAAGTTTTACAAAAAATGGAGCGGTCAGCTCTTGAATAGACTTGCCTTCGAGGCACTCAATCAAATATTCAAGGACAACAAAACCGCCGCCTGAATATTGAAACTTCGTACCCGGCTCAGCGGTGACCTCCACAGGTTCGTAGCCGTAGGTCGCACCCCGAAGTAGAATTTCCTCGACCGAAGGCACGCCTGTTTTGGCTGAGAAACCTTTAACGTAATGCATATTTAGTGCATTGTGGCTCATGAGATGGGCCAGCGTAACGGAGTCTCCCCAAACGACATTTGTTTTCGACGAAATACGAAATTTGGACTTCGTTTTTGCGAAAATTTGGTTCGCAGGCTCAGTCACTGAAATGTTTTTGGAAGCAAAATACTCCATGGCAAAAGCGGTTGCCAGTGTTTTGCTTAATGACGCCAGTTCAAATAGGGTTTGCGTCGCGACCTGCGCGTCACCCTTGACGCCTTCGCCAATATTGATGGCCTGCTGGCCGTGCGGATTTCGTACGGCCACCTGCGCGCCCGTCAGTCGATGCTTTTTAGCGAGGCTAGCCAATTCCTGAGCAACGAGGTCGGGCGGGGCTTCTAGAATTCGTTTACAAGCAATTTGCCACAAGGCCGCTTTCGCATTTGAAATCTCTTGCTCCGGAGCATTATTCGACCGCGAGTGAAGCACGCCGAGCAGCTCTTTTGCAGAACGACCACTGGCTGACACCAAGAACTTAAAGCCGAATTTAGCGAGATATTGTGCAGCTGCCGCCTTGAGTTCATTTTTGGTTGTGGATTCTTCGCTGGTAACGAGTTGCTGCTCACTTTTAGCGTGGTGATCTAACGACTTAGACGATTCGCCGATATCTCCGTGAAAACTAGCCGCCTCGATCATCTCATCTCTCGAAAAACTCGTGACCAACCTTTCACCTGCACTGAGATCCATGAATTGCGGTCTCGACATTTCGGCTGCAAATCGGGCAGAGCCACAACGCTCAAAGTAGAAATTCCAACGGTTCAAGTACGCGTCGTTTTCAAATTTTTTGGCATCAATGGCCGTTACCTTCACCCAAGGATCTGGAGATTTACGAATATCTTCGACGGTAAACGGCATCAGCAGCTCGGTGGCAAACTCGACGGGGGTTTTAGACGTCATAAGTTGAATCATGATCTTAAAGGCGACGGGATACCACTTTTCTGTGCGTTCGCTCCATTTAACTTGAACTATTTTTTGGGAGTCAGAGAGATCTTTACGAATGAACCGCATTTCTTCGTGGGCGATTTTTAAAAAATCCTCGACCGCAAATCGGCCGTGATAGATCTCAAGCCAAACTTCCCACCGAGAGCGTTCAGCTGTGGCCAGATCATCCATAACCCTCACAGGAATGCCGTCTATTATGGTCGGCAACGCCACACACCCATTACCACACAGCCAATCCGTTAAATATTGCAGGGATTGAAACACGTTGTAGCGAATTTCGTCGGGATGATTATTTAGGATCGTGTCGGAGACTTTTATATCAGCCACAAGTAGAGAGCGCACGTAGTTGGGATTTTTTGAGTCCAGCCCCTTAATGTCCTCACTTCGTATGAACGCATCGACTTCCTCTCGGTAGTGGTCATTAAAAATACCGTTGGTCAGAGAAAATAAAGCTTCTGGCTGATTTTTTGAGTACAAATTCCACGCCTCGACGATCGCAAGTCCAAGGCGAACAAAATCTGGGTGCGCCACCCAAAAACCAGTAAGATCTCGTTTTAATTGAGTGATCACATCCTTAAAATACCCTTTAAGTGTCACTTGAAAAGACGGACTAGACAAATCTTGGTGCAGCGGAAGAATTCCGTACATGCCGCCGACTTTGATTCCACCGCGCGAACCCACCACATCAGCCAGCATAGAATGCGACGCCTTGATGTATTTTATAACGATGTTCGGATCAGCTTTAACCGGGATGCGGTAATTGGCATCCTCTTTGAAAAGTCGCGCCGTCGATGCAAGGTAGTCGTGCCAGCCGAGTGATGCGCCTACAAAATAAGGGTACAGCGCATCCATTATTTCGTGGGTACGTAAGATAGCACGAGGATTCTCAAGTACAATCATGACTCGGACCGTGCCGAGCACGTAGGCTGGGTGCAGGACTTTAATCCTTTGTTCGGCGGCTGCAATCATTTTGTGTATGTAGCGAGCCTCCTCTTCATTCTCAAGCTTTGGAACGTAGAAAGCAAGAGACTCGAGATTGTGCCAATTTTTAAACAAATGTAAGGCAAAGTCGTACAGGTGAAGCGGCATCGGATTTCGCTTGTAAAACAAAAATGTCGACGGCAATGCCAATCCCGGAAATCGCTTTATCGGTGCAGACAACTGTGATGTCTCTAACTGGTAGCTTTTATTTTCTTCGTGCAAGGATAGGGTTCCGTCGAAACATGCAGTCAAATTAACGGCCGATTCGATTAAATCTTGGCGAAGTGGAGTTTTGGAGTCTTCGTCGTCGGCGCCCCATTTTGGAGTGAATTTTTGCGCAGCCAAAAGCTGATCCACTATTTTTGGCTCGCCCTTTAGCTTGCGGTGATAGGCATTCATCGCATTAATGGACAACTTTATCGAATCAGGAGGACCAAACAACGTGACGTGGGGGCCCTGAAGAAATTTCGGGATAGGCGCCACCTGTCGACCGCCCTTGGCGCAGTAGTCCGCATTTTGGGGGCCAATCACGATGCGGCCGGCCGCATCCTCAAGGCCAATAATCGTTTTGTAGGTGGGATCGCTAAAATCGCGATTGATCCGTTGATTAAATTCGTAACAGGCCTTGACCCGGTCGTCCATAAATTTGCGGTCGTTGATGCGATTACGAAGCACCTCGGCAAGGGCGGGCTTGACTTCCTCGTATAGTTCGACCAAAAAATTAAGGGCTTCAGAGGTTTCTAAGCCGCCCCCTTTCCCGACTTCCGATAATTCTGCAACACCGTGAACAGGCGTGGCCCCGCTCAACAAATGCTGCGCCAATTCTGGGGACACGTAATCGTGGTAATATGGAATATCGAAAAAAGGATCCGAAGTATTTTTTTCAACGGTCATATTTTGATACCCTTATAAAAAATCTCATCGTGATAAGGCTCAGCTTTTGCTGGTTTTTGAACGGCATTGGGCGTCGTTGCCCATGAACAAGCCCTCGCTTTCAAGCCTGGCCACGGCCGCATGACGGGCTCGGAATGTTTCGAATGGATAATTGGTGCGGACCAAATCACTTGGAGAGTAACCAAGAGTTGCCTTCATAAAAAATCCCCGCAAAAATGCATCGACTCCAGTCCACTGCTCTTTGAACGCGGGATCAAACTGCACATTAGAACAGTCGATAAGAAGGCTCCATTTGCTGTGCCATTGCATTAAATTGTTCGTCAGTTTGCTCTTTAGCGTAAGTATTTTATCTTTGGAGTCAATGACCACGCCTTCCGAGAAACTCATTTCTACCACGTGCTGAGCAAAATGATTTTGAAATTGAATTGAGGCACGGAAATCGGCTGGCGCCGATGGATCTCGCATACCGCGAGCTCCAGCCGCTCGCTGAGCGTCTTCAAAGGTCACCACCATTGCAAACGGGAGATGCTCGTGGCCTTTTTCTGGATCCAGCCCGTAACCGGTGCAAGAGCGCAGAAATAATCCGTCGAAAAATTTAAACATGGTGGCCATCGCCGCAGCCACCTCTGGAGAATTGACGAACGTCAGTTTGGAGCAGTCCACTATGAGTTTATAAGGTGAATGCCACGACTTAAGCTCTTGCATCCATGCAGATCTCCATGCTTGCACAGCTTTTGGCGTGTCTACCGTATACGGCTGCTCGAAAGTTTGCACCATTATTTTCTGCTGGTAGTCGTGTTCAAATTTCAAGTTCATTTTATTCAATCAGATTAAATCAAGTTAAGTTAAGTCTATTTAGGTCAATTGAAATTCAAAAATCATCGGTGTGAAACTACAGTGCTTCGACCGCAGCTCGCATCGCGCTGGCGGACCGATCACCCTGATATTGGCGGCCATTAATGAAAATAGTTGGAGTAGCATTGACGCCAAGTTTCTCGCCCAGTGCGGCGTCGTCGAGCAGTTTTGCTTGAATGTCCTTGCTAGCGAAACACTCGTTCATCTGTTTTGGGGTTAGCCCTACACCTTTGCCCCACTCAATCGCCATTTCCTTAGAGGCTTTTGTTTGCTCTTGGTATGCCTTTAAATGGTATTCCCAAAATTTGCCAATCGAGCCTGCACAACGTGCGATTTTTGCGATATCGCACGAGAACGCGTGCATGTCATTTTGCATGCTGGCGTTGCACTGCTTCGATAATTGAAAATTTTTGAAAACAAATAGGGCCCGGTTGCCAAGCTGTTTATGTAGGTCCTCCAGGATTGGAGCGGTAGTCCCACATGCTGGGCACATGTAGTCGGCAAATTCAACGATCACAATTTTAGCGTCATCAGGACCTTGGCGAAAATCTTCGCCAAGTCCACTGTAGACATTCTTATTAAGTGGGATTTCCTTCGGACTTGAAGCCAGCGGAGGCAAGGATGTGGGCGCATCGTGTTTCCCTGGTGTGTCCTGAAATTCTGTGGGAAGCACCCCCACAGGCTTCGAAAAATTAAATGCTAGCACTGTAAGGATCACCGCAATACCCGCAGTTGTAAGACCTGCATAAGTCGTTTTTAGGGAAAAATCTAGACTGCCGCGGCGACGACTCCACATTTTCCATGCTAGCCCAGCTTGCACGGTGGTCAACGCGTATATTGCAATACAAACAAGGCAAACAGTACCGAGAACACCCAGACTAATACTCCCAAGAATGATCGAGGTCACAAGCCCCATAGCCGCAAGCAAAAACCACGTAGGCTCATGCTCCTTAGCGGATTTGTGATTAAGAAATACCGACAACGAAAGAAGGCTCATCGCAATAAAATAACCAAGGCCCCACACGCCTAAGGGGATTTGAAATACTTCGCTATATTTACTTGCTGCAACGGCGTCACAGTTGATAGCACTATTTATATTACATGCGGCCAGCGTATGACCGTTTGCACGAAGTTCAAGGTGGTGCAACGTCGAATAAATAGATGTTCCGATTCCGGCACAGGCGGTAAGCAATGCGCAGAGCCACAAACCACGCTGAGGGGAGTTTGTATTTTCTGTCGCCTCTACCTTATATTTGCTGGCAGCAGAGTTTGAATGGTCTGAATGGTCTGAATGGTCTGAATGGTCTGAATGGTCTGTGGTCATATTCCTCATGGCCTCCTATAAACCGAGTTTTTATCGACTCTTGCGGTCAACTGTGAATCGTCTGAATATATTCGGTTTGCTTCGTACTCGCAATGGAATACCACCAGCCGCCTCTTAATTAATCACATGAGATTTACTTGAATTTCACAGAAATGCTTTGTGACTCGTTTAGTAGGTGAGATCTCACAACCAATGTATCAGCGATGCCGGTTGCCCCACCAGGCACCTCCAAGATTAGCTCTGCAGTGCCACTTCCGGGCTCAAACAACAGCGTTTGATCGCCTTCATTATCCGGAGAATTAATCGTCAGATCGTATCCGTCGCTACCGTCAAGGGTCCCGCTTAAGTCGGCAGCTGAGTAGTTTGAAAAGTTGCCTGGAAGTTTTACCACGACATGGATGGCATACCCTTGTCCTTGCTCAGGAATCGCGGGATCCGCCCACACTGTGAAGCTCCCTTTACGGACTCGGCCCACTAATCGTTTTTTGCGTTTCAATTTTTGTTCCATTTTCTTCGCAGGCGCCACGTCCTCCACCGGAACCGCGGCCAATGAAGTTGCAGGCGGTACAACATTTGAGGAACTTTCAACAGTTGGTGGTGGCACCACTGTTGTCTCGGTAAGTGTTGGTGAGTCTTTTTTCCATGAATTGATGAATAGTGCTGATACAAGCATTATGGCCATTGTGGTCATGATTAGGAGCCATTTTTTTTTAAATTCCATGATTAGGCCCTTGTCTATTTGGCAATGCTTCCGAGGTCTTTGTAGATCTTCGGCACGTGTGCAGGTCCGCTTGAGGATTTTCTTGCTGCTGGCACTATCCCAAACCACTCAACGCGCTGAATATTGAACCG
This sequence comes from Oligoflexales bacterium, assembly GCA_947476525.1. Taxonomy (GTDB): domain Bacteria; phylum Bdellovibrionota_B; class Oligoflexia; order Oligoflexales; family RGVZ01; genus CAMDKS01. The sequence continues at coordinate 16,139 of CANJQY010000057.1, forward strand.
AAATTCTAATAAATTGCACTTGAATTAAATTTTTGAAATTATGACTTGGATTGTACTATAACCTTACGTTTGCAAAATTTTTTGGATCAAATGCAACTATTTTATCCCATAAAAGGGTATACTAGAACCTGCACCTGCAATTTTGAACATTTGGACAACCTATCTAAGGCGGTATTAAAATGGGACAAACCAGTATCACTTCAAAGACCCCCCTTTTTAGACGTCACACCGGATCTTCCAATATCTTTGTGGGCGGTCTAGTGACTTTACTCGTGCTTTCATTGACATGTATGGTCGGCCTGGGTGCCTGTAAAACAGTGAAAACAACACACTCTCGCAATAAATCCTTCGGCAAAAAAGTGCCCGCGTCCCAAAATACTGGTGGCTCTCAAAATAAAGATGACGCTGAGAAAAAAGATGAAGCCGGTCCACCAACCATCGTCACACTGAAATCCACTCCGCTCGTTGATTCGGACTTCGTTTTGGCGAAAACCATGCCAGGCATGGTTCTTAGTACGAATGCGCCGGCGTTTGCATCACTTACCACCGGTAATTTGTTGATTCCTATGTGCCCATCTTCGAATGCAACTTGTTCCTCACCTTCTATCTATATATTTAACCCAGAGTCTAATACAATTACTCACATCATAACTCCGAGCTCGCCGTTTCTGCCGTACGCCAGTAGCAGCGACGGCATCGTCCTCGGCATTGTTCCTGACACTACCAAAAATTTTGCACGTCTCGATTCCGACCTAGTATCCATACTGGCCGGCGCAGCATCCGCAGATAGCGCAGTTCCAAATCCAGACCCTAATGCGGCCCCGGTATTGGTTACCTCAGCTGTCGTGGCTGGTGCTGTCAGTGGAAGCAGTGGTCGACCTATCGCCTGCAAATATTCCGAGCCGTTGTGCTACATCCCAGAGGGCTCTGGCTGTGGAAGCACGGCCCCTGCGTTGCGATCGTTTGCGCCGCCATCAACCTACGATACCTACTGCAAACCGTATCCAGCATCAAAGAAAATCCTCGGATTTACATCCGAAAATGAACTCGTTTTTTCATCCCCTGCTGCAACCGAGAACGTTATTAGTTTTGAACCCCTGCCCGCACTCGTCGGGAGTGCCCCCTCTACGGCCGTTGATATTACAGTAAATACGATGAAAATATTGGGTGTTGCAGGGAGTAGTGATCCATTTTCCTTTATAGATGATTCTTTGCAAAATCTATTTTCATTTTCTTCTGTGGGCGAAAACAAAAGCTGGACCGTCATTCAAATGAGAGATCGGACTATCGTAGGAAATGTCCCACTTGAGTTCTCCATGGCGGGACGCGGCACTTATTTTTCGGCATATAATGGCACGATCCTGGAGGTTCGTCCGTCATCGGGCACAAATCCTCCAGCTGTCTACGCACTTGCAGCAGAAAAGATCTATTCGATAGTGAAAGAAAATTTATGGGACGACACGATCAACGAGTAGAAAAAACGGTTCTGTCGCAAAAAAATTGAGCTTTGGGCGAGCCTCCTAAGAAAGTTGATGCCTCTATTGCGGATGACGGCTTGCATTTCCTACCAATAAAGATTTGACTGTGCTTTAATGATTGTTTAATTGTAACTATGTCAGTAACTTAAATATTTTCAGGCGAGATCTTCAATGTTATATATTTTTCTGCCCGTAACTTCGTCGCTCCGCACCAGCTTTACTGCACTCCTCGTATTGACCACCGCCAGCTGTGTGACGACTCCACCCAAACACAAATCCAAAATCAAAAATCCAACTCTCCCCGCAGTGATGGCCACACCTCCTAAACCTGTGGTCGACAGCAGCGCACCCGACGCCACCGCGCCGCAGGTTGGCCTAGCTCCTGCTGTAGCTCCTGCTGTAGCTCCTGCTGTAGCTCCTGCTTCAAATGCAGTAGACCCATGTGATTCCTCAATTAAATTCACGGACGGAGAGCCCATTTTCCTTCCAGAAACCAAAGTCATGC
>CANJQY010000058.1 GCA_947476525.1 Oligoflexales bacterium
TAGTGGAACTAAGGTCGTAGGCCTCTCCGGTGCAGGTGGTGGTGCAGAATCGTTTTCAAGTCGCTGCGGCGCGAAAGCTTCTGATCTCTCCGACCCAAGCTACAAAGTTGTTGATCAGGTGATGAAATCAAGCTTCATCGTAAGGGGCGAAAAGTCAGACATCACCTATGACGCTACCTTTGAGGCCACAATCACGGTGCAAGCCACCTCAGGTCAAGGGAGTCAGGTTACGGATGTTAAGCTTGCAAATTTACGGTCCGATGACAACGGTCGATTTTCAAAACCCCAAGTAGAGGCGGAAGCAGCCAAGCAATGCAATACCAAAACAACAAAAAGTATGGGCACAGGTTTACTTCTAAAACTACAAAAAACCGCTCCTGAGTTTCAAGATGTAGAATGTTCTGTAGGTTTCACAGCGATGTCTAAAGTGGAAAACTCGGAAGCCATTGGGCAAGTGATATTCGACCCCGGAGCGCCCCTGGCGCTCAATCCTCGTGCTTCGTTGCTGACCTACGAAAAAGAGCTCGGGAAAAGCCGGACCTTTACCTCCCTTGCGACCATTCAACTTCAAGGTAAAGATTGGGCCGCGGTTGGTACCCAAGCGAAAATCACAGTCACTTGGACCAAGGTTTCGCCAGATATAAAACAAACAAAAGGGGCTCCAGCAGGAGCCAAATCCCTGGATGCAGATTTGGCGTACGAGGTGACGGTAACTGCTGGGGGAGTCGACGTATCGACGTTCGGACTTTCCAAAAGGCAGGTATTTTTCATCAACAGTGCTAATCATAAGCTGGTGGGCGTCCTAGACGACTCCGGCCGAGTCAATCCCAGTAGCAAAAAACCACTTGATCCAGTCCTTGCAATCGTTCAGTAGGCAATTGCTGCCGACCGCAACAATGAGTCTATAAGGATATAATAACAAGTGTGCATGCTTGCTATATTACGGAATTGGACGACTTGTGGCCAAATTTAATTTTGAAAAAATTAAATATGCATTGTACCTCTATGCCATGGCTATGACCATGAACCATGAAGCGTTGTATGCCCAATCATTTCTGTTTCCTGGATCCCAAAGCTCCTTTGAGTCTGGGCTATCCCAAACAAATACACATGGCGCTCCTGCTGTCGCGACAAACCCGGCCAACACGGTCATCACTAAACGAATTGAGGCGTACGGCGACGTCTCAATTCTAAACGTTTCATACTCCTATTTGCGAGCACCCTATGCTGCGGCCGTTATCTCTGTGACGGCGCCACCTGTAAATTTTGGTGCCGCCTATAAACCCAAATCAAATATTGCGTTTGGTATTTTTGTGACTCCGCGCCCAAGTTTCTCCAGCCAAAAAATAAAAAGCGTGCCATCCACCATTGGCGGAGAGGTCATCATAGTAGATATAGATCAAAAAGCCTCATCCTTCATGACTGCGATTGGTGTGGGGTATAAATTGAACAAAAACACGTCGATTGGTCTCTCCTTCATTGAAACGGCCGAAGATGCACAAATCATTGTGCGTCAACAGGGAACCACGGATGATGCCAATGCACTGGTAGGCATGAGATACAAGGGATCGTCTTGGCAAGCATTGCTGGGCTGTCGAACCGTGTTAAACCCAAACACGACCATCGCTGCAACCATAAAAACATCCGCCACTAAAACCTATGCCGGCACACAAATTATCAAAGGTGATTCCGATAATACCCTCAGGAAAAAGGGCTTCGACCCGATGACTATTGCCGTCGGGGGGGAGTACCGCTTTGGCCCCCCAGCCGCATTTTCAGAGCTCCGCCTTGAAAGATGGTCTGCAGGCCAAGGGAGCTATTCATCAGGCCTACCAGGGGCCACCTCCTCGTCCGCATTGAACGATGTCATCGTGCTGGTTGCCGGCGGGCGCATTAAAATTCCTGGTGGACAATCTGGATCGGCCTCAATTGGCATTTATCCACACAACATTGGATTAGGATCATCTAGCACAGAGCTTGAAAGTGGTGGTGGAAAATCGGGGGTCCAGTTTGGCAATTTTGATGCCCTAGACCGCATGATGTTTTCTGCCGCTTACCGTAAAATTGCTAAGAAACGCGATTTTACGGCCGGCTTTAACTATACGTCAGGCTCGAGAACCGTTCCTTCCGCCTATCCCAATTCTGGCCGTTATAGCCTCTCGGTATTCACCATTGGAATTGGCGGGTCATTTTATTTTTAATTGAGTGTTCCGCGCAGACGGTTAAGATGGATCTCTGATTAGGACTGCGGGGGGACGCACTTTTCCAGTATTGTCGTCAATGATGTCATCCTCATTGATAATTGCGATGATTTGTTTTTTTGTTGCGTCGACAAAAATAACCTGGCGTTTCGGCAAGCCAACTTTGTAAGCTCCACCTGGAAAATTATTGATAAATTCATAGGCTATATCTGCTTTTACTGTTTTATCCTGATAAGCCAGAGTTGCGGCTACTTCCTTAACCGTCACGTTTCCTGTTACTGGAGCGCCACCTACGGTGGCCGTGACTACAAACGATTTCCCTGATCCGAACTCCTTGCGCATACGTTCAATAGGCGCCAGAGGGCTAACCCCGTCAATCAAAGTGGGTGAATACGTAACTGTTAAGCTTCCGCCTCCTAAATTTTTTGTCACGGATTGGGTCTGACCAGCTGCGCATAGCAGATCTTTATATTCTGGGTTAGAGCCGTCGGTCAATTTCAACCAATCTTTTTTCGGGAGGCCTGTCCCGGTAACGGTGCCCGAGGCAGCCGCGGTAGCTTTGTTTGCTTTAGATTTGACGATCGGAGTTGCGATGAGGCCAATAATGCCACCGGCACCAGACGCTGAATTTAGCACCTGAACGTTAATAGATTGTGTTTTTGAGGAACTGGTGGCGGCCACCGTGATTTTAGCCTGCGTAATAACTGTAAATGCCGTACCCATGGACGTTCCTTCGACAACAATCGGAAAGCTGGTAAAAGATCCATCTACTAGAACCGCTTTCTTGTCGTCAATCTTATCTTCCGGAAGTCCGCATTCTTTTGCGAAGTCAAAAAGACCAGATGTCGCTTCCATGGCCTTTTGACTAGATTTTTTCTTATTTTTGGAGACATTTAATCCGCCTATCCCATCCTCCAGAGCACAAGCATTAAGGACTATGACTGCGGCCATAAATACCATAAATTTAGGCGCAATCAACGGGCTTGAATGGCTCGCAAATACTTTGCGTGAATCATTTCCATGTTTTTTTGTTGCATGGTCCCGAATTTTATCGCTATTGAAACACATAAATTATTCCCCCTGTTACGTAGTCTTATCGGACATTCAGAAGAGATTCTTTAATGCAATCTTTTAATTTGGATATTTTACCTGTAAAAACAACATATTACATCAAACCTAAACGGCCTTAATGGCTCATTACTCCCGAATAGGCATAAAAAATATTAAAATTGGCTAATTGGCCAGCCAATGGTATCCTTTTAGCAATTCTACGTTTTGTAAATTAAATTGTGCGATTTCTAAATTCACCCAGGGAGGGTCTATGATGATTGGAATCCGTTTTTTTGCGGTTGGTAGCTTTGTTGTGAGTTCCTCACTTTTTGCAGGTTCGTTGAATCTCGACCGAGAGCACGTCCCTGGCGAATTAATTGTAAAGTTTAAAAATTCAAAGTCTTTACCTTCAATGAATGCGATAAAAAACCTTGGCGGCATTTCCAAATATCAGTTTCGCACCACAAATGCACAAGTCATTAAATTTGAGAATTCTAAATCTACTTCCGATTTAACTCAAAAGGCAAAAGCCTTACTCGCTCGCGACGATGTTGAATATGTCGAAGCAAATACCATCATGCATATCAGCGCCATTCCAAATGACTCTAAATTTGCAGAGCAGTATGGCATGCATAATACTGGCGCCAATGGCGGCACGGCTGGTGCCGATATTCATGTAACTAACGCTTGGGACATTACGACCGGCTCCAAATCGGTGGTCGTTGGAATCATTGATACAGGCGTCGACTATACTCATCCCGATATTGCCCCAAATTATTGGACAAACCCCGGCGAGACCGGTCTCGATACGAACGGCGTCAGCAAACAAACTAACGGCATCGACGATGATGGCAATGGTTACATCGACGATTTTCGCGGCTGGGATTTTGCCAACAACGACAATGATCCAATGGACGATCATGACCACGGAACCCACTGCGCAGGCGTCATCGGGGCTCGCGGCAACGACGGCGTTGGAGTCACCGGCGTAAACTGGGAAGTTTCTCTTGTTGGACTAAAATTCATTACCGCCTCGGGTAGCGGAACTTTGGAGAACGCGGTTAAGGCCATTGAGTATTCTACCTCGCTTGGTCTCACCCTAACCAGCAACAGCTGGGGTGGAGGCGGATTCTCACAGACGATGCTTGACGCCATCAAATCGGCTGCAGCCCACAACGTGTTATTTGTTGCAGCAGCAGGAAACGCATCTAGCAATAACGACGCAGTGCCTTCTTATCCCGCGTCGTACGACGTTCCAAACATGCTCGCTGTTGCCGCCTCGGATAATAAGGATCAAATGGCCTCATTCTCCTGCTACGGTCTAACGTCCGTGCACGTTGCCGCTCCGGGCGTCGATATTGTATCCTCTGTAAAAGATAGCAAATATTCAAAAATGAGCGGCACATCCATGGCAACACCCCACGTCGCGGGACTGGCTGCGTTAATTAAATCGGCGATTCCTAGCGCTACGGCCCTAGAAATTCGCTCTAGAATTATTGGCGGCGTAGATCGTTCTGATTATTGGTCGACACGAATCTCGTCGGGCGGCCGGATTAATGCAGCAAACTCTATTGAAATTGACACCACTCCTCCCTCAGCCATTGAAAGCCTGCAATTGGTCTCTGCCACCACTCTTTCTGCCACGTTTTCGTGGGCTGCCGCCGGAGATGATGACACGGTTGGTCAAGCGGCTGCTTACGATGTTCGTATGAGTAATTTGCCAATTATTACCGATGCGGACTGGGCTGCTGCCACAACTCAAAAGGTAGAAACAACAATTCAAAGCTCCACCGTCACAGGAGTCCTGAGATTTACAGATTTCAATCAACATGGCTTTATTGCAGTTCGCGCCCGCGATAATGTTGGAAACTCAAGTCGAGGTGGAGACAGTGTTGAATTCGCAACCGTTCAGATACACCGTATCTACGACCGCAGCGCAACCTCCATGGATGGACTGACTCCAGACGCTCCTTGGGCGATCGAGACGTTGACTGATGGAACACTTGTATTTTCAGATAGTCCTGGTGGACTTTATGGAGTCAGTGCCAATGTCTCACTAACCTCTGCTCCCATTGCCATTAGCTCGCCTGACGTGTCCCTTGCTGTCGAGCTAAGTTATGATCTGGAGTCTACCTTCGACTTCGTAAATATTGAGGTATCGAAAGATGCTGGCGTAACCTGGCAATCTGTAGACCGAATCACAGGCGCTAGTGGCGCGAATTTTATTCGCAAAACATATAGCCTTCAGTCTTTTAGCCTATCGACCACTGTCCAGTACCGCATCCGACTTACGAGCGACAGCTCGGTGGCAAAAGATGGCGTCCACGTCAAGAACATCGCCCTAATCGCGCCAATCTAAGGCTCCTAAGAGACTCGAAGGTCGCCACACAGGCTCTAAATAAGCAAGCCCACCATGAAACGGTGGGCTTGACTTTTTTCCAATAATTTGCAAACTACTCTGACCGCTCGAAAGCGTATAAGGTGTAGTGCTACTGGAGTGTTAGATCCGAAACATCTGATAAAAACCTAACAAAGGAGTCTGCTCATGCCGCGCCGTTTCGTTGATCTTTCTATTTTTCTTGAAAACGATGTAATCAGTGATCCGCCAGCCTTTGCTCCCAAGATTCAATATTTCAATCACGAGAATACATTCGAACAGATTGAGCCCTTCTTCCCTGGTCTGAAAAAGGAGGATCTGCCGGGTGGCGAGGCTTGGGCTGTTGAAACGGTTCAGTTGTCGACTCACAATGGCACGCACTTAGATGCGCCCTATCACTTTCACTCCACGATGGATGATGCTCTGGGGACCAAAAAACCCGCTATCGCGATCCACGACGTACCGTTGGAATGGTGTTTTCAGCCTGCTGTAAAACTGGACTTCCGTCATTTCCCGGATGGTTATGTGGTTACGGCCAATGACGTAGCAGAAGAGTTAGAGCGCATCGGACATTCAATAGCTCCCCTGGAGATCGTGGTGATCAACACCAGGGCCGGCTCTCGCTATGGGGCCGATGACTACGTGTCCAGCGGCTGCGGCATGGGTTATGAGGCCACGATGTATTTATTGAAACGAGGGGTGCGGCTGACAGGTACGGATGCATGGAGCTGGGATGCGCCATTTGAATATACAGCAAGAAAGTTTAGAGACAGTGGTGACGCTTCTTTAATCTGGGAAGGCCACAAGGCGGGGCGTGACATCGGCTACTGCCACCTGGAAAAACTTCACAACCTCGAAGTGTTGCCACCAACTGGTTTTTACATAAGCTGCTTCCCTCACAAGATCCGCGGGGCTTCCGCTGGCTGGACGCGCGCCGTAGCCATCTTTGATGATGCCCTGATAACCTGACATTAAAGAATAATCACGCTCTAGTGGCTGGCGCGAAAGCGCCTGCGACTAGCTAGGAACCCCCTCTGTTTGTCCTAGTTCTCTGTTGAAAAATATGACCTTTATGTTATCTTTCGCGAGTCTTTTTGATCATTTGCGTATCTGAAAACCTCAGTTGTTGGTGTTTTAATTTGGCAAGCAATAAAAAATCAAAACCAAAAATTAATAGAGCGGTCACTATGGGGCCGTGCAGTCTGATTTTGCACCCAAATCCGGACGATGCACGTCGCGAGCGAATCGAATCCTATAAAGCTAAGGTCAGAGCGTTAAGGGTCTCCAACGATGTCTTAAGGGTCGTGGAAGACCAGGATATACCATTTTTTCGTCGGTGGTTTGCTGAATCGTTTGGTAAAGAATGTGAAAAATTGAATGTGCTGCGCCGCAGATGTGAGGAGCTTGAATTTTTGCAGCGCGCAGCTACAGACTACTACTTTTTTGTTGGTGGAAGCTATCCCAAGGCATTAACCAAGGTTTTGAACGCGCACGCAGAAGGCTCCCTCAACCAAATGTTACAAAATATCGCAAAAGAGATGGAGGAAGATGACGCTGAATTTTTTGGAGATGTCGAAGACGAGGATGATTTTGACGACGCCTTTAAATCTGGATTTCGTGAAATATTTGGCCTAGAGGAAGACGACGCTAAAAACGGATGGAACGACCCTCACAAGGCGAACGCATCTAAAGAGTTTAATAATTCCAGTGAGACCTCTAACGACCCGTTTAAAAACCTCTATAGGAAGATGGCTAAGAAGCTCCACCCAGATTTTAATCCTGACCAGTCTATCGAGCATAATTCATTGTGGCATGACCTTCAAAGCGCATATCAATGGAATGATATGGATCGGCTTGAAGAGATCAATCGAAGCATTAACGGTCAGAGTGCGGTTGGTATAGACCTTTTGGCGATTTCTCTAGGAGATCTTGCTAAGCTTACTAAGGATATTGCTATGAAGGTGCGCTCTGTTGAACAGAGGATACGCGAAGAAAAGAAGGAGGAATATTGGGATTTTACACGTCGCCGCAATCAACAAGCGTTTTTGAATCGAATTTCTAGTAAGATCCGCAAGTCAATAATGCATGAGTCTATCGCCTTTGAGTCGATGATCTTAGAAACTGAATTCGAATTCGATAGGTTGCGTGCTGCGGGCAAGCCTCGTAAAAAACAGCCAAACAAAAAATCTGGTAAGCAGACACCCAAGACGAGCTAGACCAGTATTTTGCAGGCCGGCGCCGCCAGTTTGAATGCAGCACGGCTTGCATTCTCAGGCCGGCTTTAGTTAACCCATCAATTTTAGTTTTGAAACCCGTTCAAAATTTTTAAAATCCGCGTCGCGAGTCACGAGCAGAATATTGTGATCAATAGCGAGCTGAGCAATCAATGCGTCCGCAAGTTTGGCCTTCCCGCCTTCGGCAAGGACCCGAGCACGCAATTTGCCTGCCCTCTCCCAAAAACCGTCCGATATAGCGAGCATTGGAAATTGACTAATAATATTTCTGACATTATCTGATAACACCGGGTCGCTAAGGAGTTCGGTCAATACCGGCGGTGATAAAAATAAAGCCGATGCATGAAGTCCAGACTCAATAAGGTCGACGTCTTGTCCTTTTTTGCCTTCAAAAAACGAAATCATTGAAGACGTATCTACGGCAATCACCGGTCATCCTTCAATTCTTGCCAACTCTTTGAAAACTGAACTTTACCCTTCAATAATAAGGCTTTTTGGAACGCTTGCGACGCCGCTAAGAGTCGAAGTCCAAGACGCACCGTTTCTGAGATCGATTCCCGAGAGGCTGACTGTGCCGTTTTTAATAAATCCTCGTCAACGTCTACGGTAATTTTTCTTGTATGCCTCATCACCACCTCCTTACCGATATAAGGAATACAATATTATTTTGGCGTTGTCAAGTATGTCTGTGATTTGGCCGCCATTTGGAAGGGTTATTGGACGGCGCAGTGCCACCTATCCAGCATGGCTATCAAAGCACTTTTCGACATCGACTTTTTCAAAAAATTTCTTCTGACAGGTCAAACATACATATTTGGACCCCTCACGAGAAAATTTCTTGGCATGGTCTCTCTTGTCGCTTGAACCTTTTTCGGGCGCGGGCGCGGGCGCCTTAGATTCAGGCGCAACGACTGGCGCTGTTACCGCCACGGTGGCCTCGATGATGCTGATTTCTGCTGCATGCAGCGCATCAAAGTCAGCTTTTGGATCATATCCACCCGCTCCACCTATTTTAAAAGCAAAACTTACAGTTGGTTTGGTTTTTGGTTTGACGAAATTTCGCGCAACCTTTTTTACCGATAAATCTCTGCCATCAAGACTGGTTAGAGTCATATTGGGCAGGCAACTTTCAGCACACAATGTCGCTTCCATTTTTTTTGAGTACCCTCGTTGGCAATAGATGCACGCATATTGCTGCTTCCCAGCCCGCTTCACAGGCATCCAAGGCGCACGCATCAATACAGCCTGCCAGCAGGATTCGAGACAAACATTTGCCTCCTCAACCGAATCATGCGCGCGGCGGCAAATTCCACAGTTGTAAGTATCTCCATTGCGAAATACCCGTCGCAGCATAAAGCTGCCAGCGGGGACCGCAGGCCTGGCGGCTTGTTTCTTACTTTGAGGGACGTCACTACTCATGATTATCCTCGGGTCAGGGGCTTGTATTTGATGCGATGTGGCTGGTCGGCACTCATGCCCAATCGACGTTTACGATCGACCTCATAGTCTTGGTAATTACCTTCAAACCAAACAACTTTTGAGTCGCCCTCAAACGCTAAAATGTGGGTCGCAATCCGGTCTAACAACCAACGATCGTGACTAATCACACAAACACATCCGGAGAAATTCAAAATCGCATCCTCAAGGGCACGCAGAGTATCAACATCAAGGTCATTGGTAGGTTCGTCGAGAAGCAGCAGATTACCGCCCCTTTTGATACATTTTGCCAAATTCAAGCGATTGCGCTCACCGCCAGAAAGTTGGCCAACCTTCTTGTTTTGATCCGTGCTCTTAAACCCAAAACTAGCGACGTAAGCCCTAGTATTAATTTTTTGACGACCCCAGTCGAAAAATTCTGCGCCCTCTGCTAATTCGTCGTACACCGATTTATCACCGTCAAGGCTGCTACGATCTTGATCGACGTAAGCCGTTATGACTGTATCCCCAATGCGCATGTCGCCACCGTCTGGTTTTTCTTGGCCTGCGATCATTTTAAATAAGGTTGATTTACCGGCGCCGTTGGGTCCAATAATGCCAACGATGGCGCCCTTAGGAAATGTGAAATTTAGGTTATCAAACAAAAGTTTTTCGCCAAATGCCTTTGAAATTCCCTTCGCCTCAACGACAAGGTCACCTAATCGAGGGGCTGGAGGCATTTTAATTTCATTGATGGACTCGTAAGATTCTTGCTCTTGCTCAGCCATCTGCTCGTAAGCCGCAAGGCGTGCCTTACTCTTTGCTTGCCGCGCTCTCGCCGATTGGCGCACCCACTCTAGCTCTTTGGTCAATGCTCGACGGCGGGCGGATTCTTGTTTTTCTTCGACGGCAAGACGTTTTTGTTTTTGATCTAACCAGCTCGAATAGTTGCCTTCCCAAGGAATACCTGAGCCGCGATCAAGCTCTAGGATCCAACCTGCAACGTTATCGAGAAAATAACGATCGTGAGTTACAGCGACGACAGTACCAGGGTAATCATGTAGGTATCGTTCTAGCCACGCAACACTTTCGGCGTCCAGATGATTTGTAGGCTCGTCAAGAATTAACATGTCGGGCTTTTCGAGAAGTAGTCGACACAGTGCGACGCGACGCTTCTCGCCACCAGACAATACTTTGACGTCAGCATCTGAAGGAGGCAAACGTAACGCATCCATCGCAATCTCAAGATGGCGATCAAGCTCCCAGAGATCCTTTGCGTCAATTTCTGATTGCACTTTTCCTTGTTCCTCGAGGACCTTATTCATTTCGTCATCGGTCATCGGATCGTTAAATTTCGCCGACAAATCTTCAAACCTCTTAAGCAAAGCCTTTTGACTTGCGACGGCTAATTCTACATTTTCAAGAACGTTTTTTGTGGTATCCAACTGAGGCTCTTGTGCCAAATAGCCAATCTTCAAACCAGGAGCCGGGAATGCCTCGCCTTGAAAATTCTTTTCAAGTCCTGCCATGATTTTTAGAAGGGTTGATTTTCCCGAACCGTTAAGGCCAAGAACACCTATTTTTGCTCCTGGAAAAAACGACAGGTAAATGCCTTTTAGAACTTCTTTGGTGCCATAGGATTTGGAAAGTTTGACCATGTTAAAAACGTATTGAGTCACGGTAGATCTCCAGCATAAAAAGGCGTGAATTTAAGCCCAAACAAGGCCATAATATGGCCATATATCGACATAATAGTAGCTGCATCCAGTAAAGTAATCAACCAATTCGTGATCGCATCAATCTAGGAAAACTGACGATAAAAACTGACGATAAAAACTGACGCGTCAAACAGGTTAAATTCCCAACCAAACTCCGGTCGTCATGACCATCGAATAGCCTCTTATGGTGCCAGTGGTCGTATGGTACTTCGGTGTTTGCGAAAGGGTGTCTCTTTGAGAGCGTTTTAATACCTTGACTCGTGATCCTGAGTATAGCGGAACTATGGCGCCAAGCCGCAGATAGACCGATTCCACTCGCGTCTGCAATAATTCTGGCTCGTTACCAGAAGGACGAGCGGGTTTAACCCATTGCCAACCAATCGCAGGAGTGACGACTAAGGAGTTGATCGTGGTTTTAAAATCTTGCTCAAGATAAAAATTACTTACGTCGTCAGGGTTGCCGCTATTTTTGCGGTTTGATCCAATACTCTTAGAGCTCAATGATAGATATCCACCAGAGATTGACAACATTGGACAAGACCCCGACCGCAAGGAGAACCTCGGGAACGCTGCGCCATATTCCGCGTCTAATAGAAATCCGGAAGAATCCACGTCAAATGATTGATTACGTGCTGAATCCCAGGGGCCGCTAATAAAATGATAATTCAAATTTATCCAAGAATTCTCATGGATGCGCCCGTAACCAATCACAAACGAAGCCCCAACACCAGCCACCTTCGAGTCGTCTGGTGCGATGAATCTGAAGTTATTAACAGCCATGTCAAACGACCAAAAGTGAATGCGAGGAGCGCGAGATTTCAGCAACTCAACGTAGTCTAATCCCGCCTCAGCAAACGCTTGAGAGTGCGGGACAATACACAATACAGCGCAAGCACCCATGGTCGCCAAACCACCCACTAGGGATTTAAGTTTGCTGCAATAATTGAATTCAGCTGCCGGAGGATTCATTTAGGCACTTCACTTTGTCTACCGCTTCCCTTAATCAAACGAATAATGAGAATGGACATCTCAAACATTAAGTAGCATGGTATCGCCATTCCAAGCATAGAGATTGGGTCGGGAGGCGTGATAATGGCTGCAACCACCAATATTACGATAAAAGCAACGCGGCGCTGAGCCGCCAATGCTTCCGCAGTAACAATGTCGAGCATCGCTAGAAGCACTAATATCACCGGGGTCTCAAAAACAAGACCGAAACTTAAAATCATCACCGTCACCAGTGAGATATAGTCGGTTATGGTAATTATCGGCGCGGCAACTTCAAGACCCATGCCGATCAAATATTTTAATGCCATAGGAATCATAAACATGTAGCTGAAGGAGACTCCTGCCAAAAAACACGCAATCGTCGCGAAAATAAACGGCAAAATGTACTTACGCTCTTTGGGATATAATGCAGGCTCTAAAAATTTCCAGAACTGATAAAGCCAAACTGGTGCGCCGAAAATCATCGACATCAAAAAAGCGACCTTAATGTTCACCATAAAAACATCCATTGGGCCAGTAAAATGCAGTGCCGCGGTACCGCTAGGAAGGGCCTCTTCGAGGGGATGTTTCAAAAAATTAAGAATTTTGGCGCAGAAGGCCAACGATATAATAAACATGACCAACAGGGTTATGCAACTTTTCACGAGTCGCTCGCGCAGCTCGTCCAAGTGCCCCCACAAAGTCATTAATTTCCCACCTGCGTCAAACGGGCCTTTGTCCATTTAGTGAGCCTCCAACCAGTTTTTACCGGCGCCAACTTCGACTCTCAGCGGAACCGACAACGACATTGCGGTTTCCATCGAGTCCTTGACCAGTGCCATAACTGCCTCTTTGGCCGATTCATGACACTCAAATACTAATTCATCGTGAACCTGCATAAGCATGACCGCATCCAACACAGTTGCGTCTAGGCGTTTTTGAGTTTCGATCATCGCAAGCTTAACCAAGTCGGCTGCACTACCTTGAATCGGGCTATTAACCGCCATGTTTTCGCCGTTAATCATCTCGCCACGATCTTTTGACGTAATCTCTGGAATGGGCCTTCTGCGCCCACTCATGGTCGTGCTGTAACCCGTGGCGCGAGCCGTCGCTTTAGCCTTTTCGATGTAAGCGCGAATCCCTGGGAAGCCTGCGAAATACTTCTCGATGAATAACTTGGCTTCACCTATCGACACCCCCGTAACTCGTGCCAATCTTTGCGGCCCCATTCCATAAATAATTCCAAAATTAATCGCCTTCGCATTGGACCGCAATTCGGAAGTTACGTTTTCAAGGGGCACCCCAAAGATGCGACTCGCCGTAGCGGTGTGAATATCTTGCCCTGAAGCAAACGCGGCTTTCAAACCTTCATCATCGGTGATGTGAGCTAAGATTCTTAATTCTATTTGCGAGTAATCGGCCGATATTATGACTCGATCTGACGCCGATGCATTGAACGCCTTGCGAATTTCTCGCCCCTCATCCCTACGAATAGGAATATTCTGGAGGTTCGGATCACTTGAGCTCAAGCGGCCTGTGCTTGTTCCAGTTTGGTGAAAGCTCGAGTGAAGGCGTCCTGATTTAGAATGTATCAATTGGGGCAAAGTATCGACGTAAGTGTTCTTGAGTTTTGTGACCGTACGGTACTCTAAAATTAGTCGCGGCAACGGATGATCTGACAGTGCCTCCAACACCGAGACGTCCGTGGAAAATCCCGTTTTGGTTTTTTTCAGTCGAGTCATCCCTACCTTCGTGTGAATGGCCAATTTTTCAAATAAAATAACCTGAAGCTGCCTCGGGCTATTGATATTAAACTCCTCGCCAGCAACTAGGTAAATACGCTGTTCGAGATCCTTTGCCCGTAAATTCAATTTAACTGAAATTTCACCCAAAGCCTCTGCGTCGATATGAACACCCGTTTGTTCCATTCGGGCTAATATGGGCACCAGCGGCATTTCAATGTCTGAATAAACATGGAAAAGGTTAGCTTCCTTAAGGCGCGGCAAATAATGCTCATTCAGCTGAAGGGCGATGTCCGCATCCTCGCATGCGTAAGCCCCAAGGTCATCAAGTGGAACGTCACTCATTGGGATTTGATGCTTTTCACCCATGAGGCTTTTGGTGTCGATCTTGACAAAATTAAGGGACTGCAAGGCGCAGTTGTCAAGGCTGTGACTTTTCGAAATTGGATTCAAAACGTAGCTTGCCAACATCGTGTCACCAAACGGACCACGAATTTTAATGCCGGCGTTCCGTAGCATTTGAAGGTCAAATTTTAAGTTGTGGGCAATCTTTAGTTTTTTGGGGTCCATGAGTGCGGGACCCATCTGCTCTTTTACAAATTCCGGCGTTAGCCAACCAGTGAGATGCTTTTGCAGCAGAGGAACGTACCATGCTCGGCCAATCTTTGTAGAAACACTTAAACCAATCGGCACATCTTGCACCCGGTCGAGCCCGGTGGTCTCCGTGTCAAAGCTAAATATTGTCGCGTCTCGCAATTCTTGACCAAGTCGCATGACCAACTCAGGGGTATTGGCGATGAGGTAATCTGTGCCAAGCTTTTGTTTGGTTGTGTTGTCAACTCGAATCACTCCGCTGTTTGAGACTAGGCCATGAACTTTCGCTTCGTGATCCAGAGCCCGACTGAGAGGATCCTCTGGGCGGCGAGGGGAATCCAAAATTATTTCTCGACTACCGAGCCGCTCCTTCATTTTTGTGGTGAGAGAGCGAAATTCCATTTTAGTATAGAGATCCAGGAGCTTGGAGTTTGCTTGAGAATCAACATTGAGTGCCATATCGTCGAGGGTCACGGTCAACGGAATGTCTGTTTTTATGGTTACCAGGTCTCGCGATAGAAAGGCGAGGTCGCGGCTGTCGCGAAGTGAATTTTTCAACTTCTCGTTTTTAATTTTCTCGAGGTTCTGGTAAATACCAGCTAGACTGTGAAACTCCCCAATCAGTTTAGCGGCCCCTTTGTCTCCGATACCATGCACTCCCGGCACATTGTCGGACGTATCGCCAATCAGTGCTAACACATCAATGACCTGCTCCGGGGAGCATCCAAATTTCTCAGCAACCCCTGCATAACTAATAATGTTTGCTGGTTCATTTTTCTTGGGTGCATAAATGAAAACATTGGGATTGATCAATTGCATGAAATCTTTATCGCCGGATACGATGTAACAATGGGTATCGTTGCTGGCGAACTTTTGACAAAGGGAACCGATGAGATCATCTGCCTCCATGCCAGACTGTTTTATAACCGGTATGCCCATAGCCGCAAATAATTCGAAAAAGTATGGTAGCTGAGCGGCCAAGTCCTCGGGCATCTCGGAACGGTTCGCCTTATATTTTGGATACATATCGTGGCGAAACGTCTTGTCTTTGGTATCGGTAGCAACAATGATCAAGTCAGGCTTTTCATCCTCGATCAGTCGCGCCATAAACATGGCACTTCCAAACACGGCGGAAGTATGGATGCCTGCCGTCGTAATCAACTGCCTCTGACTAAAAGCATGGAAATTACGAAAAGCCATGGCCATTGCGTCAATAATAAATAATTTTTTGGGGTTACCCATATCTGTTTGACTCATTTGCAAAACGCCTTCGATCGCCTAAGCGTCTTATTATATAGTATTTAGGGGAGCTCTAATGAAGCTGTAACTTTCATTTCAACTAAATTTAATCCTGGAAGTTCCTTAACGCCAACGGTGGTCCTTACCGGGGGAATTTTTACAGAGGCAAAAAATTCATTCCAAATTTTATTAAGTATCGGAAATTGAGTCGCCATGTCTGTTAAGAAAACTTGAACATCCACAATGTGACTACGCGACAAATTTTCAGTCGCCAGTACCGCCTCAACATTGCGAAGTACGCCCCGGACCTGGGCATCAAAGTCATAGGCCAAAGCTCGTCCATCTTCTGAAAACATAACCCCTGCCCAAATATTTGAAATGGGATCACGGCAACCCTGCCCGGCAAAATAAACTAAGCCGCCAACGCGCCGCGAGTGGCTATAGTTTGCGAGTGGATTGGCCACTGTTGTTATTGGAGACTTGTGTTCTTTCATAGTGACCCAATCTAGCCGTGAAACACATTAAATTGCAATAAAACAAATGACTGGGTACAATCTTTAATGGTGCCATTCAGTGACTTTGGCAGTTGCTGCTTTTATACCTAGTATCGACGAAGAAGAAGTACATAATAACGACAGGGTTTTTCGAGGGCATTTTATGATTATTTTAAAGGCATGCCTGGTGTTTTCCATGATTGGATGCACGTTATTCACTGTGAACAGTCGACTAAGCGCGGCCGAGCCCACCGCCCCATCCACAAAAAAAATGGGCCCTTTCTGGGGTGATCTGGAAATCGACAAGCGGTGTGAGGGGCTGCTGTCCTATGTGCGCGCAGCCGGCAGTGAAAGTATTCCGGAATGGACACTAGAAAAACCAGAATGCCTGATTGAAGGAAGCTCTGTCGGAGATCTTCGCTGGTCCCTCGACACGAAATGGCGCCTTGGAACAAAAACATTACCGTTGCGATTTGCGATTATTTCTTCAAATAGTTCCAAATTTCACGCTGAGTGGTGCGTCGTCAAAGGGCGCAAAGCAGGCTGCACAACAGTTTTCAACAATTCCTTTGACATTGGGAACCTATACCCGAGTCGTGAAGAAGCGAAATCCGCGTTTGATGGGGTTTCGAAAATATCGACCGGATTTTTGAAAATAGCTACGAAAATTGACGAGTGGGTGGGGGGCGAAGGCACGACGAGAAAAATCTTTGGATTTCCATATGAAGACTGGGTCAAGGCCTGGACCACATCTCCGCGATCATTACCCACACCCGATGGCCCGGCCAGTGCTAGTTATGAATTAGTCTCGGGAAGCCTCACTTCTGGGCGCCTCAGGTTTGGAGCCGAAGCTCCAGCTGCGCTCCGCGAATGCCTTGGTTGTGACGACAATCTTTGCTCCCAAGGTGCCTTGACGTTTGTTTTTTCCGACATTTTACTTCGCGTGGAGCATGAGTTAAGCACGGCTCAGCAATCAAAACTCGGTGTAAAGACCGCGTCGGCTGCGTGGGTCATGTCTAGCCCAACGCCGTTTACAACTGCTGTGCCAAATTGGACAATGCTTTGCGGAAATCATCGCTTCAATATTCAGAAATTTTAGCAGCCGCTGTGCTGACAATTTAGTCACGCCTAGGCGTATTTAATTTTTCTCGCTGTTTGCTCCCAATGGTTTTTTACCGTATTATAGTATCAGTTCATGATTTTGTTGTGAGCTATTTAGCCAAGGGCCAACACTCAGAAAGAATTATTAGATTTTTATAACATTTGGGATTAGGGGTAAATCATGAGCGGACAAGGTGAAATTATTCTTGATGGCA
>CANJQY010000059.1 GCA_947476525.1 Oligoflexales bacterium
AATTCTGAGGGAATGTTTTTGTTGGATGACCAAATCTAATTCAAATCCGCGATGTCTCTTTTGACGGTGGAGAATGATCCACGAGCCAGCTTCCGCCCATTTTGCAGTAATATTTTCACCGAGTTTAGCGATGCCTTGGCGGTCAAGTTTATTGATTTCTATTGAATTCCAATTGTGAGGGCGCACTAGTCGATGAAAGGCGCCGTTGGCTGGTTCCGCATTCCAAAAATGATCGATGTGCGAGAGATCCAGTGGCATGGCGTGAGCTCCGATCATTAGAGAAAATGTTAGGCGGACAGGAACTCTATTTTATGTGCGTGTGCGTGCGACTAAGGAAAGTTCATTTCACGAATGGGCGCAAAGTTTTTGCGGTGCAAATGACAAATACCGTGGGAATGAATGGCTGCGATATGTTGAGCTGTGCCGTAACCAACATGGCGTTCAAATCCCCAGTGGGAATGAACGGCGGCTTGTTCACGCATGTATTGATCACGATGCTCTTTGGCAATAATCGAGGCCGCCGCAATTGAAAAACAGAGGCTGTCGCCCTTTACAATTGTTTGCTGCTTTATGATTTGCCCTTGAATGCTTTGATTGCCATCCACTAAAATTAGGTCAGGTTTGATTTTTGAAATTCCAGCGATGGCTCGATTCATAGCTAAGAAGGTCGCTTTTAGAATGCCGACGTCTTCAATGTCTCGTGCTGTCGCAACGCCTACCGCGAGGTCTACGCTAATATCGGCGATTAGGCCCAGAAGTTCGTCGCGCTGTTTGGCTGAAAGTGTTTTGCTATCTCGTATTTTTGAGCGTGTTTTTTCGTCGAGAGCAGCCAGTTTTGTGTAATCCAAAACAACACAAGCCGTGACCACAGGGCCCGCTAAACAGCCGCGACCCACTTCGTCGACCCCAGCCAAGATCAAACCCTCAGCAAGCCACTTGCGTTCGATGTCACCTTTTTGCACGGCAGGTTTTTGCATGGCGGCTTTCACACGTGACCCCGTTCCATTGAAAGACGATTCAACTGGATTGAGTTGGATTGAATTGAGTTGGATTGAATTGGAAGGAATAGTCGCTGCTCTTATAGAGCCTTATCAAGCATTGCGACTAATTTTTGCTTCGGTACGACACCAACGACGCTGTCGATAACTTTGCCATCTTTTACGAGGACGATAAAAGGAATAGAGCGCACGCCGAACTGCGACGGGGTATTTGCGTTTTCATCGACGTTCATTTTAGCCACTGTAATGCGGCCTTTGTAGTCTTCAGCCATTTGTTCCAGCAAAGGTCCAATAGCCACGCAGGGTCCACACCAAGGCGCCCAGAAATCTACAAGAACGGGAATGGAAGACTTCAAAACTGAAGCTTCAAAATTGGCGTCGGTGACCACTATTGCATTTTGTGCCATTGGGAATTCTCCTTAAAATATACGAGGCATGAACATTGAAGCGAAATTGAACGGTTTTGTAAAGGGAACATTTTTTCACACGTGTGACGGTCAAATAATGGACATCTTGTGGTTAATTGACGGTCACAGTCAATCCAGGCCCCCCAACGACAACATCCATGTGCTGTCCACCGGCATTTGTCATGCTTGTGATTATTTTTTGAACTCGATCAACGGGACAAATAACTCCCATGACCCCGCCCCCACCCGCGCCACAAACGCGCGTGAACAGCGCCCCGGCTTCACGCGCCGCCACGTCAATTTTTTTAGTTTCCATAGTCTCCACCGCCGGCCATAGTGCGAGACGCAGTTGCCACTCGCGTCGAGACGCGGCAATGGCATCCTTCCAGTTTTGTTCCAAAACAGCTTCTGCACAATCTGCGGCTTCATTACCAATGGCGGCAATTTTTGCCAGTAATGTTTTGTCGCCATCAAAAATTCGTTTAAATATTTCCCAATTATTTATCGCACTCGCCCGTGATTTCCCGCTATAGCAGCATAGGATTTTAAAGTCTTGGTCTTCCAATATTTTTCCAGAAATTGTGGTGACGTTTGTGGTGCCAAACGGATATTCAAGAATATTGATGCCGCCGCGAATTCCTCCCCAATAATCTTGAACACCAGTCGGAGCATGTATAACCCGTGACTCGACGTCTTGGGCGGTACGAACGATAACCTCTTCTGTGGGAACCATGTATCCTTTGTCAAAATGATGTCTCGCTTCAGCAACGGCACGGCAAAATGCGACGGCTAGGCAACTTGAACCTCCAAGTCCAGCACCCGCAGGGGATTTTGCGCGGGTGGTAATGGTCACTGCGGGGAGTTCTTCAGTCCAAAAAGCACCCAGTAATAGTCCAAAAAGAAAAAGCTTGGGCGAACTCCTCATGGACGCTAAGTCTCCGGAATCGGTCATATGCTGATCTTCGCTTATAAAGTGAAATTTCCCGTCGTTAGACGGCGTCACTTCGACAGTTGCCGCCAAGCTTACCGCGACATTCACGGTTGCTTTTCGCTCCAACAGGTTGTGAATAGGCCAAAGATCTAGGGTGCCACCTGCAAGATCTACGCGTGTTGGCGCTGTAGCGATTATTTTAAACATTCTTCAGACGCTCCGATCGGGGGATTTTAGAGTTTTATGATAATATTGTATCAATGCTAACAATATCCCGCCAGCACTGAGCGTAGTCTGGCGGTAATAGGGGCGGTAATATGCATGAATCAGTCAAATTCATTTTTCAGGACCGACGGATGCGAGTGTGCTCGTGGAACGCATCTCCAGGCTTTATTAGTGCCGCTTCGGCCGCCCTTGAACAGCAGTTGCGTCAGCTTATTCAAGTGGATATCGTCGCGGTGAAATTAATTGGCGATGCAGCAGCGCCGTGCGATTTGCTTATAATTTCAGCAGAAGGGATTGACGACGAAGCCTTTCCTTCGTGGTTAAAAGGCATTAGCGGGAGAATTCCAAATATCCATGGAATTCCTGTGCCTTCCATTATTTTTGGTGAGGTCTCGGCACCAGTTCAGCGAGAGCTTTTGCGATGGGCTGTTGAAGGGAACTGGTATTTTGATATTGTCGATCCGCGTCATGTGAGTAGTTTACCGGTTCGGGTTACTAATTTTTTGCGACTTCACGATCATTTGCATGAGGTCAGACGGATTTCCGATGCCTCTCGCGTATTGGACGCGAGAGTGAGAGAAATGGAAATTCAACTTAATGGAATTTTGAAGGGTTAATCAACGACGTGAGTATTATCGATATCAACGAAGTGTCTGACCAGATGCTCGTCGCACAATATGTTGTAGAATTATTTGAGGCGGGACATTTTCTTTCCCGGGACGACTGCATGCGAATTGAGAGATGGCTTTCGATGTCAGGCAGTAGCGATGAATTATTGATTGTACTAGAGGATATTTTGCCACGGCGAGTCAAAAAGGCTCGAGAAAAAGGCAAAAAAGTTTTCAGCTTGTCTTCAATAAATAAATCGGTGGAAAAAAGGCTAAATGACCGCATTTCCATGGTAGGTCGTGTGGTCAATGGAGCGGGCAATGGAGCGGGCAATGGAGGGGCAGATGGCAGGTAACTCTCCAGAGATGACAAAAGTAGTTGAGAAGCTAGCTCTCTCTAAAATTAAGCAGCATATTTTTTTGTGCCTTGGAGAAAAATGCTGCACGGCCGAAGCCGGTAATAAAACCTGGGACTACCTCAAGCTGCGAACGAGATCCCAAGATGCAGTGGACGCGGGAATTTGTCGTACCAAGGTTGGTTGCCTCCGACTTTGCCGCGAGGGCCCTGTCGCAGTTGTTTACCCCTCTGGGGTTTGGTACCGAGACGTGACTCCCGAAGTTTGCAAACGAATTATTGAAGAGCATCTTCTCGGCGGAAATGTGGTCGAGGATCACGTGATCATAGAGCAGCCCCTTGCCCCTTAATTTTTGCGGGCATCAATCAGTTTCGGTGAGACTTCTTAGGCGAGTAGGGTGAAACACCTTTGGAATTAACTTTGATTGTCCAAATTGAATGAATTCCGACAGCCCTAGCCCAGAGGCGTAGCCGAGCGTCAACCCTGAGCCCATAAATCCGCTTGCGAGTAAAATTCGCGAGTCACCATACATTGGCCCAATGATTGGAATTTCATCGCAGGCTCTGATGTCAATCGCACCTACGGTTTGAGTTGGGTCAGATAAAGTGATGTTAAAAAGGTCTTCGACCTTCTGTTTTACGGTGCTTGTCACCAATTTTAAGATGGAGGATTCTTCGGCTTCTAGGCCCGCCCAAGGTCTTAAAAATCTTGCTCCGCCAGCCACGAGGGTGCCTCGGTAAGTATGTGTCATCCAAAAATGGCTGTGCTCCGCAAAGGTCAAATCTCCTCGGGCCATCGGCAAATTTCCTTCAATAATATTGAATTCCATCCATTGATCGGCATGATTGACCAGTGCCGGAGCGATTTCAGGAATAAGATTTTTTATGCCTCGGTGACACGCCGCCACAACCATTTCGGCATGGACCTTCTCCCCGCCCGCTGTCGTGACGGTCACCCCATCTTTACCGCAGCGAATGGACTGTGCGGTATCGTTCACGACCTGCGCCATCGACTGCGCCTCCAGACGAGTTAAGACGGAGAAGATATCGATCGACGCAGCGGCGGCACCGTCGTGTTGCTTGCAATGAGTACCCATAACCGAAAGTGACGCTGGAAATCCGTTTTTAAATAGCCATTGTACTGCCGACCGCATTTCAGTCGCCTCTTGAGGCGTGCTCGCCAGTCGCATCACGCGGCCCACGGAGTGATTTATCGCTTGGTCTTGAACAAATTGAAGTAAGCCGCTAAAACCGGCGCGGTTCACATCTAACAACCTTCTGGTGGTTTCGGAGCCTTGACCGTGAACAGGCCGACTAATATTATCGTGCAAAGTGATGCTGGCATAACCCGCATTGAGGGAGGAACAATCAGCATGGGTAGGCGGCGGAGCGATTAGGCAAATTTTTTTAATGCCTGATTTAGCCAGATGAAAAGCTGTGCTCAGGCCGGTTACGCCTCGTCCAATAATAATGACTTCAAAAGTTTTCATCTAAGCCCTTGGTAAACAATTGCATCACTGGCGTCATACAGCATAGAATAATTAGAGCAATTGTGCCATTTGCAAACATGGGTCAAATATGAAAACATCGCATACATGTCGCATTCTGAAACAAAGGGCGTTGCCCTTTTGCCTCATCGGATTATCTTCGGTTTGCCTCGCCGTCATGACGATGGGAGCTAAAGCCATGGCTCTTGATTTGGATGTTGTCGGCTGGGCTCCTGCGGTAAATCTAAAAATTGAAGGGCCATTGCCGCTTTGGCTTGGTGATGACGGTATTGTTGGGCGATTAGCTTGCCCCGCAATTGTGCGGATGGAAGGGCCCAAAATAAAAAATGCTCCCTTACTCCTTAAGGTGAATCCATTGGTAGAGCGTCAAGGGACTGGTGAAAAATGGACCTTCACGTTGCGCGCTGGGCTAAGATGGTGGAGCGGAGGCCCGGTTGATGGTGCTGCATTAGCGGAATGGTTAAAGGCGTCACTGCCGAGAATTGTAAATGAAAAGCTTGGGGCTGCAGTTCTACCAAATTCGTCAATTGAAGCTACCGGCCCGCTGTCGGCAACAATCACATGGCCAACATCCCCTTCCTTTGGACCCTTTGTCTTGAGCGGTGTTAGCCTCAGTCGCGAAAAGGGTGGAACCACTGAATGTGCGGGACTCTACGCAGCTAAACAATCCAGCAACGGTATCGAGCTAACCATCAATAAAGGCTATGCAGCAAAATACGCAACAATTCGTGTGGCCACGGGCTCCCTAAAAAAGGTGGCTGGAAATCATCGACTTGAGTTTTTGTTGCCTCGTGTCGCCGTTCACGCAACGGCCAACGGCATCACAACGCCAACCTGCTCGGCCCAACTTGATATTCCCTTAATCACCGCAATCGTTTGGAATCCAGCCTCAGCCCTAGCCTCAACTTCCGCCCTGCGAACCGCTTTGACCATGGCCATACCCCGAGGCGAGATCGTTCGAACAGCAGCCGGAGGTCTCGGAACTCTAATTTCGGCTCCAATTCTAAGGACCCATCCAGGCTATAACGCAGTTCAATTAATTCGTCCTTATAGTCTTGAGGCCGCAGGCCTAATTCTAGAGCAGGCGGGGTTTCCTCAAGTTGGATTTGCCCAGCGATACATTGGACAACCTAGACAAAAAACAGCAGGCAAGCCTGCTAACCTTCGAATCACCCGCATTAATGGCGGCCAAGATCTCATCGAAAAAATGATCATCGACTCGTTTGCCTCCCTAGGAATCAAAGTGGAGTTTGAATCTGATAGCGCCGGCGGCCCCATGTTTGACGGCGCACTCCTAACAACATTTGTTTCTTGGACATCTCAAGACATTAGAGGGATCGCTCATTCCTCAGAGGTAAAATCCACCGGCAAACAAAAGGCGCTCTTTCCTTTTGAGCCTGTGAGTGGTAAATCCCTAGATGAGGCGTTGGACAACTACTCAAAAACGACAACTCAGGTTAATCCTGACGTCAAAATGTTGCAAAATGTGCACGAAAAATGGTTTGAACTCGAGCCGTGGACCGTTTTGATGGCGCATGAATATTGTCTAATTGGTGATGGCGTAAAGATTTCGTCCAAAGTAGACGTTTTAGATCCAGACTGGTTTCGGCGCCTGGCTGTAGATTAAGGAAGTTCGCACGTGATTGCTTTAAAATCTGACCACGAAATAAATGCGATGCGCATCGCGGGCAAGCTTGCCGCAGAAACGCTAGCCATGATCGGCGCCTATATTAAGCCTGGAATCTCTACACTGGAATTGAACGATATCGTTCATGATTTTACTGTGAGCCGAGGAGCGATTTGCGCACCGCTAAATTACCGTGGATTTCCAAAAAGTATCTGCACGTCAGTGAATGATGTTATTTGTCACGGCATCCCAAACGCCAAGCAAATCTTAAAGGATGGAGACATCATTAACGTAGACGTAACTCCTATCGTCGACGGCTTTCACGGTGACGCATCCGTCACCTTCCTAGTAGGATCAAACATCTCAAACATAGCTCGAAAGCTGGTAAAAGTTACCGAAGAATGCCTTAACCTAGCGATTTCGACGGTGCGAGTCGGTTCTCGAATTGGTGACATAGGGCACGTGATTCAAGAGCATGCTCACAAAAATGGATTTTCGGTGGTGAGGGATTTCGTTGGCCATGGTATCGGCCGAGTTTTCCATGAAGACCCTCAAGTGCCACATTTTGGCGAGCCCGGAAAGGGACTTCGTCTCGAACCAGGAATGACGTTTACCATCGAACCAATGATTAATACTGGCGACTATCGCTGCAAAGTTCTGAAAGATAAATGGACTGCAGTCACGCTCGACAACAGCCTTTCTGCGCAGTTTGAGCACACGCTTGCGATTCGCGGTGATGGCACGGTAGAAATATTAACGCGCCTCTAGCTCGCAATCGATTCGAATGAAAAGTGTTACAAGACGAATTAAACTTCTTCCGAGGCTTCAACTTCGGTTAACGAATTAACGTAAAGAGATATTTCATCATCATAAATGAGAGTTGGATCTGAGATTCTAGCTTCAAGTTCCTGTATTTTTGTGAGGGCATAGGCAGCCACTTGCGCGCTGCTCGTTACTTCAGTTAATCCGGCTTGCTTTAGTGTTTCCAGGGCGGTCTCTGGGTTCCTCAAAACACTTCGATAGTAACCAAGGCGTATGTCTCGGACCATGCCAAGGTCGCCAATGGTTTCCGCATCTAGATTCAAGGAGATAGTGATGTTAGGCGCAGTGTTCATTTTTATTCCGGTTCCCGATGTTTCGCCCGTCTCCCCACAATGGGGTGCGGCCAGTCGAAGAGTCTAGTGCAATGCTTATGCCAAGTTGTAACCAGCTGATGTAACATATGTTTACAACCGCTTTCGGCGTGCGGTAGATCATTTTTCAGACTATACCGCATGCAAAATAGACACTTGGGAGGAGGCCGGTACCGAATTGGGAGGTGCGGTTCAAGCGACGGCCGCCGGCTCGAGGGGACAAATTAATAGACAATTTATATTGTATTTATATCGTGTTTATAAAATATTTACAATTACCAGGCATTATCATCAATAAATGTAATAAAATATATAATATAATCTTGACTGTTAATGCATTTCTGTGTTATATGTAACCATCAAATTGGAGGTTTTATATGAGCTATAGCGCGCGTGCCTATGAAGGTGTCATGCAAAGTATCAGCAAGTTCAATCCTGCCCAAAAAACCTTTGGCAAGCGAGTTCATGTGGAATTTACTCGCGGCCATTTTACGGTAAAAACCGTATCCTCTAAGCGTCAACTTTGGCAAGTAATGACATTACGTTATGATGTGTTTCACAAAGAATATATGAATAAACGTCTGCCCTACGGCATCGATCGCGACCGGTTTGACCTGATTGCCGATCATCTTGTTATTGTAGATAATCGAATTAATAAGATCGTGGGTACTTACCGGTTAATTTCAAGTGAGATATCTGACGAATTCTACTCTCAGACGGAATTTAATATTTCAGACCTGCTATCAAAGCGCGGAACCAAAATAGAGCTCAGCCGTGCATGTATTCGCAAAGACTACCGCAATGGTGCGACCATTACCCTATTGTGGCGCGGTATTATGGAGTATTTAGCGGCTAGCGAAGCCTCTTGGTTGTTTGGAATGGGAAGCGTAAAGACGACTGACCCAGACCAAACGGCCTCTGTTTATAAGTGTTTTGTTGAAGATGGGTGCCTCGACACGAGCCTCTCTATTGC
Source organism: Oligoflexales bacterium (assembly GCA_947476525.1). Lineage (GTDB taxonomy): Bacteria > Bdellovibrionota_B > Oligoflexia > Oligoflexales > RGVZ01 > CAMDKS01. The sequence continues at coordinate 8,766 of CANJQY010000059.1, forward strand.
CGCCAATTCTAGTTACCGGATTCACGATTTTAGCGAACGCCTCGCGAGGGCTCAAGTGTCGCCTGAAAGTCGCGAAATGATGCCTCCCCTGCTTAAATCCTATATTCGCGCGGGTGCGGTCTTGGCCGGAGATCCTGCCGTGGACCTTGATTTTCAATGCACGGATTTTTTCGTGATATTGGAGGTTGCCAAAATGACTCAAGCCTTTCATCGTAAGTATCAAACCCAATAGCCATTTAATCGAAAATTATAAGAACGGCCAACCCCGTGTACCTTTTGAGGCGCACGGGGTTGTGAGTTTTGTGGTGGACGCATCATTTGAGTATTTGAGCTCTAGCGTCTACAATTAAAAGAGACTTGGTTATTAGGAGGTTTCGTCAAATGTCAGTCAGTGTATCTAGAACAATGCTGCAGCGTTTGCCGGAACTCATAGAGCTCCAGCGTCTTGCCGAGCATGGCGCCAAGCGATTTGTGAAGGTAGAAGAGCTAGTCACCGTGGAGCACGGGGATGTATCGTTGCCTGTTTTAGCCTTTGAATTTGGAAACCAGGACCCGAGAGCTCCCGTTTTCTTTCTCACAGGGGGTGTCCACGGGCTGGAAAGAATTGGCACCCGTGTGATTCTTTCCTACCTAAACACGCTAGTGAATTTAGCCACTTGGGACGACTCGACACGAGACCTACTGGAACGAGTCAGATTTTGCGTGTTACCCATTATCAACCCAGTGGGCATGTACCTGGGGCGAAGATCTAACGGCAATGGTGTTGATTTAATGAGAAATGCACCGATCGAAGCGGATACGAGCGGTCGAGTTAGTATTGCGGGCGGACATAGGATTTCCAACAAACTTCCTTGGTATCGTGGTGTCGCAGGTGCTCCAATGGAAAAAGAATCGCTTGCGCTGGTGAAATATTTTGAAGAGAAATTTGCAAAAGCCGAATCTGTGATTGCTCTAGACATGCATAGTGGGTTTGGCGCTGTGGATAGGCTGTGGTTTCCGTATGCTAGAACGGCGCAGCCGTTTCCGAATATCAAGGAAGTGTACCAACTGATCCACAACTTAGATACGGTCTATCCTCATCACATTTACAAGGTCGAGCCGCAGTCGGCTAGTTATACAACCCACGGAGATCTTTGGGATTACATCTACGAACGCCGTGCCAATGTCAAGGGATCTACATTTATTCCATTAACGCTAGAGCTCGGCTCTTGGTCATGGATCAAGAAAAATCCGCGACAAATTTTCTCAGCCCTTGGGATATTTAATCCGGTTATGCCGCACCGTACGTCACGTATACTTCGTCGTCACCTTCACCTCTTAGACTTTATGTTGAGGGCCGCTGCGGCCCCCAAATCGTGGGTCCAGGGCCACGGAGTATTGAGTCGCCCCGAAGATCTCGAACGACTGGCAAAAGCGCGCTGGTATAGCGACCAAGCGGCCTAAATGTGCCACATATTGCGACTACTTTTTGGGTCCTTCGAAAAAAAAAATAATACTTTAAAATAAATGCTCGAATGTGCTTGACACAAGTGGGCATCAAGCGATAGATACGGCTCTCTAATTTTCAGGCAAGCCTGCTTTGACAAGCCTCTGCCAAATTCGATCGGCATACCTCGTTATGGCGGCAAACCTGAAAAAAAGAAAACGTTCGGTACTGGTCCAACCAACTACCAAATAATGTAAACTTTTTCAGGGTCTCAAAAAACATGGAACATCAAAACCTAAGAATCCGTTTACGTGGCTACGATCACAAGTTGATCGATAACGCAGCTGCAGACATTGTTGAACGTGCTAAACGCACCGGTGCTCGTATTGGGGGTCCAATCCCATTACCAACAAGCATCGCTCGTTACACAGTTTTGCGTAGTCCGCACGTTGACAAAAAGAGCCGTGAGCAGTTTGAAATTCGTACACACAAGCGCATGCTCGATGTACTTCATGCTGGCCCACAAACTATTGATGCGCTTGTGAAGGCTGACCTTCCAGCGGGCGTCGATATTTTCGTCAAGGTCATTAAAAATAAGTAAGTGGGACTTGGAGCCTTGGGCAGAACCTAGATTCTGCGGCACTAATTCTATCGCATCGATTGTTTTCGTTAACCCAGTAGAAAGCAGGTCTGAGAAATGACTACTCCAAAAGGATTGGTAGCTAAAAAGATCGGAATGACACGAATGGTCGATAAAAACGGCCATTTGATCGCTGTCACTCTGCTCCAGATTGAAAATCAAAAAATCACTAAGATTCTGACCAAAGATCGCGACGGCTACGACGCGTACCAAATTGGGTTCAAAGAAACCAAAGAGAAAAATCTTTGTAAGCCAGATATCGGCCGTATGCGTAAAGTAAACATCACCGATAACTTCACGACCTTCAAGGAATTCCGTACGGATGTTCCGGTTGCGATTGAACTAGGCGCTCAGTTGACGACAGACATCCTCAATGGCGTAACCGCTGTTGACGTAACTGGTATTACCAAAGGCCGTGGATTTACAGGCTCTGTAAAGCGTTGGGACACGGCTGTTGGGCGTTGGTCCCACGGTTCACGTTTCCACCGTAGTCCAGGATCTCTCGGAACGCGTACGACACCAGGACGCGTGTTCAGGGGTAAGCCGGTTCCAGGTCATTATGGAGTTGAGCAAGTCACCATTCAGAATCTGAATGTGATGCATATCGACGCAGAAAACAGCTTGGTCGCAGTGACTGGCGCCGTACCGGGACACCGAAACGGTTACCTTTTCATTAAACCATCGATCAAGGCGTGATCAGAGTCACGTAAGGAAAGAAAGGTACTAAAATGGAAATTCAAGTTAAAAACATTCTAGGTAAAGACGTCAAGAAAATCGCTTTATCGAGCGAGATTTTCGGTGTTGAAATGAATGAGCACGTACTTCACCTTGTTGTGAAGGCCTACCAAGCCAATCGTCGTCAAGGCACGCATGCTACGAAGACGAAGGCAATGGTTTCCGGCGGCGGCGCTAAGCCATTTAAGCAAAAAGGCACTGGCGAGGCTCGTCAGGGTTCAAGTCGTTCTCCTCTGAATCCAGGCGGCGGCGTGGCTCACGGCCCTCAACCTCGTGATTACAACGAGAAAATAAATGCTCGCACGAAGCAAACGGCTCTTGCAGTTGCTCTAAGTGACAAAGTTCGCCACAATCGTTTGATTGTTATTGACGACTTCAAAGTCGGCGCTAAGCCAAGTACCAAGCATATGCTCAAGGCTCTAAAGGCCCTAAAAGCGGACAAAGCTCTGGTTCTTGATGAGTCCAAAGACGACAATCTTTTGCGATCAACCCGTAACATCCACGGTGCAGATTGCATCACCCCATCAGCAGTCAACGCGGAGCATGTGCTTCGTTACGAAAACTTTGTTATTAGTGAATCTGGATTAAATACACTCCAGAAGCGCTTCCTAGGGGGCAAATAATGAGTCCTTTTCAAACTCTCTCTAAGCCGATTCTCTCTGAAAAAAGCACTCTTGCACGTGAAAACTTACAACAGTACACATTTAGGGTTGACCTTCGTTCTTCAAAGGACGATGTTCGCAAGGCCGTCGAGTCGTTTTACGGTGTAAAGGTCGCTAAGATCCAGACTTTGATCACTCGCGGTAAGGTAGTTCGTAAGGGAAATAATGTTTCTCTAACGAGCAAGACAAAGAAGGCAGTTGTAACGCTTGTTGAAGGCGCTAAACTTCCGATGTTTGAAGATCAATAACCAGAAGTTCAGAAGCTGATAAGGAATACCAGAAATGGCTATTAAGCAATATAAACCAACTACTCCAGGTCGTCGCGGCGCATCCGTTGTTGACTTCTCCCACTTGGATAAAGTCAAGCCGCTATCCCAAGCGGTTGAAAGTATGACAGAGCATTCCGGCCGTAACAATACGGGTCGCATCACCGTTCGTCATCAGGGCGGCGGCGCACGTCGTCATTACCGAATTATCGATTGGCGTCGTGACAAGCTCGATGTCGGTGGCAAGGTTGAGTACGTAGAGTACGACCCAAACCGCAGTGCATTTATTGCTCGTATCCTTTACAAAGACGGCGATCGCCGTTACATCCTCTGTCCAGAGGGTCTTGCTAAGGGTGACGAAGTGGTTAGTTCCAAAACGGCCGACGTTAAAATCGGAAACGCGATGCCATTGAGCAACGTGCCAGTCGGAACTTTCGTTCACAACATTGAAATGCGTCCAGGCAAAGGCGGCCAAATGGCTCGTTCCGCTGGTACGTTTGCTCAGTTGATGGGTCGTACGGATGGATTCGCTCAGCTAAGAATGCCGAGCGGCGAAATGCGCCGAGTACCAGAGATTTGTTTCGCTTCTATTGGCCAAGTCGGCAACAAAGATCACTTTAACCAAACTATTGGTAAAGCCGGTCGGAGTCGCTGGATGGGAATTCGTCCAACCGTTCGCGGTTGTACAATGAACCCGGTCGATCACCCGCATGGTGGTGGTGAAGGTCGCGGTAAAGGTGGTAAGCATCCAGTATCTCCTTGGGCACAGCCAACCAAGGGCTTCAAAACTCGTAAGAACAAACGTACCGCGAAGAATATTATTCGCGATCGTCGTCAGAAATAATAGGGGGCTAACTCGTGGCACGTTCACTCAAAAAAGGTCCGTTCGTAGATCAATACCTGTTTAAAAAGGCTGAACAAGGTAAAAAAGACAAGAAGCCTGTAAAAATCTGGAGCCGTCGCTCCACGATTGTACCAGAATTTGTGGGCGTGACCTTCGCCGTGCATAACGGCAATAAGTTTGTAACAATCCCTGTTTCAGAACACATGGTTGGTCATAAGTTTGGCGAATTCGCACCGACAAGGACCTTTCATGGTCACGGCGGCGGCGATAAAAAAGCTACTAAAACCTAATTGAGGAAAGACAGATCAAATGTATCAGGCAATACTCAAAAACGTACGAATTACCCCACGCAAAATGCGTTTAGTCGCGGACATGGTTCGCGGAAAACAAGTGCAGCGTGCGATGGACACTTTACAGCTCACCAACAAAAAGGGAGCGCGTATTTTGTCTAAGGTTTTGAAGTCTGCGATCAGCAATGCTTCAGACTTGGCAACCATTGATGTTGATCGTCTACAGATCTCGGAAGTGACTGTAGATATGGGCCCGGCGCTAAAGCGCTTTATGCCTCGCGCTCAAGGGCGTGCGACCAACATTAAGAAGCGAATGTCGCATATTACTTTACGGGTCAAGGAAGTCTAATTTGCCAGTCTAATAGAAATTAGATGGGCCAAAGAAGAAAGAGGGTTTAAAGCGTGGGACAGAAAGTTCATCCAGTCGGATTCAGATTAGGCATCACTCGTACGTGGTCATCGCGATGGTTTGCTGTAAATAACTACAAAGATTTACTGCTAGAAGACATCAAGATCCGTAAGTTTATCAACAAGAAGTTTGAGGCCGCAGGCGTCTCATCCATCGAAATTGAGCGAGCTAAACCAAACTTGAGGATCAATATCCACAGCAGCCGTCCTGGTATCATTATTGGTAAAAAGGGCGCTGGTGCAGATGATCTTAAAACGGAACTCATTGCTGCTTGTAATATCAAATCCGGTGAGCCAGTGCTCAACGTATTTGAAATCAAGAAGCCAGATCTTGATGCGAAACTTGTCGCAGAAGGCATCCGGGCACAGCTTGAAAAACGAGTTTCTTTCCGCCGCGCAATGAAAAAGGCGATGGGAAGTTCGATGAAGGCTGGAGCTAAAGGAATAAAAGTTAGTCTTTCTGGTCGTCTTGGCGGAGCAGAGATGTCCCGTGAAGAGCGTTACATGGAAGGTCGGGTGCCTTTGCATACGATTCGCGCTGACATTGATTATGCTACAGCGGAAGCGTATACAACCTACGGCTTAACCGGCGTTAAGGTTTGGATTTTTAAAGGCGATATTCTTACTAATTGAACTATTTACTGAGTTGAGAGGAGAGCGTACATGCTAGCCCCAAAGAGAATGAAATACCGGAAGTCCCACAAAGGACGCGTGAAAGGTAAAGCTAAAGGCGGTACCGAATTGACCAAAGGCGATTACGGCCTTATGGCGATGGAGCACGGTAAGGTTACTGCGCGTCAAATCGAGGCAGCTCGTGTTGCCATGACTCGCCATATTAAACGCGGTGGCGAAGTTCTGATTAAGATCTTCCCAGACAAGCCAATAACCAAGAAGCCAGCCGAGACGAGGATGGGTTCTGGTAAGGGTAGCGTAGAATACTATGTCGCTGTCATTAAGCCTGGTAAGATCCTTTACGAAATGGCCGGAGTCGACAAAGCTACCGCCAGCCAGGCTTTGGAGCTTGCGGCTGCGAAATTAAATATTCAAACAAAATTCATCGCTAGACAAGATGATCCGTGGGGTTAAGTTATGGAATTTAAAAAGAATAGTGCCAAAGACCTGCGTTCTCTCGACGCTACCAAGATTAGTGAAACTGCGAAAGTTCTTCGCAAAGAGCTTGTCGGAATGCGAATGGACGTGTATAACGCTGGTCCACAGGCTAAAGCTGTCGCTCGTAATTTGCGTAAGAACCTAGCTCGTCTTCTAACAGTGGCTGTCGAGAAGGCAGTTGTTGGAATCAAAGCAAAAGTTACAGCGAAGCCCGTAGCATCTGCAGCTTCAAAGCCAGTAAAAGCGGCAAAAACGGCAGCAAAAACGGTGGCAAAAGCTGCAGTTAAAGCTACGGTCAAAGCAGCGCCGAAAACAGCTGCTAAGACTGAAGTAAAAGCTAAAGTAGCGAAGAAGACTAAGTAACCAAGAGACTAAGTAACCCAGGGTAAGAGGCATTCATGAGCCAGGCATCAGTAGAAAAAAAAGCAGTAGAAAAAAAAGCAGTCGAGAAAACAATAAAAGAAGTTCGTTGCGTTGTGACGAGCGATAAGATGCTTAAGTCCCGCGTTGCGGTGGTAGAGCGTCTTGTAAAGCACCCGATAGCAGGTAAATACCTACGTCGCCGTACCAAGTTGATGTTCCACGATGACACGAACCAAACTCATATTGGTGATGAAGTTATTGTACGGCCATCCCGTCCGATGAGTGCAATGAAGAAGTTCACGTTAGTGCGCATTGTGCGTAAAGCGTAATTTGAGTTCGATTGGGTGCTTGTATTAAGCAAGTGCGAAACTAATAGGAGCGAACGAAATGATCCAGATGGAAACAGTCCTCGCAGCAGGAGATAACTCAGGAGCCAAAAAGCTTAAGTGCTTTAAAGTTCTGGGTGGAAGTAAAAAGAAGTATGCCTCCGTCGGCGATATCATCGTGGTTTCGATCAAAGAAGCCGCAGCGAATAGCAAGATTATCAAAGGCTCTGTGCATAAAGCAGTCGTCGTACGTACGATTAAAGAAATCATGCGCAAAGATGGTACGTCCATTCGCTTTGATCAAAACGCGGCAGTGCTAATCAAAGGCAAAGATAATGAGCCGGTTGGTACCCGTATATTTGGGCCAGTGGCCCGTGAAATCCGTACTTCTGGCTTTGGTCGGATTGCCTCCTTGGCGCCTGAAGTATTGTAAATTAAACGAAGTATTGTAATTGATCGCTCAAATAGAGAAGAAAAAATGACTAAACCTAGACTACAAAAAATGTATGAAACTGAATTCAAAGCAGCCCTTGTTAAAGAGCTTGGCCTTGAAAACGTCATGCAAGTACCAAAATTATCTAAGATCGTCGTAAACATTGGACAAGGTGACGCCACCCAGAACATTAAGTTCTTGGAAGCTGCCGTTGTTGAGCTTACAGCTATTACCGGGCAGAAGCCGATTACAACGCGCTCAAAGAAAAGCATCGCGACCTTTAAGCTCCGTGAAGGCGCTCCTATTGGTTGTTCCGTGACTCTTCGCCGAGCTAAAATGTATGAGTTCCTCGACCGGTTTATTAACGTCTCTGTTCCACGTGTTCGTGACTTCAAAGGCTATACCCCAAAAGCATTTGACGGCCGCGGAAACTACACCATAGGCATTAAAGAGCAAATCATTTTCCCTGAAATTGATTACGATAAAGTTGATAAGATGCGCGGCATGGGTATAACGATTGTGACTAGCTCCCAGAGCGACACACACGCGAGAGCCCTATTAGATAAATTTAAATTCCCGTTCCGTAAATAACCAAAACGCCACAGGATAGGAGTTCAAATGGCAACTAAAGCCATGATTCAAAAAGCAGCTAAGACGCCGAAATTTTCGGTACGTGCATACACGCGTTGCGCCAACTGTGGTCGCCCTAAAGCGGTTTATCGTAAATTCGGCATTTGCCGTATTTGCTTCCGTACTATGGCACTCAAAGGGTTGCTTCCTGGTGTAACTAAGGCATCTTGGTAATCAAACGATTAATGAATTTTCGGAGAGACAGACATGCGCCCAAATGACCCAATCGCAGATCTTTTAACTAGGATCCGTAATGCACAGCAAGCAAACCACGAAGTGGTTTCTATACCAGCTTCAATGGTAAAGATTGCCGTGACCCACATCCTAAAGGATGAAGGCTTCATCAAAAACTACAAGTGCATTCGTGACCGCAAGCAAGGCGTCATTAAAATCGC
>CANJQY010000060.1 GCA_947476525.1 Oligoflexales bacterium
GCTACAGCATAGTCTGAGACAATGCGCGGCCACGTGCGAGTGACCACTTCATGCAAAATGGTTTTTTCTGGTCGATTCCGATCGTATGCCAACGCCACGAAATACCTCCCACGGGTTGAAAACACGCGGAAAAATAGCATGAAATGCGCGTTGTCATCCACTGGCGGTGGCGAGGCAGACAAATCCCAATATCACCCGTGAGTTTCGACACTTACTCACGATTCTTAGTGGATGTCTGTGGCAGATATTTTGAAGGAATTTTTCTGTATAATCGTGTTTGCTTTCGGACACAAGCAAGAATAATTGGGAAAAGCGTATATTGTGTGTTGCTACTGCACTAACCAGAATACAGGCGCAAAAAAGAGAAAGCCCCGGGTGGACCGGGGCTTTTTTCATTGTATGTCAAATACTGTAGTTTTCAGGCGGAAGCTAACACTCTTCCTTAAATACGCGTTCATGTGATAAGATCTAACATACTACACTAATTGAGGGAGTGCTAAAATGGCTCGTTATGTTTTACTCTTAGGCTTACTGATGTACCTGCCCGCGGCTTTCGCCAGTAGTGAGGCGGCCGATCCCCATGCCAAACCTGCGGCCGATCCCCATGCCAAACCTGCCGCCGATCCCCATGCCAAACCTGAAGTTCCCGAAGCCCCCCCGGTCCAACAAGGGCCTAGGCGATACTACTATCCTGGCAAAGTCCTTCCATTCCCAAGTTTTCGCGCCGATTTTCTTGATCGCGTAAAAAACTTGGACTACAGTCCGGTAAAGGGTCATTCTATCGTACTTATTTTCGTAGCGAGTTGGTGCGAGCCATGTCAGGTACTGATGCCTGATTTTAAGCATTTAGCGAGAAAATACGAAAGCGATAGCACAAAGATTTATTTCGTCTATTCACACGACACAAAACAGGATGCAGAAGGCTCGGCCAAAGAGCACCAAATAACGCAGTCGTCGTTACTATCTAACGTCGATATGTTGATTAATTTCAAAAATCCCGAAATTCCAAGCATATTTGTCGGGGACAAATGGGGATACATGGCCGATCAATATCTAAACGTCAAAAAATCCGACATCGGCGCGATCGATAGCACTCTGGGTAAAATAAACGCTCTATAATGAATTTATTCAAACGTATAGAATAAATCCAAACGGAGCAAATTCAATATCCAGGTTCTGTAGTTTTCAATCGGCTGCTAACAGCAGAATCACATTAGCGAGAATTTCCCGCATCGAGCGATCCAGCAGACTCAACCATGTGCTGTCGCCAATCAGTTCTAATCTGAACCATGTCGAAGTCTTTACTGGCCTTCGTGCTTTTAAGCATCGAGCCATTTGGACCTTTTCCCTCGCCAGAAATATTTTCATCATCGAAATTAATTTTAGTTTTTGAGCCCTTTTTTGAGCTACCCTCGCGGCTGATGATTCGCTCGCGTACTGCTGCTTTACCCGTAGCCTTCTTACCAGCGGCAAACGCTTCTGACCCGACAGCAATAGCTAACACGATGGCAATGAAAACAAATTTCATTGTTATTCCGGTTGTTATTCCGGTTGTTATTCCGATTTTACTAGCGATTTGATTTCTCATTAGCCACTCTCCTCTGCAGATTCGTACAAAACCAATTTTGGAACCTAAACCTTTGTTCCTTATCGGCATAATGACTAAAAATCTTTAACAGAACCAAAAAATTATCATAACCGACTGATATTACTGGCGTGCAACCAGAGCCTAATTCTGCTATAATTACTATTATGACGACCCATCGATTCTCAGCGAGGTTGAGGCATGACCCGCCCGGTGAGGCTCGTGCAAAGGAGCAACAATGAATAATTGTCCTATAAAAATAATCACAATGCTTGCTGCCTCAGTTATTTTTCTCCACAGTGCACCAGGCTTCGGGGTCGTTAAACAGCCGCTACTCCATCAAGGTCAAAGTAAGTACCAAGAAAAAATACCGCTTCCAAAATCCTGGTTACGCCTAGACACCGGCATGACCCACCTACTGCCGAACATCAATGCAAAATTTATCGCGTTTATCCCAGAAGGAAAGCTAGGATTGCGCGTTTTGAATATAACATCGGGCAAAATTGTCGAGGCCAGCGATAATTTTATCGGCTCTTCATTCTTTTGGTCACCAGATGGTGCACGCTTATTTTATCGGGAACTTTTGCGCGCTGACAACAAAACTACCAGCCGCATTCGCGCTTGGGATGTCGTCCAAAACAGAAATATAGAGGTCGACTCCTTCGACGGCGCCAGTGGACTTCTATCGTTTGACCCGCGAGACAATCACATGCTTTTAATGTACGACAAAGGTATAAAAAGCAAAAAATTGGTCTTCCCTGACAACCGGCTAGCCCGCTGGCAAACGGGGCAACAAAGGGATTCAGGCCGTTGGGTGATGGCCCAAAAGGGAGCTACCTTCGTAACGGAAGCTGGTTTTGCCATGCAAAAATTGAAGGATGACGATTCCGGAATTGAGTCCTTCGATATTTCCCCCGACGGCAACTCGGCGGCCTGGGCTACCAAGGCGGGACGGATTTATGTTAGTAAAAATGGTGAGGTCCCTGAAATGCTTGACTGGGGGCGCGATCCAAAATGGCACCCTGAAAAATTACTGCTGGTTTACGCTGGAGGACGCATGGTTGGCAACAAAGCTGCGGATTACGATCTAAAAATCGGAACACCAGGCGCCAAAGGATCCTTTCTCACTGCGACCCAACAAACCGCTGAGCGTTGGCCTGCGTGGAATCCAGATGGCAACAGCATCTTCTACACGATTGATGGATCCAAAGAATTGAGTGTACTGCGTTTTTCCCCATCCCAACCTCAATCCGGTGAAGAAAAAATTCTAAAACAAGATGAGGCTCGATGATTTCCCTACGCCGCCATTGGTTCTTAGCCGTCGCATTCTTCCCCAACAATGCTACATTGGAAGAGCGGATAAAAATTCTTACGCCCTATATATCTCCCCGTCCAGACCAGCTACTTGAACTTAGCGACGCCACTATTAGAGATCAGGCCGTTATATCTAAAAAAATCGAAACGGTATCAGGCTCCGTACGAATTTCGCCGCCCCCCGGCACCTGTTTTACTGTGACAACGGATATTGGTCGCCCTGACATCGTCGTCTGCAAACCTACATCATTGAAATGGTATCTTGGAGACATTAATCGACAAAGCAGCACGGTCGTATGGTCAATCAAAACATCGGGAACTGATTTCGGAACTATCATTACGTGGAAGGTTCCATATTTGGTGGCGAAGACTATGCCCTATGACTCAGATTTTTATGCCCTGAACAGCAATGCCGTATTTTTCAAAAGCTGCGTGCCGTCCCTTCCAAAAAAGGACGGTACCCTTAGATCCCTTACCCTCACATTATTTGACAACACCAAATGGTTCATTCGATTTCCTGACGTAGACGAAATGTTGGTACACGTAGAGCCCCCACCGCCACCGATGCTTGCACCTGCAAAAACTGGAAAAGCGGGCGAAGCCTCCGGCGCTAAACCGGCAATTGACGAGCCTGAGCCGTGGGTGATCAACACAGGGCGAGCGTATGAAATGAATGTTGGAAATTTCATATCCGATGGCTCAATGCCGCCAGGTCGAAAGGGGACGTGTCGCTATGTCTATGACTATATTCCGAAGGACTTTTCGCTCGGTAGAATCGAGTGTCACCATACAGATCAATTTTTGTACTTCTATATATTTTTATCTTGTATGAAGCCAATTATTCCGAAATAGGCTAGGTTACGCAAGCGTATGATGAAACTGACCGCAGGGCGGGCGTCAAGTGAAGAATTTGAAATTTTTTACGACAACGTCAATTTGAAGAAATTCTTTTTGCCTTTGCGAAGCACGACTCCGCTTCCATCTGAAAATTTATCCGCGGCCAATATGAACTTGAAGTCTGCGACTTTAACGTCGTCAATTGATATTCCACCCTGTTCGACTAAACGCTTTGCTTCACCCTTCGTGTCGCAGATTTTAGCGGCAACTAGCAGGTCCAATATCGGCATTCCGGTTCCGAAAGTGGCCCGAGAAATTTCGACCTTGGGTGCATCTTGACCACCGCCGCCGCGGTCTGCAAACACACTTTTTGCTTGGCCCCGTGCCTTGATAGCCTCATCTTCACCGTGAATTAATTTGGTGACTTCAAACGCTAATATAGTCTTAGATTCATTGATTGCAGCGTCTTTTAGGCCGCCCATCCGTCGGACCTCGTCCACTGGTAGGTCGGTAAAGTAAAACAAACATTTTTCAACGGTCGCATCGTCGACGTTGCGAAAATATTGAAATAAATCATAAGGAGACGTCATATCTGGATTTAGCCAAACCGCTCCGTCCACGGTTTTCCCCATTTTATGACCGGCAGAATTGACCAGCAGCGGCACCGTGCAAATAAATGCATGCTTGCGTTCACGCCGGCGAATTAAGTCCATGCCGCCAATCATATTACTCCATTGATCGTCACCGCCTAATTGCACGGTACAGTCGAGCGTTCGATTCAATTGCAAAAAATCATAGCTTTGAAGGATCATATAATTGAACTCTAAAAAACTAAGTCCCTTTTCATAGCGTTGCTTAAAGCATTCTGCTGCCAACATTCGATTGACAGTGAAGTCTGCCCCAACCTCTCGAAGAATTTCAAGGTACTTCATATCGCGAAACCAGTCGGCGTTGTTAGTCATCACAAAATTTTCAGGAGACAAATCAAGAAACCGAGAAAACTGTTTTTTTAGTAGACTTATCCGATGATCAATCGTTTCAACGGTTAACATTTGACGTAAGTCGGTTTTACCGGAGGGATCGCCGATCATGGCTGTCGCACCTCCCATTAATACCACTGCCTTATGGCCCGATTGCTGCCAGCGGCGAAGGGCCATGATTGGCATGAGGTTTCCGACATGGAGGCTCTCAGCCGTCGGATCGAAACCGGCATATGCTACTCGCTTGCCACTTGTCACGTGCTCTACTAGTTCTTCGGGGTGAGCTACCTGAGCTGACATGGATCTAGATTTTAGAAGCTGCAGGAAATTCATAGTGACTATTGTCCATTCAAAGTGAAACGGGGCAGAATGATTCTGGCACGATTGCGCAATCATACCTATTAAGTATAACGGCAAGCTGGGAGTCCTTGCTAGGGCTTTATCGAAACGTTAGAGAGGCTCCCCTTCATACTCGGGAAGAGGAAGTGGCGGCTGGGCAGGCAGTCTAAAGCTTTTGGGACGGTTTTTAACGCCGCCAATCTTTTCTCCTAGCACTGTACGAATGGCCACCGAAGCACAGGTCAACCCAAAACAGCTGGTTACAAAACATGCTGTACCCATAATGGTATTTCGTCGATCTTTGCTGACGGGGTCCAATTGGGCTAGATCAACGGGCGTAATATCTGGTGTGTTCTCGGGGAAATTAGGCTCGACAGGAAAGCGAATGGGCTCAATACTTACAACCGTCGGGACATAAAAACGCCCTTTACGTGGAAACATATGCCGATTTCGCAAATAAACTCGCACCATCCGTGCGAGCGTATCATCTTTTGTTTCAGAAAGGTCAATGACCCGAATTTGTGTCGGATCAAGGCGCCCACCTGCACCTGCGGAAGTGACCAGCTTGATGTCGTTGCGAACGCAGTAGTTGATCAGTGCACACTTGCTCCCTAGCTGATCAATGGCGTCCACGACGAAGTCCACTTTTCGATCGAAAATGTGTCCAACGTCAAAGCGACTGACTTGTTCTTCTTTGATAATAATTTCACAGTGGCGATTGATTAACTTCAAGCGGTCGAATAGCGCCTGTGCTTTTGAGACACCAACTGTCGTCTCAAGGGCCGGCATTTGACGATTAAAATTGTTTATGGAAACTTTATCAAAATCGATCAGGGTAACCGTACCTACCCCGCTGCGAACGATGGCCTCAGCACACCAAGAACCGACACCACCTAGCCCAACAATCATAATATGGGCTTGGCGCAACTTCACGATGCCATCGTAGTCCACAAGCCGCGCCAAGCGTTCAAACCTGCGGTCTCGACCGACGATTTGTTGGTGCTGAGCTGATGTCATATTTTCTGGTTGTTGGGGCATGGGTTCAAATCCTGATGGTGGGCGCTTTTCATACCCCATTCACGATGCAGAGTCCACCGCAATTGACTGCGGGATTTTTTTGAAATCAATAACCATAAGTAATACCGGTCTATCCAATTTGCAAAACATTTAGGGTCTGGCGTATAATCCTAGATATACTAAAGAAAATTGCCAGTTTGAGGAGATTCACCATGGTCGAGCCGCAAAGCCACAGAAAAATTCCTTCCGCGCAGCAAACGGCTGGCATGCTAGCACTGCTTTCTTTTAGCCTAGTGACTGGCTCGTGTGGGGAACTCTCAAACCGGACGCTAAGTCATCGAATTCACAACCGCGGCTATCAATCCGACAACATCCTCTCGGCATCGGTCGTCTCAAAATCCGACAAAACGCCATTTTATTTGCGCCTGCCTACGAACACAGGACGACTTCTGGTGACTGACTCTGTGGCCACCAACTCAGGAACGGACCTCGTCATTCCTGCAAACAAAAAGCTGTACTCGATCGAACTAGTAAGAAGTGGCGCCAAACAATTAAGAAATGAGCTTTATCGGGAAGAACGCCTCGTCTTATTTTTTGCCCAAGACGATCAAGATGCCGTACAAATTGTCAGGCTAGTCGAAGAATTTCCACACCCGCTCCGAGTTGATACCAGAGAATTGAAACATCCCGCCGATGATCTCGATAATCCTACGCCATCCTCGTTAGCATTGCCGGAGACCGTCATAGATTCACTCGCTGGTGCGGGCCGCGTCGCAATAGTCATAGACGCCGTCCGAATGCGCGAAGATCTTGAATCGTTGTCAGGTGTTAGACCTGTGCTCGTGAATGGGCAATCGGTAACGATTTCAAACCGCGCCACCCCCGCAAACAAAATAAATGCACGGGCTTGGCTTCGCAGCAACTACGAGGCCCTTGGATTCACAGTTAGTGAACATAAATACGCCACAGGCACAAATCTAATTGCAGAAAAAAGAGCCGAATCACCCCTTGACGATCAAATATTTATCGTCTCAGGCCACCTCGACACCGTGAACACGGCTGGCGCTGACGACGATGGGTCTGGAATTATTTCTGGACTCTCAATCGCAAGGTCTCTCGTTGGAGTTGAACTAAAACGAACGATCCGCTTCGTTGCTTTTGACGAGGAAGAAAAAGGGCTTATTGGCAGTGCCGCCTACGCAACTGAGCTAGTACGAGTGGGAGAAATCTCAAAAATATCTCTCTTCAACATCGAAATGACCGGCTATGATATAGACAATGACGGTAGGTTCCATTCGATCGATTGCAACGAAAATTCTTCCGCAACCTTAACCACTTCATTACTCTCATCCATATTATCGGAAGGTATCAAACTCATTAAGGTAGACGCGTGCACGACACGCAGTGATCATGCCGTATTTTGGAATCATAATCGGCCGGCCATTGTCATGAGTCAAAACTTTTTTGGGGGCGATAGCAATCCTTGTTATCACCGCACGTGCGATACCGTACAGTCCATTAATTGGGAATACATGACCAAGATGACTCAGGCAGCGGCCAACGCGGTGGCGAACATAAATCGGTAACAGTTTGCGTAACTGGCTGATTTTTCAATGATCATGCCGATCGATCCCGAGATTTTGTAGGTCACCAGGCCAATATTAGGAAACTTCACAAGCCGCCTATTGAGTCTTGTTTATACAGATTACTGGAATATTCATCCAATAATACTCCGTAGTTAAATCAGGTTTCTATGGGCATCAGGAAGTTAATTCTGCTATGTTAGCTCGCTCATGCTGAAAAAAGGAAATCACTGCCATGCCTGAAAAATACATCAAACAATGGACCGCCACCTATAACGAACAAACCACGGCTCGTCTCGATAAGCGTGAAAAAATGATCGCTAGCGCAAGCAACCCATATAAAACAGACATTCGTCCGAATGTGACTGCATCCGAGCTGCGCGCTCGCCACACCTCGCACTCCAAAGATGAACTGGCGGGAATGACCACCGACTATGCGATCGCTGGTCGAGCGATGCTGATCCGCGATTTCGGGAAAGCGGCCTTCGTTGATTGTGATGATGGTCACGGCCGCATGCAACTTTACCTAAGTAAAAACGACGTTTCAGAATCTGATTTTGCCGAATACAAAATGGCGGACGCTGGCGATTTTATTTGGGGACGTGGAACAATGTTTCGCACAGGTAAGGGAGAGTTGGCGATCCACGCCAAAGAATTCAAACTGGTGACAAAATCTATTCGCCCGTTGCCCGAAAAATTTCACGGCTTAACCGACGCAGAGCTTTGCTACCGGATGCGGTATGTCGACATGACCATGAATCCTGAGAGTCGCGAGACACTGCGCAAACGCAGCCAAATCGTCCGCTTTATTCGTGATTTCTTCCACGACCGCGGATACCTAGAGGTTGAAACTCCGATGATGCACTCGGTGGCGGGCGGCGCGACGGCCAAACCATTTTTGACGCATCACAATGCGCTCGATATGGAGTTATTCATGCGGATTGCTCCCGAGCTCCACCTTAAGCGGCTGCTAGTCGGAGGTTTTCCAAAAGTATTTGAAATGAATCGCTGCTTTCGCAACGAAGGTCTGTCGATCAAGCATAATCCTGAATTTACCTCAATCGAATTTTACGAAGCTTGGGCTACTTACGAAGATCACATGCATTTAACCGAAGATTTACTCAATGGCCTTGCGCTGCGCCTTAACGGCACAGAGACCATCAAGTTTGGTGAGCGAGAGCTCAGCTTTGCCAAGCCATTCAGGCGCCTGCCGATGCGTCAGGCGGTCATGGAAGCCACAAAGCTTTCAGATGCAGACACCCGAAATCCTGAAGCCATGATTAAAATATTGAGAGCGAGTGGTCACGATCCCAAAAAATTGACGGGACTTTCGCCAGATAGGCTTATGGTTTTATGTTTTGAGGAGTTCGCCGAAGGCGGATTGATTCAACCAACATTTATCACAGAGTTTCCGACCGAAATCTCACCGCTAGCTCGTCGCAACGACAAAAACCCAGATATCGTCGACCGGTTTGAGCTGATGATCAACGGTTGGGAGATAGCCAACGCGTTCAATGAGTTGAATAATCCGACAGATCAGCTAGAGCGTTTTGCTGAGCAGGCCATGGCTAAGGATAGTGGCGATGAAGAGGCTTGTGACGTGGATTACGACTATGTGCGAGCACTAGAATACGGTATGCCACCGGCCGCAGGTCAGGGTATTGGTATTGACCGCCTATGTATGTTATTGACGGATAGCCCTAGTATTCGCGACGTTATTTTATTTCCTCAGCTCAAAAAAGAGGAATTTTTTGAGACTTGATTCGACCATCGTCGTACGAGCGGGTTTGAAAGCAGCTATGCCGAGTGAATCAATCCAGCCCCATAGGGGCAAAATTCGTACCATTTGATGGGCTAAAGTAAAGTGTAACCAATTGATAATATTCAATAATAAATAATAATTTGTCATTTGTCCTATAGTTTTTTGCAGACCCTCCGATAGCTCTTGTAGGTCGACATTAGTCGTCCTTGAGCGGGGGGAGCACATGGGTATCCAGACAAAGTTAGTCCTGTTATTTGCAATGATGCCATTTCTTGGCCGCGGAGCATTTGCCCAAACAACTGCTGAGACAGCTGCATCAACTGACACGATCGAGGATACAGAAACCGTCCTTGATCCCTCTCCATTTTCAAGTTGTCGAGCTTCAGGAATGGGTGGTGCACTCAGTACAGTCGCAGATGATTTGGACGCATTGTACTACAATCCTGCGGGAATTGGCGGACTTGGTTTTGATCCTCGCTCCGAGAAATTGCCGGCAGTGAGAGGCATTATTTTTCCATACGCATCAGGCAGCATAAATGAAAATGCGCGGGATACTCAAAGGAAATTCAAAGCCACTGGCGCCCAAAGTGACGCCAGCGCGGGTGCTGCCGTAATGGATGCAAACACTGGAAAGCGCCAATACGCTAGGGCTTCATTTATACCTATGGGTTTTCTGATTAGCCGCACTGCTGCAGTTCCTGTGATTGATCATCAAATTGCTGCGGCTTCCGTTGCGGGCTCGCCTGGTCAGGTTAAAATGCGGTACCGCACAATCTCGGGCATAATGGTCGGATCGTCAATCGCTGATCATGGAAATAAATTTTCTTTAGGTGTTTCACGTTTAATCGGAACCCTTGAACAAACGGCTGGTACTTTTGCTTATGTTGACATGGTCGATGTTGATAAGCGAAAAGAAATACTCAAAGCAAACCGTAAAACCTACCAGTCGAACTCCACGAACGTGGGAATGACGATTAGAATTCCAAAATCTGTGAAACCCACTCTATCAGTTGTAGCTAGGAATGTTGGCAACAGCCAAAACAACTCAAAGGACCCTAGCCAAAAACCACTCGTCTACAAGGAAGATCTGACCGCAGGCTTTTCGATCTCCCCAGACATCGGTAGAATCGGACGCTTTAATGTGATTCTTGAAACCGGGTTTCTTACTCAAAAACATATGGCTGGTAAAAAGAAAATGCGCGGCGGAATGGAGTTACTCTTAGGAGGCAAAACGGGGAAAAGCTTATTGGGGCTCCGTTTAGGTGGAAATAATGCTGGGGGAAGTGCAGGGGTGCACCTTAATATTGGACTTATCGGCTTTGAGGCAGAAGTACATGCTATTGATGTTGGCATCGACAATGAGCGAGTGATTGAGCGTCGCGCAAGCGGAACGTTTTATATCAACGTCGCAAGTTTTTAGGGCGATTTTTTCTTCGTTTGCGTGTATCAATAAAACACCTAGACATCTGCGAGCACTAAACTATAGTCAAAGCACTATGCTATCTGTACAAAAAATCTCGTTTGGGTTTAAAAATAAAAATCTTTTTCAAGACATTAGTTTTGAACTGGGAGCCGGTCAACTCGTTCGCATTGCTGGAGCCAACGGCTCTGGAAAAAGTACGCTGCTGGGCGTCATTGCTGGGCTCATCTCTGGTGGCACGGGTCTGGTCTCATTTGCGGGCGACGATGATTTCCGTCAATGGACGAGCTGGATCGCACCTGATGCCAACGGCTTAGTGTCCTCCTTGTCAGCAACCGATAATATGATTTTTTGGCTTCAGATTCGCGGAATAAAATTGCCGGCGGGAGTCCTTGAAAAAACCTTGAGCCGGTGGGGCCTCACTGGCGATTGGATTCAAACATCACTGCCTATTGCTAAGTTTTCAACAGGCATGAAGCGCCGGTTAGCCCTCGCCAGACTAGAGCTCGAAGGTTCAAGACTCTGGCTACTAGACGAGCCTTTGTTCGGCTTGGATGACGGTGCATGCAAACAATTTCGCGACGCCTTGGATCTGCACCTCAGTCGAGGGGGCGCTAGTCTTGTGGTCACCCATGATGATCGACTTCTAGATCGAATTAGACATGACACCATCGTCTTAGGGGAATCAGGAATATGACCCAAAAACAGACCGCCCCTCAAACTTGGGTAGAAAATGTGAGGACGTTGTTGACTCACAGCCTGCGTGTTGACATATCGTCGAAGGAACGCCTGGTTACACCCATATTTTTTGCTCTGATTATTTTGATGCTATTTTCCTTCGCGATTCCAGAGTCAGATGGGGCGTTGCGTTCTCGAATGATGGTGGCAGAATCTCAATTAGCCATTTTTTTTGCCTTGCAAATTGCGTTTTCAAGAACGTTTGAGTCTGAGCGGGTAGACCGGATCTTTGACCACCTTCGCTTGAGTCCAATCTCTTCGTCCGCTTTTATCACCAGCAAAATTTTGCATGTGCTGTTGATTGGCGGCGGCACAATGCTGTGCACTGGGGTTCTTTCTATTATTGTACAAGGTCAAGCCATCGGGCAAATGGCAGACCCGGTCGTGATCGGGACTGCTTTGCTGACGCTCCTTGGCCTGACAGGAATCGGTGTCTTATTAGCGTCCATCACCTTGCATGCTGAGGGACATCAGATTTTATTCCCGCTTCTATATTTTCCACTATCAGTTCCTGTGCTACTTTGTTCTACTGAAGGACTGATTCATTGGCTTGATTCCTACAGATGGGATTCCACCATGAGGGGCTGGTCTGTGATGCTTATTGCCTTCGATGTTATTTATTTGACGCTAACAATTTTGCTGGGTACCGAAACCGTTGATTAGTTTTTTATTGAGGAAACACCATGACCGCTCGAAAATCAAAATTTACACTAGCTAACTCCCTCACCGTTCTGTTGGCCTTGGTGTTTGTGCAGTGGCTTCTAGCGTGGTTCTGGGTGCCCGTCGACGAAGCTCAGGGAGAAGTCTACCGAATTGTCTATCTGCATGTACCTGGGGCGTTTGCTTCGTTCCTAAGCGCTGGTGTGCTGCTTGTGGGCAGCTTGTTAGCGCTGCGATCCAAATCTGAACATTGGCTAAACTTATCACGAGCAGCTGCCGAGGTGGGCCTTCTGTTTACATTGCTTACATTGGCCACAGGCAGCATCTGGGGCAAGCCTACCTGGGGTGTCTGGTGGACTTGGGACGCACGCCTAACCACGTCCTTCCTACTGGCACTCATGTACGGTGGCTGGATTCTACTTTTTGGAGCCATTCCCCAAGGCCCATCACGCACAAGAAGCTGCTCCATCCTCGGTGTCATGATTGCAGCAGACGTTCCCATTATTTACAAAAGCGTCACATGGTGGCGAACCCTTCATCAGCCCCAAACTATTTTGCGCACAGGGGGCTCGACCATGGACGGGGATATGTTGAGCGTCCTCTTATTTGGTATCGCAATTATGGCAGTCGTCTCGATTAATTTAATATTAGTACGACAGGAAACACTCAGCCTAGAACAAGAACTTGAAGAAAAATCATTAGGAGTCACCTCATGAACTCACTGCCAGATGCGACCAATCCTATGCCTTACCTCGTCGCCTGCTACGCCTTAGGCTTCGTATTTATATTTGGGTATGCCGCGTGGCTGTGTCGCAGCCGAATTCGAATTAATCGTTACCTTGCTGCACTTAAAAAGGAGGCTTAATCGTGAATCTTTCATCCAAGAAAAAACGGTCAAAATCTACAAAGTGGCTCGTCGGCATCAGTCTGATCGCCTCGGCCGTTATCGCTATGGCGATGACTCAAATCTCGTCGAATACGGTCTATTTCTACACCCCTGATGAAGCTCAGGCTCAGGCTGCAGCACTCACGTCGCAAAACATAAAGGTCGCAGGAATGGTGATCGCAGGCAGCAGAGAATGGGATGCTACAACTCTCAAGCTTGCTTTTACGATCACAGATTTAAAAAACCATGAAATCCGTGTTAAGTATAATGGCCCGCCACCAGATATGTTTAAAGAAGGGCAAGGCGTAGTTATCGAAGGCAAAATATCCAGTGATGGCCAAACATTTGCGGCCAAGACTCTCATGGTAAAACACTCGGAGGAATACAAGAAACCCACCGCAGGCGGCAGCAACATGAACAAAGAGCTTCTCGAAAAAAGTCTTTTTAAAGATCAACCGGTCACCAACCCTAGCAGTGGCGGGTCAACGCCATGACCGAACATACTCTGCTCAAGCAAATAAAAAGTACTCGCAGCCGGCGTCACCGTATCATCACATTGACGATTGCGGGACTTTCCCTCGGCGTCCTCGGAGTTCTGATTAAGGGATTAACCCTCAATCCATCCATTGTCTCATCGACATTGATTGGCAAACCTGCCCTCGATTTTGAGGTAGAAGTTCTCGAAGGCGCCGCGTGGCTCCCGAAATTAAGTGGAAATAAAATAAAATTATCAGATCTCCACGGAAAGCGCCTGATTCTTAACTTTTGGGCCAGCTGGTGTGTCAGTTGCCGGGAAGAGGCCGCTCAGATGGAAAAATTTTGGGAAAAATATCGCGACAGAGGCATCATCATCCTTGGAGTTGCCATCCAAGACACGCCGGAAGCGGCCCGCGAGTTTGCTAAACTGCACGGAAAAACATACCCTATCGCCCTCGATGTCAGCGGCAAGACCACCATCGACTACGGGGTATATGGTGTTCCAGAATCATTTTTTATTGATGAAAATGGTATAATAATACACAAAGAAGCTGGCCCAATTACGTTCGAACTACTAGAACAAATTAACTCGTCGTATCAAGCCAGCCAGTCTGGTCGAGGATAAAACCTACCTTGTAGGCCACTAATACAAGTGGTGCGATCAGGCCAAGGAAAACGACAATAGGTAGAAACTCTAGCGTGTCTTGAAGGTCGTCGATTTTACAATCTTCTTTAGTAAACAGCATTTAAATTGCTCCAGTTAATTATTTGGATTCGTGAGTTAAAGTCCATGGCCATAATAACATGGACTAGACTTCCCTGTCACGGATTGTTAATCGTTACGGATTGACGATCGTCACAGCAGCTGAGCGAACCGAAATGCTTGGAATTCCTGGCACCTTCTCTAAACTTTGGGCAACGGCCTCATAAGTATACGTCACTCCCGACTCAAGGACGTTTGATGGTATGGTTAAAGTTCGGGTGCCTCCTGAAACTGCACTAGACTCGTAAACCTTGACGCCCGATGCGTTGGTCAATGAGATCGACCAGAAAAACGATTGATTATCTACACCAAATGGATTGCCCTCTAACGTCACAACCCGCGTTGTTGTCACATATGTGGAAGTAATCGCGGCTAATGTCAAGCTGGGAAAGGTCCACGGATATTCTACGGTAAAGGCTGCTTCACCGGTACCGATGGTCATCTGCAAAAATACAACTTGATTTACTCGGGGAGCTTTTCCCGACGCAAGCAAGATTTTCCGACCGTACAATAAATCTCCTGACGAACCGTCGTAGCCCGTCCCATCATCAATCAATGTGCCGTCCCACGCAGCCGACGTGCCATCGGTTGCGATTGTTGTCGCAGAAGCCGTCAAACTTTTTGCAGAACGGATTTTCAAGTCAATCGGTTTGACACCATCGCGGACTTTTGCGGCAAACTGCAGAGTCGTCCCTGTCGCTGTCTTCTCATGCCTTACCGCGAAGTACTCTATTCCAAGTGCAAAGTATGCATCGTTAACGGTCTCCACGTTATCGGCCACACCATTTCCGTTTGCATCCGTATCAAATACGTCCAAAATTCCATCTCCGTCATCATCCCCGTCAAAAACATTCAGAACTCCGTCGCCATCAAGATCCGTGTCGGAATCATTTGACATGCCATCTTTGTCAGTATCCACGCTAGCTAAGTCCAGCGAATCACCGGTTAGCGAAAGGCCCAAGGAGCCAACACCGTCAGGATTGCCATCAGCATCCGTATCGGTCGCATAGTAATCTTGAATAGTAATTCCATTTGTCGTTTGGAAAGATAGGCTTGATCCCTTTTGCACCAATTGAGGGATGACGGCGCCCGCCACAGTAAAATACTGCTTAACTGTATTAACTTTGGTTGATGGTAGAGCTACGACCGCTTGAATTAAAAAATCTGGCGAAAGAAGCACCGCTGTATGAGACGCATCCAGATTTAAGTTACCCCATTTCAAGATTCCTGAAGCATCAACTTCCGATACCCGTCCAAAGCCGAGGTCTCGTTCCATCAAGGCCATGATCCAGCCTTTCATTTGCGCCGGCGTGCCGGACTGGCTTGTGATCGTACCAGAAACATTCTTCTGGTTTCCTGAAAAGCTTGCACTAGCCCCACCGCCGCCAGAGTCTTCACTAGCGTTTTTACCGCAACAAGTCAGGCCAACCGATGCAGCCACAACGACAACAGATCCTATCGCCAACGGCCGAATAAACGGCCGAATAAACGGACGAATCAATGCGCTAAAAAATGTGGTCAATCGTAGCATTCCATCCCCTCACAAAAAATTGCCTCCTCCCTTCGGCAACTATTTCAAAAACATGAGCGGCAAAAGCTCAGCCGACCCCGCCATAATTTGGAAAAGACATAATAGAAGGCGTTTTTCATAATATTCTAGGGCCACGTAAAGCCAGGCATTAAATAAAAAAATGAGCACAAGCTTGGAATTCACGTAGAATTTCGGTAATGCCGCTATTTTTTGTCCCAGATGCGATAAGCATCTAACAATATTAGATTTTCTATATTTTCCTATTTGTACTTTCCGTCATGTACTTTCCATGCAGGAAAGTGTATAGTTGAGTACAAGGAAGGGAACCTCCAAAATCATGAGCTCCTCAAACGATGAATTTTACACTGACGTGATCTTGGAAAAGCAAGATGTGTGTAACCTTGCAAAAGAGCGTATTCAAATTGATCAAGGCATTAAGGCCGGTCAAAAGCTTTTGGTCTATGGTAAGCGAAATACTGGTAAAACCTCAGTAGTCAAAAATGTTATTGGCTTCGATTGGAAAGCCCTTCACCCTAATGGTGTTTTTATATATTTGGATTTTTTTGGCGTTGCAACAGAAGAGCAAATATTATCGCGTTTGACTTCAGGGCTTGCACAATCGATACGACGGTCGTTTCCTGTTCAAACCTCGTTATTGCGCGTCCTGGACGTCCTGAAATTATTGAGACCAAAAATTGAGTTCGATAGTTCAGGTCTACCAAGTTTAACATTAGGCGTCGGCCAGAAGACCCGGGCGGGATTCGAAGCTTTCTTTGAATCAATTGCTCAACTTTATTCAAAAAAATACCCTGTCCTAATTGTATTCGATGAGTTTCAGGACATTCACCAGGTGCCTGAGGCTGAAGGTATTTTAAGAAATTATCTGCAAAATTTACCCGGAAAACTCCCAGTTGTGATTATGGGATCAAAAAAGCATATCCTCTCTCAGATGTTTTCATCACCGAAACGCGCATTTTTTAATTGGGGCAATCATATCGAGTTCGGTCTGATTCCCTATGAAGAATTCACGGAATATATAAATATTCGGCTTAAGAAAAACGGAATGAGGATTGATCCAGAGATTTCTAAAATATTACAAGACACAATGAACAGAGACCCTGAAGCCATCAATCGCATTTGCCAAGAAATGATCTCAAGATTTTCGATACCGCGAGCACCCATGAAGTCACTTACTGTATCAGAAGTAGCTGATGCCACGCGGTCGCTTCTAGAAAAACGTCGAAGTGCTTTAGAAGAGTATTTAAATCGATTTACGCCTGCTGAAGAACGAGTTTTGATTGCGTTTTCAAAACAAGAAGGACGCGAA
>CANJQY010000061.1 GCA_947476525.1 Oligoflexales bacterium
ATTTTAGGCGATGATGGAATCGCTCAAATGAAAGAATTTCGCACACGATTTAATGACAAAAGCTACGCGCGATTTGGCACTCATGTGAAACAAATGGGCTTTTAGCGGCACTGTCGCAAACTCGCAATAGCGTCAATGGTATGAAGGGCAATTTGGGCTGTATATACGATTGCCCGCCCTCGGTGAGCCTTCGTAAATAATCCTTAGCATTTTGAATGGGCATTTGCACGAGAGCCCAAGCATCGCAATGCGGGCTAGGCGTCCGCGTGGAAAATACAATACTGGAATAAAGCTTTTGCTGTTTCCTATCAGTGTGTTAAAGTATTGAAAACACTGGGGGAAGAAACGTGATAGCGACGCAAAAAAAGCGAATTCTTGTGGTTGAAGATGACCCTGACGTCGTAGAATTAATTGGCAGGCACCTAAGCCACCAAGGGTATGAAGTCGATTCTGTTGCAACAGGTTTCGATGCCACCAATAGAATTGCCAGCAGCTTTTTCGACCTGGTGGTACTCGATTGGATGCTGCCTGATAGCAACAGTCTTGACGTATGCCGGACGATTGCTGGCAGGCTACCATTACTGATGGTCACTGCGCGTTCTCAACCCTCGGAAATGGTTGAAGCACTAAACGCAGGTGCGGACGATTATCTTGCAAAACCTTTTGATATTTCTGTACTTTTAGCAAGGGTCGCCGCACTGTTGCGCCGCATTGATCTTTTTGAACAGAGACTCAAAAGTGCTCCTCGCCGCCTCAATTCAAATGAAATCTCGGTAGATCTTGATTCGTGCGAGGTTTATGCAAATGGCCAGCAAGTCGTGATGACGTACTCTGAGATTCATATTTTAGCATGCTTGATGGAACAACCCGGAAAGGTTTTGGCGAGGCAAGATCTTATTTCCAGCGTTCGTGGCGTTGGTATTAGCGTTTCGGAGCGGGTGATTGACACTCATATTTTTTCCTTGCGCCGTAAGCTCGGGCCTGCGGCGGATGCAATCGAGACCATTCGAAATGTTGGATATAGGTTCAAGGCCGTTTGACTAGGTTTAAAATTCTAATTTTGGAAGAGTTCACAGAGCATGGGAAAAATTGACTCGAGTTTGAAATCATTTCCTTGGTACTCATTTCGGCGATTTGTCCTGAGTCAAGCGAGTCTTTGTCTCATCAGTTTTTTGGTTCTTGGTGTGGCGATCCATATTTATTTTAAAGATCATTTTCTCGATGAGGTCCGTAGTCAAATGCATGATACGACTGTGGCCATTTCTGGAACAGTTGATAGAGCCAAGATAGAGATATGGTGTGGTGAACGAGCTCGCGGCACCAGCTTGCGGGTGACCGTCATTCGGAGAGATGGCAACGTCTTATGCGATTCACATGAAAATCATAAGAATATGGAAAATCATCTAGAACGTCCTGAGGTCGTCGAGGCTTTAGCAAAAGGTCAAGGAACGTCTTTGCGATATAGCAACACCTTAAAATACGGGATGCTTTATTTAGCGGTTTTTGAGGCGAAAGACAATTTGTTTGTGCGAACGGCTACACCTACGAAACATTTTGAGGCAACATTCACAACATTTGACAGGTGGTTGTTTTCAATTTTTAGCATTGCCGTCTTACTCATGATTTTAAGTTTTGTGCTTACCGGTAGACAGATTATGCTTCCTATGAGCCGAGTTTTGCAAAAAATACAAAAGATTATGCATTCCTTTGACAAGTCTGGGCCGCTTACCCAAAAGGCGCCGGACCGTTTTCGCGACGAATGGAGAACCATTGAAACGGGATTCGACTTCCTGCAAAAAAATCTCGACTCAAATCTAGAGACCTTAAACAGACAAGATCTAGAGCAAGAGACCATACTGACCGCGATTTCTGATGCGATACTAGCTATCGATAAGGATGAGACAGTTAAGTTTTTTAATTCTCATTTTGTGAACTGGTCAGGCATAGAGCAAACGGCCAATTTGACTTTGGAATCGGTTCTACTTAGTGAAACTGCAAAGGCGGCATTTCGGCATGCGCTAGCTTCGGGACTGGAAGGTGTCCAACAAAATACTATTAATGAAATTGAGATAGGCGGGCGGAGCTTTAATCTGTCTGTTTCCCCACTTTGTCGTCGCGATGGCGAATTGTACGGCGTCGTAGGCGTTTTTCATGACCAAACAATTCTCAATCACGGGGAAAGAGTTCGCTTAGACTTTGTTGCCAATGCATCTCATGAGCTGAAGACTCCACTTACATCCATTAAAGGATTTGCCGACACCGCCATGATGGAAATCAATGCCGGCCGACCCGTCACTAGAGACCTGATCGAGGTCATCTGCCGCAATGTCTCGCACTTGATCAATTTGGTTCATGACCTACTTGACCTTTCTAGGTTGGAAAGCTCTATCGAGTTGCCTCGAGAGCGGGTTGCGACTGAGCTCGTAACAACGCAAGTCGTAATCCGTATTCAGCCACTTCTAGATGCAAAAAATCAAATTTTGAAAATTGAAGCTGGCGCCAAGGAAATATACGCCTCCCCTCACCAGTTGGAACAAGTGGTCGTAAATCTCTTGGAGAATTCATGTAAGTACACTGAAGAAGGCTCTCATATCTCATTGAATTGGCTTGTCAGCGACAAAGGCGTTATTTTAACTGTCTGCGATAATGGGCCAGGAATTGCAAAAGCAGACCTGCGAAGAATATTTGAGCGATTTTTTCGCGTCGACAAGACACGGTCGCGCCACTTCCGAGGCACCGGCCTCGGGCTGGCTATTGTTAAGCGTATTGTAGAAAGCCACGGCGGGAAAGTTTGGGTAGAAAGCGAACTTGGAAGTGGAACGAAATTTTATTGTTTGTTTCCGTCAGCTGAAGTGTAAGTTTTCAATCAAATACGGAATGCACGTTTTAAGGCGCAGTCGAAATCCAGTCATTGTGAAAAAATGGATTGTACTTTATCTTTTTCTCGCAAAAACCGCTTATATCAATGACATTTCGATATTGTTCATCGGATTCTGATTTAAATCTTATCCTTACTTTTAAGTCGAAATCTACGAAATTATCTTTCCCAATTAGCTTTTTGTGGCAGAGGTTTTGCCCGAGGTTCCAAAACTGTATAGGGTCACACGCAATCCTAATATCCCAGCCAGCTACTATGCTTTCGGTTTCTGAATGCCCGTCAGGGTATCGGTTGATAGCGCTTCCCTCGCATACGGTGATGCCGTCGAACATATGCAAAGCCCACATACGGCCTTCGCCCGTAATAGCTGAATCTCCTGGTATTATTTTTGGAATCATTTGCAAACAACAAAAAACCCCAATGATCGCCACGGTACTGTGTTTTAAGGTAGTGCTATCCTGAGCGCTAGAAGTTTGATTCGAATCAAGTCTAATCGTCCTAAAAATTGGAATCGCCAAAATCAAAGTAAGCATGACCGTAGGGTAGAAAAATCCCACGATAGGCCAACTCAGTATGTGAAAAAGGACAAACTGCAGAAAGCAAAACCAAAACAAAAAATTATTTTTCGAAAATAATCCCCAAACAGCCACAAGCTCAAGAAACACGACGTACTTGCAGGCCAGAGGCACATACTCAGGAGGCAATAGGTAGAACGATCTGTAGATATTGTTGCCAGAAAGCCAACCATAATTGAGCTTAATGACGCCAGCCCAAAAGTAGAACATTCCAATGAGTAGCGGCAGGGTTTGCCGCTTACAAGGCCACGCTAGGAAAATGAACGTCACCCAAAATATCATATAGTGTTGATTTTTTCGGAAGCGAAAATCAGAAAGCACTAAAAGGCACTCGCAGACCAATATAAGCCAGATGGCCCAGTATCCGACTCGTATATTTTTATTTTGAGAAAATGTCAAAATGACGATGAGTGCTGGGATAATCAGGGTAGCCACAATTGCCACCAGAAGATCCTTAGAAATTCCGTGCCACGACCGACAAAAGGTAAGGAGTGGCCAGCAGATGGATATGGATTCTGTCCCTAAATAGGTTCTTAAATAATTACCTTCTATCCAATACACAATGGTAAATAGGTTCATTAGACCGATCAGGATGGCAAATAGCCGCAACGCTGGATCGGATTTTATTTCTTGAATCTGTCTGGTAGAAAATTGTTTAGTCAACTCAGTCGCCACAGCTTTGTGGTGTTGCGTTCATGGTAGCTGTATGGCCGCCGGTCGTATAAGTGACTGTGCCGGTGCCAGCACTACTCCATGTAATCGCTCCTGTTGAGGTGTTGATCGTGTTTCCCGCCAAAGTCGTAAGAGTTAAGTTTGTGGAAATGGTGGCACTTCCACCGTCACTATAGACTGCAACGGCCGCAAATTTCCCCGAAGCGGGTATACATGGAGAAATGGTTGTGACCGCGGCGGATGATCCTTCCTGAACTATCCTTAGTGAGGAAACTGTAGATGAGGCGTTTGCAGGATTGTAGCGAGCTCCGGTGTAGTACACGGGGCCGTATTCTGTATCGCCATTATCGCCGCCCCAGATGAGCATTTCTGTTCCGGTCCAGACTCCAACTGGGTATAGCCTTGCCGCCGGTGCATTTGTGGTAGCCAAGGTGCGCCAATTATTGTTCGCAATGCTGTAACTTGCACCGGTATTGAGCGGTCCGCCTCCGCTCAATAGTTTTCCACCCCAAACCAACATATCAGTACCCGTACTAAGCTGAATATGATCGAGTCTATCATTTGCAATCCCAGTAGTAGATATGGTGGCCCATGTGTCTAATGCCGGGTCATAAACCGAACCGGCGACAGCTGGCATACAGTATTGATTGGTATCCAAAAAATGAAATCCGCCCCAACCGATCATTTTATCTCCGGTCCAAATGGTTTTTCGATACGCACAGAAATTCATGCTGGCATTGGTTATACTGGTCCAGGTG
Source organism: Oligoflexales bacterium (assembly GCA_947476525.1). GTDB lineage: Bacteria > Bdellovibrionota_B > Oligoflexia > Oligoflexales > RGVZ01 > CAMDKS01. Next base: position 4,884 of record CANJQY010000061.1, read on the forward strand.
CTGTTTGAGATGTCATAGGACGCCACCAGCTTTGAGAGCGAGGGGTTACCAGTATCCCCACCTGCGAGGATCGCAGTGGTGCCAGTCCAAACTGCCTGCGTCCCCCTATTCGTAGCTACGTTAGCACCTGTGATGGCAGTCCAAGTATCGATTGAGGGATCATAAATCCCGCCGGTCGTGGTGTTGACGCCGCCCAAAATGATCATCTTGGATCCTGTCCATAGCTGGGAATGAAAGGCACGAGCGGTAGGTGCATTTGTAGTTGTAATAGCAGTCCATGTATCATTTGAGGGATCATAAATATCACCGGTGTTGGTCAAGCTGCTTGTGGACAAATATCCACCCCAAATGATCATTTTTGATCCAGTCCAAATTGCACCATGATAATACCGCCCAACAGGTGCACCAGTTGATGTCATTGAAGCCCAAGTGTCAGTTGAAGGGTTGTAGATACCTCCAGCGCTCAGGGAGTTTTCCCCACCCCAAACAATCATTCTGTTTTCAGTGTTAGAATTTCCAGTTAAACCTGTCCATATCGCTGTGGCCTTTGACGAGCCGTTTGGCGCATTGGTCGTGGTCATGGAGGTCCACGCTCCGGCAGCTGCCCCAACTGTGAGACTCACTGTGGCATCGGCCGAGTTTCCTACAGAGTTTGTTGCAATCAGAGTGTACGTCGTGGCACCTGATGTTACCGTGGGTGTTCCCGATATGACACAAGTGGTTGCAGCGACTGAAAGTCCCGCAGGTAGTGCGGTGGTAGAAGCTTTGATGGCGCAGGCGGAAACATTGGCACCGTTTGCGGCGAGAGTTGTTGGACTGACTGACATTGCAGTGCCGACCGTGCCAGAGGTTCCAGTTGATCCGCTGTAGCTCAGTGTTGGGGCAGAAACACTGGTGACAACTGTTATGGTTATGGAAGCATCTGCAGATACTCCTTCGCTGTTGGTCGCGACAATAGTAAACACAGTTGCCGAGAGTGCGGATGTGGGCGTCCCGGAAATTATACAGGTGTTGCTGTTGATCGTCAGTGTGCCAGGAAGTGCTGTGTTTGAAGCTTTAATGGCACATTGGCTAATTGCCGCACCGTTTCCATCGGCCCAACTTGGTGTAATTGTCATGAGCTGATTGATCACACCAGAATTCCCAGCAGAGCCAGAGTAACTAAGGGTCGGTGCACCTTTGGGTGTTGCGCTAGCTTCGCTGTAGTCTTCACTAGTATTTTTTCCGTTCGAGGCCCGAACGGTATAATAGTAAGTCGTTCCGTTTACCGCAGTTATATCGGAATATGAAGTCGCCGATACGTGCAAATCAAGGGTCGTAAATCCGCTACCGAGAGTTGTAGACCGAAGTATGACATATTCCGTCGCATTAGCGGACGCCGTCCATGAAAGCGTTACGTTTGAATGACCACCAACTGCCGCCAGATTCGCTGGTGCTTTTAACGAAACTACTGTTGTCAAATCAGTGATTGATATCTTAGTTTTTGCGGTTAGAGTTTTATATGTAGCTGTGATTTTCACATCACCGGCCGAGCGTCAAGCGCCTCATTTTGGTGCACTTCTAGTGTCCGCTCATCACCGTGAGTTACCCCCTCCAGAGCAACCCTTTTACTGACGCACTTCGGGCTGCTAACAGACAGCAATCATGACCAGCAACCATAACTTTCTGAATGCCACTGAGCTCGTTCCCCTCGCAAGGACTAAACGACTAAAATTTTATGATAACTCGACCAGTGTTGCCAGTCGATGAGCCAGAACCCCTAATATACACATTAGAGTTCGTTTCACTACCCCAGCTACCACCAGATCCCGCACCGAATCTCTCGGTATCATCGGAGTTTCCTGGCATGCCAGACGATGCAGACATTGTGCTACCACCTTCAAGAATATAAGACGACCCACCACCTCCGCTCCCCGGTATTCCACAATATCCGTCAACATCTACGCCAATCCGACCACCGCCACCCCCGTAATAACCACCACCCCCACCACCACCAGCGACACCGCCAGCGCCACCTACCAAGGATCCTCCTGATGTCGCCAGCGGTGCGGGGCACGAGGCGAATCCTGCTCCTGCTTCGCCGCCTGCTGATTGAGATCCGCCACGCCCACCCTCTGAGACACCTGACGAATAAATATCAGACCCATTTCCCCCGACAAGTCCGCCCCCTGCACCACCTAGCCGGTCACTCCAACTTTGAGTGCCTCCGCCGCCGCCACCCGCGATAAGCAATGGACTGCTTGCCATGAAAACGCCCGAATAACCTCCACCGCTCCCTTGCCCACTACCTGCTGCTCCGCCACCACCATATCCAGACCCTCCCGAAAGCGTCCCGCCTTGCCCCACAATGATTTTTAAGGTTGAGCCCCCCGCAACGGTCAAGTCAGCGCTAGCGTAACCACCACCTCCGCCACCAACTCCTGGATCACTCGGGCTGCGCTCAAATCCCCCCCCAGCGCCCCATGCTTTCACATTCGCAGTCGTGACATCCTGTGGTAAGACGATCGTCTGATCGGCTCCAGTGTATCGGAATATGGCGATACCTTTACCTTGGGAAATTGTTCCAGCCGCGTTGGTCGCGCAAACACGTGCAATGTATGACCCAGATGACGATAAACCTGTCATCGTATAGGGAGATGTCGCTGGACTTATCACTGTAACTCCCGATCCAATGCCGCATTGCGCGGGAGGCGGATTGGCAATGCTACCATAGGCAAGCAAGAAACCCGATGTGGAACCACCACCACTCGTCCAAGACAATGTCAAACTAGTACCACCATCCACCGTGTTGCTGATCGAAGCAATCTCTGGCAACCAACTCGCGTCTTGAAAATCAATGCTTAAACTCTTGGGATTATGATTGCTCACCGAAACCTGATTGGTAAATGCAGCAGGATTTAGAGTCAGCGTAATGCCAGACGTGTCACTATCACTCTCGTGGCTGACAGCATTACCCGTAAATGAAAGGGTCAATGTACTGGACGAGGATCTTGTTACAACGAGTGTTATTCCGCTTGGAACGCCTGAAACCGAATACTCAACTCCTTCGGTGTAAGTCGTTCCGGAGACAAAAGAGTTATTTGCGACGGCGATCGACGCTGTTGCCGATATACTGCCATCATTGATGATAGCCTCAGGAAACAACGTCTTGGAGTATGTCAAAAGCGTATCCGTTGTTGAAGCTAACGCCAAAGAAAGGCGGCCATAGGAGTAGTCATTCACCGTAACCTCCGATGTCGATACGGTTGTGCCACCAGGAGAGAGAGAGTTTTTGCTCAGCACTGCCAACGTTGGCGTACAATAGACATAGGAGTTCCTCGTCCAACCTGCAGGCGCGCTGATTGAGACTCCACAACTCGCATCACCGTCAGTCCACCCCATAACGGCCAACCGTGAGTTGGCATATACATTTGTCAAAGTTGCGCTGAATGCAGATTTTAGGGTCGCAGGATCGACGTTACGAAACACGCCACACAGTTTGTAGCCTGCTCCTCCGATCGCGCCCGTCTCTGATCCCGTTGCGGTCTTAAAGGAAGCTCGCTCATAAGTATTTTGGACGTAAGTTCCAAGATTGGTGAATCCCGATAAGAGAGTCGGATCCGATCCATTTAGTTGGTACAACACAATCACATCGCCAGCCATGATACCCGAAGGGTATGAGCCGTTCACACTCGACGCAACGAGCTCGGGCGTAGCCGCAGCGTCAGTGAAGTCTATACTCAAAGACTGGGGGTTATTGCTTGCGCTGGCTATATTTGATGTGAAGGCTGCGGCATTGAGGGTTAAACTGATCGATGACGTATCATTGACATTCGCATGACTGGCAGCGGTACCAGTGAAACTCAGAGTCAGGACCGTAGATGACGTTCGAGTAACAACTGTCGTCAGACCTGATGGCACACCAGAAACCGTGTAATGAGTTCCAGCCGTATAGGTCGTCCCGGCAACAAACGTATCATTGACAAGGGTGATCGTACGCGTCGTGGGCACCGATCCATCATTACTACTGGACTCAGTAAATACGGTCCCACTGTACGTCAAGCTCGGTAAGTTAATCACATACGCAGCACTCGCCACTGACGAGTCAACCCACGTGGATTTGGTCGCCAAGGCTTTGATGGTTTGCGATGCACTGACTGTGATTGCTGACGAATAAACGGCACTTGAAGACGTTGGCGTCGAGCCATTGGTCGTATAGTAAATCGTCGCCCCTGATGTCGATGAACTCAACGAGACTGACTGGGTACTGGAGTATGTACCTGCTGCCACCGAGAATGTCGGTGTCGCGACGGTACCCGTAATCACATACGCTGCACTAGCGACTGAGGAGTCTGCCCACGTGGATTTGGTTGCTAGGGCTTTGATTGTTTGCGAGGCACTGACTGAGATGGCAGACGAATAAACGGCACTTGAAGACGTTGGCGTCGAGCCATTGGTCGTATAGTAAATCGTAGCAACAGCCGTCGCGGAACTTAATGTCACTGACTGTGTGCTGGTGTACGTGCCCGATGCCACCGAGAAGCTCGGCGTCGCGACAGTGCCCGTAATCACATACGCAGCGGTTGCGACTGAGGAATCAATCCAGCTGGATTTTGTGGCCAAGGCTTTGATGGTTTGCGATGCACTGACTGAGATGGCCGATGAATAAACAGCACTTGAGGATGTTGGCGTGGAGCCATCGGTCGTATAGTAAATCGTAGCACCAGCCGTCGCGGAACTTAACGTCACTGACTGGGTGCTGGTGTAAGTGCCCGCTGCCACTGAGAAGGTCGGGGTTGAGACAGTGCCGGTAATCTCATACGCGGCAGTTGCTACTGAGGAGTCAGCCCACGTGGATTTGGTGGCCAAGGCTTTGATAGTTTGCGATGCACTGACTGAGACGGCAGATGAATATACAGCACTTGACGATGTTGGCGTCGAGCCGTCGGTTGTATAGTAAAGCGTTGTCCCAGATGTCGATGAACTTAACGTCACTGACTGTGTGCTGGTGTACGTACCTGCTGCCACTGAGAATGTCGGCGTGGCGACAGTGCCGGTAATAACGTACGAGGCACTAGCCAGAGAAGAATCGACCCAATCTGGAATACATGCTAAGGCTTTAATGGTGGAGCTACTCGCGACCGTGATGGCGCTACTGTACAAAGTACTCGCACTACAGCTTAATTTGTTGGCCGCACATGATGGACTCGCACCATCGGTTGTGTAGCAAATCACGGCTCCTGCAGATGTTAATGCCACACTCTGAGTTGAGGTGTACGTGCCTGCTGCCACCGAGAAGCTCGGCGTTGCAACAGTACCAGTAATGACAAACGCGGCACTTCCCACAGAAGAATCAATCCAGCTGGATTTGCTTGCTAAGGCTTTGATGGTTTGTGATGCACTGACTGAAATTGCTGATGTGTAGACAGTGCTTGAGGATGTTGGCGTGGAGCCGTCGGTCGTATAGTAAATCGTAGCTCCTGAAGTGGAAGAACTTAAGGTCACAGACTGGGTACTGGAGTATGTACCTGCTGCCACCGAGAAGCTCGGCGTTGAGACGGTGCCGGTAATGACATACGCAGCAGTTGCCACATTAGAATCAGCCCACGAGGATTTAGTCGCCAAGGCTTTGATGGTTTGCGATGCGCTCACTGAAATTGCTGATGTGTAGACAGTGCTTGAAGACGTTGGCGTAGAGCCATCGGTCGTGTAGTAAATCGTAGCACCAGCCGTCGCGGAACTTAACGACACCGACTGGGCGCTGGTGTATGTACCCGCTGCCACCGAGAATGTCGGTGTCGCGACAGTGCCCGTAATCACATACGCAGCGGTTGCGACTGAGGAATCAATCCAGCTGGATTTTGTGGCCAAGGCTTTGATGGTTTGCGATGCACTGACTGAGATGGCAGATGAATAGACGGCGCTTGAGGATGATGCCGTTGATCCATCGGTCGTATAGTAAATCGTCGCCCCTGATGTCGATGAACTTAACGTCACCGATTGGGCGCTAGAGTATGTACCCGCTGCCACCGAGAACGTCGGCGCTGCAACAGCATTGGGTACAGGCACGGAGGCACTGACAGTGAGGATTACAGTCGCGTCGGAAGAGTTGCCTGCAGAGTTGGTGGCGATAAGCGTATAGTTTGTAGCACTAGACGCAACAGTTGGTGTTCCCGAAATCAAGCATGTGGTTGCAGCAACGGAAAGTCCCGTCGGAAGTGCCGTGGTTGCTGCTTTAATCGTACAGGCGGTGACACTGGCACCGTTAGCCGTAAGAGTCGACGGTGTCACTGACATCGCACTATCGACTGTACCGGAAGTCCCTGTTGATCCGATGTAGCTCAGTGTTGGGGCAGAAACACTGGTGACAACGATTGATATCTTAGTTTTTGCGGTTAGAGTTTTATATGTAGCTGTGATTTCCACATCACCGGCCGAGAGTGCTTGTACTGAAATTTTTTGTGCGCCAGAGGCGCTGCTAGGATCGACTGCTGCGATGGCGGCTGAGGCCGACCACGTGGCTTTATCTGTGACATTTATCTCTACTCCGTCAGACTGAGTTTCAATTAACGTAAGGGATGTCACCGAGCCAGCTGAGACAGTGACGTCTTGTTCAGAAATACTGATGACGGTTTTCTCGCCTTTTTTAGACCCTGATGTCACGACATCAATTTTTGACTTGCACCCTGAGGTAAACAGAAAAATTAGAATCGTGAAAATCGACATATCTTTTTGCATGGTACTCCCCCAATATTTTCAATTTTGCAATAGCCCCTGAATACTAACGTCGTATTGGTCTTTCAAATATCTACTCGGAACTTTTCAAAATTATTGTGTCAAGATTGTGTCAAATATTATATCGCCAATAAATTCAGTATATTACCGTCGATTTAAGCAGACTTCTCAATAAGTCTGGGTAACAGGCCAGTTGAGCCGATTGAAATTTTTCCAAAATTTTCAGATTGGCCACGCTGGCAATGCCGCCACGTTAGTGGCGATTTGTTATCAGGAATATTTTAACTGCCGCCGTCTAATGATGGGTTTGCGCAAAAGTGAGGCCGCCAAGTTGGACCACACACTGCACGGGCTTATTCATCTACTCCATGACGAAAGAATTTTTTCTATCGCGGATCAAATCCTCAACTCACTTCGACCGAAGGGTCTTACCTTTGGGTTCATGCTGTGTAGAGAAGCAAAAGGACTCCTCCCACTGGATTTAATCCACTCGTACTTGATTTATTTTGAACACAACGCAATCGCCCGAAATAATGATTAATATCATCATTTCGGGCGGTTATTGTTCTTTGATTTTTTAGTCACTGAGCGTGAACGAGCAGAAAAACTGGTCGGGGTGACAAGACTCGAACTTGCAACCTCATGCTCCCAAAGCACGCGCGCTACCAATTGCGCTACACCCCGTCGTTCCAGAGGCAGGACAATACAAAACCTATAGCCATGCCGTCAAGTAGAATTGATGAAAAAAATAATGCCTTTTGGATCATTTGCTTCTAAAGAGATCAGATTGTGGTAGCACTAACATCCTGGTTTTAATAATATCTAGACATAGGCTAGTTACAAATTAATCACTGTTCAGTCCAAGGGACCTATTAGCCCATCCCAAAACCACATGAACGGAGACACGTTAATTTATGGAATCAGCATCGAAACACCCCCCCTTTCAAGTAATCATCGCTGGGGCGGGAGCCTCTGGCCTTCTTGTAGCTCATCGATATTGTGCTGCGAATCCAGATGCAAAAGTTCTAATTCTTGAAAAAGATGACCGATCAGGAGGCCGCCTCGGAACACTTGAGGGCGATTTTCGTGGCATGGGCTTCAATACGGTCACTCCGCGTCTCTACGATTTTTGGAATCAAGCCCTAAAGCAGGATCCTGAGGCGGATGATCTGCCGACAATGATCAATGAGAGGCAGACTCGCGCAGCAGTGCTGATGGGAAACAAATTTTCGACGTTTGACTCTAAGAATTTTTGCTCGGATAAAGGTGCACGTGCCCTCGGAGGCCTAGCGGCACAACGGCAGTGGGGCGACATTACAGCGATTTTAGATAGCGAAACCCGCTTTGAAAAAACGTTTGCGGAAGTGTGGAAATCCCCACGCAAAAGTCCTGCCACACTTGTTTTAGAAACTTACGCGCAGGCTTTCGGAATTACGAATATCTGGGAGGCCACACCGGGAGCCATCGCAGAACGCAGCGCCATTTATGCGTGCGAGCCTTTTACGGGAAACTGGACACCGGCGCTTAAAGCACTGACAAAGAAATATGAGGAGTCGGGACAAATCTCGATTCAAACTGGCGCTAGAATAGTTGACGCCACACGTGACGGCAACGAGTGGCAAATTCAATCAACTAAAGGCCTGTTTTTCGCTGAAACACTCGTGATCGCTCAGGCACCATGGATGGCTGCGCAGTGGTTTCCAAAAAAGTTGTGGCCAACGCAATTACTGACTGTCGTCAATAAAACAAAACCTGTTAGCCTAGTCACACTCAGTTGTCCGATCCTCGATGGCGACACGAAAGACGTGGCACAATTTTTTGTGGTGCCTTCCGAGAGTATTCAGGCGTCTGTATCCCCGAATGAGATTGTTTTTCAGGCCACGATTGATTTCGAACTTTCACTACAAGCACCTGACGTTGTCAAAGCAGTAAAAAGATTAAAGCGTGCTCACCGCAAGTTTTTACTCGCAGCTCCTCAAATAAAAACCGGGGTCGAACGCCTGTCTCTTGTGCCTGTTGCCTGGGCTCAAACACCGAACATGCAGGAACGAAAGCACTTAGACCGCCTAAAAATGGAAAACATTCAGGATCGTCACCTCGCATTTTGCGGTGACGCCTACGGCCAAAGTCTAAACGGTGACGACAACTTGATTGAGTCCGTCCTTTCGGCCAGTGAGGCCATTAGTCAATGACCGCTAATTTAATTGACGGTGTTGCCATTGGAAAAAGCATTCGAGAAAATGTTCGGCAAAAGATTGCCGAGTTTGTCGCATCAGGAAACCGGCCTCCCTGCCTTGCCGTTTTACTGGTTGGCGACGACCCCGCAAGTCAGGTTTACGTAAAACACAAAGAGAAGGCCTGCGCTGAGGCTGGAATTACATCCAAAACATTTCGGATTCCGACGATAGCAACCGAAGTTGATATCCTCGCACTCATTCACGAATTGAATCAAGACCGTTCTATCGATGGCATTTTACCACAACTCCCAATGCCAGCTCACATTGACCGCGTCAACGTTGTGTCATCCATTTATCCGGCAAAGGACGTTGATGGTCTGTCATTTTATAATCAAGGGCGCCTTGCGTGGAATCTCCCTGCCCTTCGGCCTTGCACTCCCGCGGGCGTCATGGAGCTATTGAAACACGCAGGGATTAATTGTGCTGGCAAACAGGCCGTTGTCATCGGGCGATCAGTGCTGGTAGGGCTGCCCGTTCAAATGCTTTTGACTCATGCAAACGCCACAGTCACCTGCGTTCATAGTAAGACGATGAACCCAGAAAAATTGTCTAAAAATGCTGATATTTTGATTGCCGCGGCAGGCTCGATGCATTTGGTCACTCGAGACTGGATCAAACCTGGGGCCGTTGTTGTCGACGTGGGCATTCACAGAAAATCTGACGGCAAACTAACGGGAGACGTAAAGCCGGAGGACGCCCTAGAGCTGGCATCACATTTCACGCCTGTTCCTGGGGGCGTGGGACCGATGACCATAGCCATGTTGATGGTAAATTGCGTTATGGCTTACGAAACCCAATTTTAGTCCAACATAAAATGCGGATTCTTTTGGAATTAGACTAATCACAACTTCATCGTCGATGCTTGAGCGACGCAACTGGTCCGGCCACTTTACGACCAACTACAATTACGGAAAACATTCCGTGAGAATCTTGACTCACAGTCATTCCAGCAGTATCAGCAGCTGGATTTAGAATTAAATTACGGTGCGCAGGAGACATCCAGAGAAGATTTTGTAATTCACTGATAGTGCGTCCTGCAACGCGATTTTCGCCAAAAGGCTCCCGACCAGTACGGACAAGTGCCATACGCGTTCGAGTCAAAGCGTGTATATCGTGATGAATTTTCTTTCCTGAAAGCAAACCTATTGCAGCCGACGAAAATTCCTTGTCCATCGTCAGCGGCGTAAGCAATTCCGCCTTGCGCTTTTCATTGATCCACGCCAGCAAAAGTATTTCAGGCGGCGTCCCAACATCCGATGCAATAGGGTCACCGTGTGCCGTCACTCCGGCCACAGGAATAATCGCCCATTCGCGGGGGCCTGAATTAGGAAAAGCATTTGCAGTGCACTGCACGCCGATATAGCCAGGGTGCTCAGGCAACTTCGCCGTCAAATTACGGCTGAGGGGAATGGACACCGCTCGTCCCTTAGTCTCGCTAACATACAAAACATTAATACTCCCATGAGCACAAATATCCTTAGCCGCCTGCGCAGGAATATTCAATTCGCCGTCGGCAACAGTTACCGGGAAGGGCGCAGGAAACGTGACAGCCCAGGCCGCACCGTCTGCACAAATACCAAATGCATAGCCGAGCTGTTCGGATTTTTCGGCCACTTCTAATGCGCGTTTTTGGACGATGCCAAGCAGACGACTGCTTGCGGCGGCAGTCAATCCCTTCAAGGCATTCGTGGAAGCCGACTCCTTTGGCTTCATCAACAACACTTCAACTTGTGCGTCAAATAGGCCATTTTTCACAAAGTCTTCCGCAACTGCGTTACGCTCACAGAGGACACTTGCCAATGCTGCCGGGATCGTTCTTTCCGTGAAGCGACGGGAATTATTTTGTCCTGCGATAAGTGAATGTGCCGCAAGGCAAAATATCGACACGAGGCCAAGTACAAACGCTAGGCTAAACGCTAACGTCTCGGAATATGATAATTGGCGTCGCTGTATAGACACTAATTCAAACCTCAATTCGAAGAAATCTATTTCATTTGACCGTCAATGAGCTTAAAGATTGTGGCCTTTTGCATGTTGGACGTACCCTCGTAGAGTTTCCCAATTTTGGCATCGCGGTAGAATTTTTCTGCCGGAAATTCCTTGATAAAACCATACCCGCCATAGACTTCTAGCGATCTCGAAGCCACTTCCTCAGCGACGTTGCCCGCGAAAAGCTTCGCCATTGCGGCCTCTTTTATGAAATTTTGGCCCGCGTCTTTTAATCGCGCAGCATTATAGACCATTAGTTTTGCAGCCTCAATATTAGTGGCCAGCTCTGCAAGGTCAAATTGAATTCCTTGATACTCGCGTAATTCTTTGCCAAATTGAACCCGCTGGCGTGCGTACTCCATCGCCCCGGAGTGGGCCCCTTGAGCAAGTCCAAGCATTTGGGCGGCGATACCGATGCGACCTTCATTTAATGTTTCAATTGAAACCTTGTAGCCTTTACCCACTTCACCGATAACGTTTTCTTTGGGGACTTTTACGTTGTCCAAAATAACTTCACACGTTGAGGAGGCCCGAATTCCGAGTTTTACCTCTTTTTTTCCGACGGAAAATCCTGGCATCCCACGCTCGCAAATAAACGCGGTGATACCCTTGTAGCCTAGCTCTGGGTTAATGTTTGCAAAGACGACAAAAATATTGGCTTCTTTGGCATTGGTAATAAATATTTTTTTACCTTCAAGGCGCCAATGGCTCCCCTCATCATAAGCGCGAGCTTTCATGGCGAACGCATCCGAGCCACTATTCGCCTCGGTTAAGCAATACGATCCGATTTCTTTACTTGAAAGACGGGGGAAATATTTTTTCTTTTGCTCAGGACTAGCCCAACGTTTGAAAATATTATTAACCAACGTGTTTTGAACATCACACAAAACACCTACGGATGGATCTACTTTAGACAGCGCTTCAATCGCTAAGATGGACATAAAAAATGATCCGCCAGCTCCGCCGTATTCTTCCGGCACTTCGATACCCATCAGCCCCATGTCGAACAATCCGTTAATTACAGATTTATCCATAATCTCAGACTCATCCATCTCATGAACTTTTGGCTTAACGACCGTCGCAGCAAATTTTTCTACTTCTTTTACAAACATTTGTTCATCGTCAGAAAGACGCGTCAAAGGGCCAAATTGCATAAATGCTCCAGATTTGAATTAATACCCAATATATTGGTTATGTTTTAACTTGTTTTTGCAGCTTTTGCACCACTTTGGGGTGGGATCGTTCAGGACTTCTGCGATAAAGGGATTCGAGCTTGTCGGAAACCTGCTGATTCAACTCAGAAA
>CANJQY010000062.1 GCA_947476525.1 Oligoflexales bacterium
AAAGAGTATTCGCGCGTCGAATTATTCGGCGTAAAACGCCGACGATCAGCAGTAGTGGATATGGAGACGAATAGTACGCCCATAGGTCTGATAAAAGTTGACTTAGAACGCGCATAGCGAATTTCAGCAACAAACGAAGTTTTTTGACATGCTCATCCATGAAGCGACTCATCCCAGAGAGAAATAAAATCGTCAATGAAATCATAAACATTGATTATTTCGGCACTACACTAGCTAGATTTTTGCATTGGAATTAACGCTTCGTTAGACTTTAACCATTTGTCTAATTTTTCAGCGCACAAAGGCCCGTCTGGAAACTTCAGGCCAAGACAAGTAACCAGACTTACCCACACCAGAGCTTTGTCAACTTCTGCCGTCTGCGCCATTCGCGCCCCGACGCCTTCCGCATCCATAGTTTTTTTCGTGACCAGAGTTCCGTCATCCCACATAACACAACCATATTCGCTTCCACGGCGGACCGTAGCCATAATGAAAACTATCTCACCAGCCTCGTTTTGTTCTACCATCAGGTCAAAGGGGCCGTCACCCTGATAGCGGCGGCGAAAACGACTTTGAGCGCCGTCTCTGGAAGGGGCAGTGGCCAATGAAATCGCAGAGTTCCCGCAACGCAAGGGCTCAATATAGGTACCAATGCTACGAATCGATGACTCGTTGGAGTGCTTAAAAACCATGCCCCAACCTTGTTTCCGAGGCTGACACTGGGCCACTTCCATGCGAAGACTTGATCCACCAAGAGAAATTTCAACCAAGCCAGGATACTTACAATCGCCAAACGTAGCATCGCCTACTGGAGCGACCAGGCAACCATGGTAGGATAAGTCGACAATACTGAAAAGTCCGAAGCGAGCATGCTCCATCAGGCAAAGATAGGGATTACCGAGCTGGTACCTGGCGTGAAAGCGTCGAGGCTGCATATTTCCTCTGGGCGCCGTCTCGGCAGTCTTTTTGAATTTAAAAATGTCTAAAAATCCCATAAGTTAACCCCCACACTTCGAATAACTGAATCGATCAACGCCGTCTTTGAGAGGTCGCAGTCCACTATATATACTGTACTGAGCATTGGGGGATTGGGGAATAGGCAGATATTTCTTCCCTATATTCGCATGAAAGGATTGCCAAATAGCCGTTTTGCATGCTAAAAGGACAAACTCTTGGAACTCTTTCGAGACCGGCCGAATACTTTTTGGGATACTGTCTTTAAGTTAGACTTGGACCATAAAGGACTTCTGAACCGTCTGGCTACAAAAGCTGGCATTCTTTTTGCGAAATCACCGCACAAATTTGCTGCTCCAGACACTTCCACCTAGATTCGTTTAAGAAGCGAGTCGATGAGGGCCGGACGTGTGGATGCGTGCGATTTTTTTGGTTTGTGATTTTTTAGTTATATTATTGGAGCCTCATTGTTTATAGACCGCGCAAAACTTCATGAAATTGCAGACCAAGCAACCGTCTTGTTGGCTCCAAACGGATTCACTTGCATCGATGCTGAGTGGGAGGCACAGTCTTGCACACTTCGCTTATTCATCGATCATCAAGATGGTATTAATCTCGACGAGTGCGCAAAGGCCTCCCATCTGCTCACCGAGTCACCAGAATTCGATAAAGTGATGCCTATTGATTTTAACCTCGAAATAAGCTCACCTGGCATTGAACGGCCTATTCGCACGCTTGAACATTTTAGAGAAGCCCACCAAGGGCAATTTCAAATAGACGTTAAACTTTCGGAGAAGTTTGAAAACCGCCGTAAAGGTGTGGGCTTCATCTCTGAAATTGGGAGCGACAATACCATATTCCTGAAAACCACCGAAGGCCCGTGGAGCTTTCCTTGGAATTTGGTTTTAAAAGCATCAAAAGTGGTCGACTGGAGTAAAATTCAAGATCGATCAATGAAGTCACAATCAACAGACCAACATTAAAACTAAATGTGAGTCTTTTTATTAGGAGTATTTTTCAAAAATGAGTAATGCAAATCAAAATGAACCAGAAGGCGCGTTGAGGGCAGTCATAAACACCGTCAGCCGCGAAAAAAATGTCGACAAGGCCGTTATCATTGACGCACTTGAGCAAGCCCTCATCCATGCAGCTCGACGAAATCATGGTCCAATAGCGGATCTTGAAGCCCACTATAATGCAGACACAGATGAAATTGAATTGTTCCAATTTCGCACGGTTGTCGATGACGTTGCTGATGACGATATTGAAATTGACATCGAAGATGCGGCCAAGCTAGATCCCGACGCTCAAATGGGCGACTCACTCGGCATAAAGCTCGACAAGTCTGCTTTTGGACGGATTGCTGCGCAGTCGGCTAAACAAATTATTGTTCAAAAAGTTCGGGATGCTGAGCGTCTTCAAGTTTATGACGAATTTAAAGATCGCCTTGGCGAAATTATTTCGGGAACGATCCGTCGCTTTGAGCGCAATGACATCGTGGTCGATCTCGGGGCCACTGAGGCAATCATCCCATTCCGCGAGCAAATTCCCACTGAAAAATATAAAATTAAAGATCGCGTTCAAGGTTATGTTTTGGAAGTTAAACGCTCTTCTCGTGGCCCACAAGTTGTAATGAGTCGCGCCCACTCTGGATTTGTCATTCGCCTATTTGAGCAAAACGTGACAGAAGTTTACGATGGAATTGTCACCATCGAAAGCGCTGCGCGCGATCCTGGATTTAGAACTAAAGTTGCGGTTCATTCTCGCGATAAAGCTGTTGATCCCGTAGGAGCCTGCGTTGGCCTTAAAGGTGCTCGCGTCGAATCCGTACGGCAAGAACTTGCCGGTGAGAAAATCGACATCGTGCCATGGGATGCAGATCCAGCTCGTTTCGTGTGTAACGCACTTCACCCAGCCGTTGTCACAAAAGTCATTGTTGATGAAGACAACCACAGCATGGAAGTGATTGTTGCAGACGACCAATTATCACTATCCATCGGCAAGCGAGGACAAAACGTTCGTCTGGCCGCTCAGCTAACGGGCTGGCGTCTTGACATCAAGAGCGAGGCTCGTTTAACTCAGGAATTGGTCGGAACTAAAGAACTGATCGCATCCATCGAAGGCGTCGGATTGATGCGCGCAGAAATCCTTGTGAATGAGGGTATCAAAACGATTGCTGACGTTGCAGAAATGAGTCCGCGAACTTTCGTTCGCCTATTGAACATGAACGAAACCGAAGGCGCAGAAGTCGTCGAAGCGGCTAAGGCTCTCTTAGCGGCAGGCATTTCTTCTGCTCCAGCTAAGACTTCCATTGCAAGCGCCGACCACGACGATATCCTTGCGAACTCGAGTGCTGATCCTACCCGTGCCGATGTCGCTCGAAGTACCACTTCAAACTACGATAATGCTCGCACTCAACGTATCGAATTGTTCCTTGAACTTGATGGCGTAGGCGAAGCTACAGCTCATGCGCTTGCTGATGCAGGTTACGGAACGATTGGAGATCTAATGGCTGATGCTGCTGAAGAAGTTTCTTCAAAGTCTGGCCTCGCGCTAAGTATTGCGCGCACTGTTCAGATGGCGGCCGATCGCTACCTGCAGAGATAGGTTTCCATGAATGTCTTGGTGCGGAAACCCAAAACGCACTACTTCGGTGAATTGAATCTTACATGAATTTATTTTGATTTATATTTAAAGGGCAAATGACGAATGTCAAAAAAACGAGTCCATGAATTAGCAAAAGAACTCGGCGTTGAGTGGAAAGATTTGCAAACCAAAGGCAAACTGCTCGGCATCGAAATTACGACTGCACAAAATATGATTAGTGAAGGTGAAGCGTTAAAATTAACGGCTGCAGTAAAGAACCTGGCCGGTAATGCGCCAGGCAAAACGGTCGTTATTCGTAGGAGGGCACCTGCCGCTGCGGAAGTACCCGTAGTCGTTGCAGCACCGGTTCCTACCGTAGTCGTTGCCGCACCGGTTCCTACCGTAGTCGTTGCCGCACCGGTTCCTACCGTAGTCGTTGCCGCACCGGTTCCTACCGCAGTCGTTGCAGCACCGGTTCCTACCGCAGTCGTTGCAGCACCGGCATCGACACCAATGTTTCATCCGGCAGGCAGTGCCGCGATGGCTCCACCTCCTGTCGTGATGGCGCCAACCGCGCCAACCGCACCGGTCACCGCTGAAGTCCCTTTGGCAAAAGCTGTTGACCATGACGAAAAAAAGGCTGCTCCCGAGCCTGCGCCTGTTCTCCAAGAACCGACCGTCAGCATAATCGCCGCCGAGCCTGTTGCAGCAGCGGTTGTCGAATTACCCTTAAAACGTCGAGTGGCCCCGGCCGGCGCAACGATCGTTCGAAAAGCTTCGCCGGAGGAGGTTGAAGCTCAGAAAAAACGAGAACTTGAAGCGGCAGAAGCCCACGGCAACCGAACCGTTCGCAGAGAAGACAACCGTGGAGTACGCGTGAGCGGTATGGGTTTACTCTCGTCTCGTGAACGAACCGAGCAAGCGGCTGCCACCCGTGCACCTGCGTTTCCTGGAGCCAATCAACCTAACGCATCAGCCGCAGGCCCAACAGCGGCTCCAAATGTAGATGACTGGGGCGCGCCACGTAAAGATCGCGGTCGCGGCAGTGAGGCTCCAGCAGAAGAAAGTGAAATTGGAAAACCAGGCTCGAAAGTCGCAAAACAAAAACGTGCAAATCTCAATATGCGTTCACTCCTCAATTCATTTGATGACAGCGAAGAAACAACTGAAACTCCTGACGTTGAAGTTCAAGCTCGAGTGTTCACTCCTTCTGCCGTTTCTAGAAATTATGGAAAGCGCGATGTAAAGCGGAGAAAAGACCTTAAGAAAACATCCGTTACAACCCCACGCGCAGAGTACCGCGTGGTTGAAATGGATGGCATGATCACGGTCTCAGAACTCGCTCGACAAGTTTCCGTTAAAGCGATTGACGTCATTAAAAAGCTTATGGCAATGGGTGTCATGGCCACCATGAACCAAGAAATTGATGTTGACACTGCCACTTTGATTGCCGCCGAGTACAAATTTGAGCTAGTTAACACTCAGACAACAGCTGAAGACATCATATCGAAAGCTAATGAAACACTGGACTCTGGTGCTGTCGAAGAACGACCAGCCATCGTTACCATTATGGGTCACGTTGACCACGGCAAGACTTCTCTCCTTGACGCGATTCGTTCGTCCAAGGTTGCAGCAGGTGAAGCTGGTGGAATTACTCAGCATATCGGCGCCTACATGGTCGACTATAAAAATAAAAAAATCGCTTTTCTTGACACACCTGGTCACGAGGCCTTCTCATCAATGCGAGCTCGTGGAGCTAGCTTAACGGATATCGTGATCCTGGTGGTCGCAGCCGATGATGGCGTGATGCCTCAAACCATAGAAGCTATTAGTCACGCTAAAGCCGCAGGGGTTCCGATTATAGTTGCCGTGAATAAAATTGACAAACCAAACCTCAATCTTGACCGCCTATTTAGCCAGCTCTCAGAGCACGGCATTCAGGCCGAAGATTGGGGCGGTGAAAATCAATTTGTTAAGACGTCAGCAACTAAACGCACCGGCCTCGACGAAATATTGGATGCCATTTTGTTACAAGCCGAAATTCTGGACCTCAAGGCCAGTCATATCGGGCCTGCAACAGGAACAGTTGTTGAAGCTCACCTCGACAAAGGTCGCGGCCCAGTAGCCACGGTCATGGTTCAGAGTGGAACCCTCCAGATAGGACAATACGTTGTCGCAGGTCGCACCTTCGGCCGTGTTAGGGCGATGATTGACCACACAGGTCAAAGGTTACAATTTGCGGGCCCTTCAACTCCTGTCGAAGTCATCGGACTTGCAGGCGTTCCAGGCGCAGGCGACAAGGTAAATGCAGTTGCGGATGAACGAACCGCACGCGAAATTGTAGCCCTTCGTGACGAGCAGGAAAGGCGAAGCCACGTTGGCAAGTCAAGTGCTGCGAGTCTTGAAGACCTCATGGCAAAAGTCCAAAACAGTGAACGTCCTGAACTGGCCATTATCGTCAAAGCTGACGTTCAAGGCTCACTTGAAGCGGTTTGCGAAGCGATTCTCAAGCAGTCTGGCGACAAAGTTCTCAATCGCATCGTGCACCGTGCAGTTGGGGGAATATCGGAGAGCGATATTGACCTAGCAAAAGCAACGGGTGCTGTGTTAATTGGCTTTAACGTTCGCGCCGCTCGTGGACTTGATGAGCTCGCAGAAAAAGGCGAGGTCGTCCTTAAATACTTCTCAATTATTTACGAACTTGTTGACGCAGTTAAAGCTATTATGGCTGGAAAACTACCTCCAATCGTAACCGAAAGCGTTCTCGGGCATGCGGAAGTGCGTCAAACAATCAGTGTTCCAAAAATTGGTACGATCGCTGGATCTTCTGTTCTCGATGGTAAAATTACCCGACAATCGAAGCTTCGCCTTATTCGCGATAGTGTTGTTATTTACCAAGGCAAAATCTCGTCTCTTCGTCGGTTCAAAGATGACGTGCGCGAAGTTGCAACTGGTTATGAGTGTGGTATTGGCATCGAAGGATACGCGGATATCCGCATAGGCGACGTAATTGAGGCCTTCGAGCTTCAGGAATCTGCGCCAACATTATAATTTTCAGAACGGGTGAATAGGTATGGGGCTTCGCAAAGAGCGCATGGGTGATGAGATCAGGGATATTATTGCTAGCTGCCTTACCGGCGGCCAGATGAATGATCCTCGTCTTCAATTCGTTACCATCACAGGCGTGAAACTTAGCCCCGACCTACAGCTCGCGTCTGTACACTTCCGAGTTCTCGATGAGAAAACTCAAGCCGACACCCGCAAAGCCCTCGACAATGCCGCCGGAGTCTTTCGCAATAAACTTGCAAAAACGCTCGAAATTAGGCGTGTTCCGCAGCTTAAGTTTTATTTTGATACGTCCGTTGAAAGGGGCGCTTCAGTGGACTCTATGCTTGATTTGATCCGCAAGGAACAAAACTAGTGGGTGAATTACCAGGTTCACAAGCTTCTCCAAAAAAAAGAGATCATTTAAACATCAATAAAAAATCAGAATCATCAGAAATATCTGGCCTCATTCCAATCAACAAGCCACGAGGAATGACCTCCAAAGATGTCAGCCGAGTTCTTATTCGCCGTTTTGGAAAAATTAAACTTGGTCACGTCGGGACCCTAGATCCTGACGCCGATGGCGTCTTGCCTGTATTGATCGGGCGCGCAACAAAACTTCAAGATTACCTGCTGGATTTGTCAAAAGCTTATTCGTTTGAAATGCTTTTAGGAATCGCCACCGATAGCCTTGATGCCACTGGAAAAGTAATAGGTGAGTGTTCGTGGGATCATGTTACGAAAGACCAAGTTCTCAAAATACTGCCAAATTTCATCGGTCAAATAAAACAGATCCCACCGTTATATTCTGCGGTCAAGTTCAAGGGCAAGGAGCTATACAAGTATGCTCATGCTGGAAAAACGGCTGACGATGTACCTTTAGACGATCTCCAAAGGACCGTTTCCGTATCACGTTTAACCATGGATTTCTGCGAACTGCCGCGCATTGGATTTACAGTCCACTGCGGCAAGGGAACCTATGTGCGGACGTTAGCCGCTGATTTAGCTGATCAACTCGGCACCGTTGCGCACGTGACAAAATTAACGAGAACGTTAAGTGCTGGATTTAGCATCGAGAGTTGCATCAATATTGAGCACGCCTCGGCTGCCTCCACATTACTTAAAAACATTGTTAGACCGATAGACAGCCTAGAAATTGGTTTGCGGGAGTGGATTGCCGATGATACATTGCAAATCCAAAGATTAGTGGACGGCCAGCACGTTGTTATAAGTGGCCAGCCATTTTCATGGGTAGATGAAGGCCTAGAGCACAGTGTGTTAGCTAAATCTTCAAGTGGAAAAAGTGTAGGGATTTTAAATGTAATGCTGCTTCCAAGCGGCGAAATAAAACTTCATATGAAACGAGGTCTCTAATGTCATCAAGTATGAATCACTCCGACTACCTATTTACATCTGAATCGGTCAGCGAAGGCCATCCAGATAAAATTTCCGATCAGATTTCCGATGGAGTTCTGGATGCGTTACTGGCTCAAGACAAATACAGCCGGGTTGCATGTGAGACGCTAGTTAAAACTGGTCTCGTCGTTATTGCCGGCGAAATCACAACAAAAGCGCGCGTTGATTATGCAAAGATTGCGCGTGAAGTGATCGCTGAAATTGGCTACACAGATGGCGACCTTGGCTTTGACTACAAGAGTTGTGGAGTTATCCTTGCAATCGAAGAACAATCTCCAGATATTTCTCAGGGCGTCACCGAGGTGGCTGGACATGAGCAAGGTGCTGGCGATCAAGGAATGATGTTTGGGTATGCCGTAAACGAAACCAAAGAGTTGATGCCTGCGACGATCAGCTACAGCCACCAATTGCTCAAGCACCTAAGTGGCCTTCGACGTAACAAGGACGTTAATTTTCTTCGCCCAGACGCGAAGAGCCAAGTCACCGCAGAATACAAAGCCGGAAAGCTCCACCGAATTGAGACCGTAGTTATCTCAACTCAACATGCTCCTGACGTCTCCCATAAAAAACTAGAAGAATATGTGATTGAGAACTGCATCAAAAAAACCATTCCGGCTGACCTTCTCAAAAATACAAAATACTTTATCAATCCGACAGGTCGCTTTGTAATCGGCGGACCACAAGGTGATTGTGGACTGACTGGCCGTAAAATTATCGTCGACAGTTACGGCGGCCACGGCGCTCACGGCGGCGGAGCCTTTTCAGGTAAAGATCCAACAAAAGTGGATCGCTCGGCTGCCTATATGGCTAGGTATATCGCTAAAAACTTCGTTTCGGCAGGTATCGCACAAAAGTGCCTAGTCCAATTAGCTTACGCAATTGGAGTCGCAGAGCCAGTCTCGATTTTTGTCGATTGCTACGGCACAAGCAAGTACACACCAGTTCAACTTGCAGACGCGACTCGTAAGGTATTCAACTGCAAGCCCCGCGGCATCGTTGAAACTTTCGACCTGCTGCGCCCAATCTACCGTCCAACAGCGGCCTACGGACACTTTGGCCGTGACGAGTTCCCTTGGGAGCGTACAGACAAAGTTGAGGCCCTCAAGGCCGCTCTAAAATAGGGTAAAGGGTCTTTGATCCCTAGAACTGTCGAGTCGGGCGTACCCGACTTGGCTTCTATCAAGTTTTGACTTGGGGGCTGCCCTAATAAAAGCTATAGTACCAGTATGACTCAACGAACAAATGCAAAAAAAATATGGCTCGTAAATAGAGATTTTCAGCTCCGATATACTGGGGCCGGGCTTGCTGCTGGTCTTGTCTCGACACTCATCACGGCAACACTGATCTTGTATCCACTCTTTCAATTTAAAATTATTACTGTAGGTTTCTTTTTACCTTGGCCAATTTTCGCTTGTATTTTCGCGGCCGCAGCCTTGAATGCGGGTGTGCAGGTGGCCTTTGGAATTGTGATCACCCATAAAGTCGCCGGTCCAATGTTCAGCTTAATAAAATATCTCCGCCTTATAGAGGCTGGAAGATGGAATGTTAAGATGAAGCAACGGTCGGGGGATGATCTTCAAATCATTGTACGCCATGTAAACGATATGAGTGAAGGACTTGTGACAAGAGTGGCTCGCGATTTGAAGCAACTTGAAGAAATAAAAGAGCGGATTTTAGCTCCCACCGGTGAAATTGGTGAACGCGATTTAATTGTCGCCGGCATTGAACGCCTCATAGCGAAGATGACAGCACGTATCGAATCTAAGTAAATTTTGACAGGCTTGCACCCTTCACAATATGATCCAGAATAGCTAACAGGAAAGGTCACAACTATGATCGAACATCTGACAGGAAAAGTTTTCTCGCGCCTTCCAGGCTCTATCATCATAGATGTCAACGGCGTGGGATACGGCGTCGAGATGCCCTTGAGTGCTCTGTGCGAAGCGCCCCCCCCGGGACAATCCATTTCCGTTTGGATCGACACGTATGTCCGCGAGGACGCGTTGCGGCTATTTGGATTTCTGACATTTGAAGATCGACAAGCCTTCATGATGCTGCGCTCTGTAAGCGGAATCGGACCTAGAATAGCATTAGCTATACTATCAACCCTAGATGCCAGAACTTTGCGGCAAACTGTTTTACAAAATAGGATTGGATTGCTTGAATCAGTACCGGGCATTGGGCGGAGGACTGCTGAAAAACTTATTCTAGACCTCAAACCAAAAATGGAAAAACTTAGTTTTGCTGCACCAACGATTACAGCCATAAATTATGGCGATTCCGCTTTGGCGCGACCGTACTCGGCATCACTGGCGGCCGATGGCCTTGATCAAGACGCAGACCAGCTAGATGCAGTTGTTTCTGATGTTCGCAGTGCTTTGACGAATCTTGGTTACAAAGACAAAGAAATAAATCCAATCTTAGCTGGCATTATTCGCGATGCCGATTCTAACACGAAAAAAGAGTTTCAACTTGTGTTAAAGAGCGCCTTAAAATCCCTTCGAGACGGCATGTCGGCAGGTACGTAAGAAATGGAAATTACGAGAACAACTAGTTCAAAAATTCAGCGACTCTCCGTATCAGATGAGACACTCGAAGATCAGGAGTTACAGGAGCGCGCCCCGTCTATCAGGCCATCGAGATTCTTAGATTATCCAGGACAAGACGAGGTCAAACGAAATCTAGAGGTCTATGTTGGCGCTGCTCGAAAACGAGGAAAACCACTTGACCACGTTATCCTTCATGGCGCACCCGGCCTTGGCAAAACCACCCTAGCAAATATTATTGCTAATGAACTTGGTGTCCCATTCCTTGCGACCAGCGGCCCAGCTATCGATAAGCCTGGGGATCTCGCCGGAATTCTGACAGGCCTCGAACCAGGCACTCTACTGTTTATCGATGAAATTCACCGACTTTCCATCAAAGTCGAAGAGGTGCTTTATAGCGCCATGGAAGACTTTGTTATTGATATTATTATAGGACAAGGCGCCTCGGCAAGAAGTGTGCGCATGGACGTTGCACCCTTTACCTTGGCAGGTGCTACGACACGGTTATCATTACTGTCGAGGCCACTACTTGGACGGTTCGGCATTCAAGAGCGTCTCGATTTTTACGACCCGCTCGCTCTTAAGAAAATTCTATTCAGAACTTCAAGTATTCTCGGCTTTCAACTTTCCGATCCGGCAGCCCTAGAAATTGCCCGCAGAAGTCGAGGAACGCCTCGCCTAGCCAATCGATTATTGCGTCGCGTTGCAGATTTCGCTGACATGGCAGAACTCGACACGATTGATGATCAGGTTGCAGATCTAGCTTTGACTCGACAAGGCATTGACGCCACGGGCCTTGATCGCGTGGACCGCCGCATCCTTCAAGTGATGCAAGAGCAGTACGATGGCGGCCCGGTAGGAATAGAGACGTTAGCGGTGACAATCAATGAAGATCGCGACACGGTTGAAGATGTTTACGAGCCTTATTTAGTTTATCGCGGATTTATTGCGAGAACTCCCCGCGGGCGAGTTTTAACAAACACGGCGATTAAATATTTAACGTCCACAGAAAAAAAATAGCTCTGCTCAATTAGATATCGTCATTGGATATCGTCATTGGCCTGGTAAAAGTGGCCTAACGAAACTTAACGAGTGTCGACAACGCCAACTCAAGTCCCTGCCTTTTAGTGGTCGACAGCGACCTCCACCGACTTGCCGTCAGCATAACAGCCATTCTCGGGGTCGATATCCATAGCGCAGACAAACAAAGTGAAACTCCGTTGTCGACGGCTCGCGTATCATCCCTTTCATACGGAAATGAAATGGCCTTAACTGGAGAATAATTAGATAGCTTTCCGCCGACTCCCAAATAAAGCGGATGATACAACCGAACTAATTTCATGCTCTCCTGCGAGCCGATGAGCAATGCTTTATTGTTACCCTCTGCGTCTGCAAGTTGCTTAAACTCTCCGGAAATCGCCACTGTCCAAGAGTCTTTGAAGAAAAAACGATATTCACCACCAAAAGATGGCCCGCCTTTTGCCCACGTGCTTTGGCCGTAGCTCCATGGGTGGTTTTGATTCAATATTAAGCCAAAATAGCTGTCGGAAAAGGCCTGCGGTTGAAATTCATAATTTACCGCCTCGAGCATAAGATCTGGGTTTTCGGTCCCCGCCGAAATTCCAGTTGTACTCAAACTAAAGAGCCATGCTAATTTCAAAATCCATGTAAACTTAAAACGCGCAATTAAATAGGACGTTTTATGGTTGCCCGTTATTGATTGTATTTTTATCGTCGAGGTTAATTTTTTGAAAAAAGTGAATATCATACTTGTTATATTATCGGCCTTAGCGCTGTTCACGCCAGTGTTTTCTGGCTATGTGGTCGGAATTTGGATGATCATAGCATCTGTTTGCTTACGGAGCGAGACGGTGCCCTCCAAAACATTAGCGGCACGACAGGATTTCTGGAGAATTTTGAAACCAATTTTGACCTCCGGGTTAATTTTTTGGGCATTGCTCGCGGTAGCCGGGATCTGGGCAAGCCGTGACGCTGATGTTGTAGACATCAAAGCTCTCCGGCATGCGCTCAGCCATGCTGGAGTCAAGTACATCGTGGTTTTGTTCGGATTTAGCTGCTTTTTTTGGAGGTTAGCGCCTAGCAAAGATTTACGCACGGCGTTTGCAATGACATACGGAGTGGCGGCTGCTGTGCATGGAGTTTATTGCATGTTTCAGCGTCAATATGGACTTGATTGGGTCCACGGAATTAACGGAAGACTCGGCGAGGGGCGCTTTGCTTACGGAGTATACCGAATCGGCGGCTTGATCGGTCATCCATTGACCCTGGGTTATTGCTTAGTATTATCATTGGTGAGTTGCCTGGCCTTGTATGGCCTAAGCAAATCTAAATGGGAAAAAAATGCCTGGCTGTCAGGCGTCATTTTTTCAGCCCTAGTCTTAGCACTATCGGGCTCTCGAGGCCCTCAACTAACAGCTGTTTTGGCCTCCTTTGTACTGATCCCTTACAAGGTAGTCATAGAAAATTGGCAAAAAATATCCTTTGGGCTCATACTTCTGATAGGTTTTGGATTTTTTTGCGGTGCGTTCTCCCGCTTCCTAGAACTAGGCAATGTGGGCGCCGGTGGAGATATCCGCTGGGTTCACTGGAGCGTCCACTATCGTATTTTTATGGACCACCTCGTGCACGGAATCGGACCGGGAGCAAGTAACGAGGCAATTTCCTCCTATTATTTAACTGCTGGAGTAAATGATACGATAAAGCTAGCCCACAATTCCTATTTGCAGTTTGCGGCAGACTACGGATTACTGGGTTTACTTGGCGCTTTAACTTGGACGCTGTCCTGGGCTCGACTGGCCAAGAGCGTATTTGTGGTGCACCGCGCAATCTGGAGTTTGTTAGCAGTAATACTGATCAGTAGCATTACTCAAAACACACTACAAGATAGCGAATTTGTCTTGGCATTAACCATTTGGACACTCGTATTAATTGCAACAGAGGTTGAATATAGTGGCTGCACCAGTACCACCAAAAAATATCCGAATATCCTCGCCAGAGAAGGTGGCTGATCTGCTCGTGAAAGCAGCCGCAATTGGCTGCCCCTTGCTTATCAAAGCAGTTTCCGCGCCTACGGCTTCAGTTCGAGGACGAGCCTTTCCCAACGACAATATTGAAATAAGTAAACAACTCAAAATTGGAAATATTAGTGCAAATGGCCTCGCACATTTGGCGGCACACGGTTCTGAAGGAGTCCAGATTGAATTTATCCTCGCAGCGATAAAAATTGTTTTCGTCACCACCCTGTCATCATTCACAGGGCAGACCTGCCTAGTCAATTATCCGAAATTTTTGGAAAGTTTCGAACGACGAAAGGACGCCAGAATCGCCGCAGTGGGAAATTCTCGAGCTTACATTTCTCTGGAGTCTTGGATGCCCGATTCAAGTGATTTTTCTACAGTTCCATTTTTCGAATCGTCTAAAGAATTCTCCTCTTTAATTTTGGTGGGAGATGTCAGCGCTGGAGGCATCTCTTTAGTGTCGCCATTTCCAGCCATTCGCAGCGCCATTTCTGTCTCCGAAAAACTCCATAGCGCATTCTTTCACCTGCCAATGCAACGACCCCTCAAAGTCATGGTCTCGATCCGATGGGCGAAAAAAACCGTCGAAATAATTAAGTCCGAAGGTGATCAAGATCGGTCCGTTACCTCGTTCAGGTTTGGTGTTCAGTTTAATGATCCAAGTGAAGCCGTGAAAAAAAGTTTGAAGGCATTCCTAGCAACCGCAGCACTTGCGGACGCAATTTAAATGGAGGATTAAAATGAAAAGTCTAATTGCACTCATTTTTGGATTCATTTTGGTAGGCGTAACCTCATGCGCAAGTATGTGGCCGTTTGGCTCACACAAGACTGAGAAGGATGCGCCAGCAAACACCGCAGCGATAGCAGTGGCGAATCCCGAAGCAAGCCCAGCGGCTGCTCCTTCTGCACTACCCAGCACTGCAGCAGTGGCAGCGCAGCAAGAAAACGAGGCTGCCTTGAAGCAAGCTAGAATGATGGCACGCATGGAGGCCATTGAAAAAGAACTAATTCATCAAAGAGAAACAGTTCGCTTACTGGAACAAGGACTTCTAACCGGCATTCCACCGGAAGACCTTAAGAAGTCGGCCAACGCACACTCTCCGAAAGTGGTGGAAGCGGCTACTCCGCTTGAATCTGAGGATCTAAGCCTAAAAATTCCAAAAAACATTGCGCCAGCACATGAAGACCTTTCGGTCACCCGAGCTGGTGGCTCCCTAACCGCCAAACTGCAACAAGCAAAGGAACTTTATCAAGCGAGTCGCTTCGGCCTTGCGATCGCGGAGCTTGCTGGGATAAGTCGCGAATTTGGTAATGATGCCGCGGAAGGCGCCGTTCGAGTATGGCTTGGAAAATCGTATTTAGGACTAAAAGAATATCGTACCGCTGGTGATGAATTCGAAGCTTACTTAAAAGGTTGGCCGTCTGGTGAATTCGTAGCTAGGACTAGACTCGACCTTGCGAAAGTCTATGTTGGTCTTGGCTTAAAGGAGCGAGCCCGAGGTGAATTGCGACGAGTGATCAAAGATTTTGAAGGAAATGATGAGTCAGAGATGGCCTCACTTGAACTCAAAAATATACAGGGGACCCTATGACACACCGCAAAAATTACTTACGTGTCGCCTTTGGGGCATTGTTTTTGTTCGCCCGATTGGGGGCCTCAGCCAATGAAACCAATCCGCCGACTAACGGCGCTGCGGCAGCTCTCAGCGGAGATGGCAGTGTTGCGCCAGTAAGCTCCGGCCCACCTCGTAGTCCTAATGATTTTGGTGGCGTTGCGCCGCTCCCAGGTACACTGCGCGAAATGGCGACTGGGGAAGCTCCCGAGTTTTACTCGGTCGAAGAAGGGGACACGTTGTATGACGTTTGTAGTCAACTTATTGGTGATGGAAACTTTTGGCCAAAACTTTGGTCGATAAATCCAGATGTGAAAAATCCTCACTTTATTTACCCAGGAATGAAATTGGCATTCTATTCTGGAACCCTTGAAAATCCTCCATATTTGGAAGTCGTCAGTGAGGACGAACTCCTACCCGTTGAGAAAGGCACACTGCAAGAAGCAAATTTGATTACTGACGTGGTTCCCGTCGCGAATCCTGTGGGTGTGCGCGGTGGACCCGCTGCTTCAGGGTCGGTGGCCCAAGGGAAATCGACCAGACAATCAAAATTTGTTGGCAGTGGCAAGGCGTTTTCAGAAACTTCGGAATTGAGCCTTGAGCATAATTTCGATATGACGGTTATTGGGAAAGATGAGGTTTTCGGAAATCCAAATGCAGGCGATGGGATGCTTGACGCCGGTAGAAAAAAAATCGCTAGCACCATGTCCTATGCCATTCCAGCACTTTTTCTTGCGGAGGAACCAGCCATTTTTGGGACGATAGTGGGCGGCTTGGATGGCGAACAAATGTCGGGAATTGACAAGAGAGTTCTTGTCCAAATGAGTGCGGAGAGTGCCGAAAACACCTTTACAGTGCTTCGTCCAAGTTCACGGGTATACAGCCCCACAACCGGAGATAAAATCGGAGTGCGCTACGATTTTATTTGCAACGTTCACATTGGTCGCAAGCACACTTCAGAATTGAGCGAAGCCAATCCTTTCGGCGTCCTCACCTCCGCGATATCCGGTGATATTCTTGTCTCCTATACACCAAACTTGAGAACTCAACCAATTCCAACTGCAAGCGGAGGGTTAGCAACAGGCTTGTCTAGCGTCATCGGTTTTCCGACCAACACAAAAACCACCGGATCTCAAGGCGATTTGGTTTTTCTCGAAAAACACGACATGTCCGTTGGCGGACTTTATCCGATCTTTTCCAGTAATTCGAAACGAGACCTACCTGTGTTCAAAGACCGAGCGCTGAAAGAGGTTAAAACACAGATCGCTGTTGCCAGAGTCCTTGAAGTTCTTGGAGAATCGGCGCTCGCATATATAGTTATTAGCAATCAAGAAGTGCGAATCGGCGACACTACATCAATGTAGAAAACTCGTTGGCGGTCACTATATAATTTCTGCCATAATCCTCCTGAAATTAATTATTCAGGAGGTTTTATGCTATCAAATGATTTGCGAAATGATTTACGAGATGACCTACGAGAGGATCTACAAGCTGATTTACGAGATGAACTACTCACAGCTATTACACATGTTGGCACACAATTAATTGGGCGTTGGTTCCCACTTCCAAAAATTACGGAAGCGTC
>CANJQY010000063.1 GCA_947476525.1 Oligoflexales bacterium
ACCGGTGGCCCTCGATACCAGCCTTGGCGCCAGGCCACTCACAATAGCAGCAAGAACGGCCTGCCGCAGTTCGCGAGGTACCTTCGGCGTCGAATCTAACGCCTTTTTTTTACTCGATTGGGGTTAGTGATTTTTTAGGTTTTGATGTGTTTTATCCAATAAACCAGATTTCATGAATGCATCTAAATGATTAAGATACTGTAATTATTTGGTTTTTAGATGTGTCCTCGGATATGTGAGAAAGCACTCAAGTTCTCGCCTTGACAGCCGACAAGTATGGCAAGTATATTTGGTATACTTGGATGGTAGTATACATGGAGGGTAGGATGGCTCAGCTTAATTTTTATGTACCTGACGATACTGAGGCGGAGGTGCGCCGTCGCGCTAAAGCTCAAGGCGTCAGTATTTCCGCCTACCTTGCAGCCCTTCTGAAGGAGGAGCTTGGAGCGCAAAATAATTGGCCCACTGGTTTCTTTGAAAATGTTGTTGGAAGCTGGCAAGGAGATTTTCCAGATATCGATGACCACCCGCCGCAGGAAAGGGATTGGACTAGGTGAGGTATTTGCTTGATACCAACATTTGCATTGGCTTGATCAATAACGGGGAACAGAGCTTAGTGAGTAAACTAAAGGCTATGCATCCCCGAGACCTTGTATTGTGTAGCATTGTAAAGGCCGAACTTCGATTTGGAGCTCGAAAAAGTCAGCGGGTGTCCGACAATCTCGATAAACTCGATGCTTTCTTTGCACCATTTGAATCGATTCCGTTCGACGACCGTGCCGCTGATTATTATGGAAGTATTCGAACATTGCTCTCGCAAGCTGGAACAATTATTGGCGGCAATGATCTCATGATTGCCGCTATCGCGCTTGCCAATGACCTCACAGTTGTTACTCGCAACCAAAAAGAATTTGCTCGAGTCACCGGCCTAAAATGGGTTGTCTGGTAAGTGCTGATGCTACTACAGTCTGGCGCGCAAAAGCTGGACTGGATCACCACGTGAAAATGATGAAAATGCCTTATTTTAGGCTCTTTGCGACGAATACAGTCGCCTGTACCACCGCTTTATTTTACATTGAAGGACATAATGTCGTTTTAATTGAATTGGATCCCAGCTGCGTAACAAGACATTTGTTACGCATCTGTGGTATAATTTTGTGACCTCGGACAAAATGGTATAGTTTTGTGACTACCATTGAAAACTAAAAGTATACCCTAGCCTTTGCTTCGGAAGTGCCCGAGCAGCTTTTTAAAATATTCATGCAATTAAATCTATTAATATTTATAAATATTTTATTAATATTTCATAGATTTTATAGTTTATTCCACCTTAATTTGATGATCTCTCAAAAGGCACCAACTTGGCACGGGTCTTGCTTAGTAGATTATGTCGAAACGAACCGCCACAAACGGCAAAACAACACAAAGGATTTAATCATGAAACACCTTCTCCTCGTACTTACGCTCGCAATGGTCTCGATGCTATCAATCTCAAAGGCATATGCCTGCGGCGGCGTTCTGCTTGAGGATAATAGGGACTGCCCTGCCACAGACCCTGAAAAAGCATCAGAACCAGAGGTCGTAACAGGGGGTCATTAATACTCTGCGAGCCGTTTGATAAGCCCCAATCCCAGAGCGACCTAAAAATCGCTCTGGGCGCTTGTTGTTACGCGCCAATTAAAAATGGTCCATTTGGTGTAGTAGCAACACACATTGTACGCTTTTCGTAATTATTCTTGGTTGACGATGTTGCCTGATGAATTTTAAAGCTCGGCACGCCGGAGTTTGTTGACCCGACCGCGCGGATGCACCACAGGGCAAACGATGGATCTTTGACTAGCCTCACAACGTGAACGAGCGTGTCGACCGACTAGCTTTTGAGCGTTTTTTGTCATAATTTTAGGCCTCTGTGTTACCGGTCAATACCATTGACATAGTCATTGCAAGTGCCGATCGAATTCTATCGCATTTGGTATAAAGGCTGGATTTGACGCGCACAAACCTAAATCAAAGGTAGCACACATCACTTGGGCTTCTTTTTACTTACTACTTTTTTTACGAGCTTTAGCAGAGATGGGGCAGGCTTTAAGATAATGCCAAGAGCTTTCAGATCCAGGCTGCCCTGCTTCAAAGCAGGTGTGTTGTCGGATGTGAGAAATATAACTTTACAATCTACATTGGCATTGTCTTTAAGCTTTCTGATCGCAGTCACCATCTCCAAGCCTGTCATGCCTGGCATATTCTGGTCGACTATCATAAGATCGATGAAGCCTTCATGGCCAGTTACGAGGTCCAGACCAGCCGTGCCAGAGGCCGCCTCCAGGACGGTATAGCCCTCCCCTTGCAGATCCTTTTTAATCGCAATGCGTAGAGACTCGGCATCATCTACCAGCAATATGGTCACGGAATCTTTGTCAATCATAATAAAAACTCCCCAGATCACAAGGTCTGTTAGATAAAATCGACTGCGTCAACTCCACAACTTTGGAGTTTTAAAAAATAGCATACTCGAGTAACAAGCATATGCTGCCTTGGCGTCCAACGTCAACCCCCACAATACATATATATATACTCATGTAAGTAGCCCTCTTAGGCTACTCGAATGACGGCGTCGTCGAGAAAAATTTCGATTTCACTGCTGTTTGCTGATTGTGGCGAGCATCTTCTGCGCAGTCTTGACCAGCACGGGATAACGCTCAGATTGCCTGCTATTGTACAAGTCATGTTGGCAACCATTGCTGAGCTTCACAAAAGAATTCCGCTTTCAGCGGCCACGAAGAACAGCGCAAAAAATACGAGGAAAACTCTATCGCAAACAAATAAAACTCGCCCGTAAAGTCCGCAAGGCCCAATCGTAGACGCGTCCCTAAAAAGAACTGGCGTTACTCCCTCCACTTTAAGTTTTGATGACGGCTACATTGCTGTTTTTCGCACTTTACTCGAGAATTGAGCAGAACTCCAATCCATAAATTATCGAATGCCGGCGTACACGCGATGCACGTCATCATTATCGTTAATGTCCCCGAGAAACTGCTCGACTTCTTTGCGAGCCTCAGGCGAAAGATCCATCATGCTTTTCGGGACATATCCTAGTTCTGTTTTGGACACTTGCCAGCCCTTTTCAGTTAGGGCTTTATTGACAGCATCAAGATCGGCTATTCCCGTGAAAAACGTCGCGCCTGTGCCGCCGCGAGGGGCATCCTCAGGATCCATGGCCTCCACATTTTGTGCGCCACAGTCAATAGCCGCCTCCTCCACGTCAAGATCTCCTTTGCCGATGGTCGCTTCAATGAGCCCTAAACGGTCGAACATCCATTGGACTGAGCCACTGGCACCCAGCTGCCCTTTGCGGAATAGAACGCGAATTTCGCCAGCGGTTCGGTTGTTATTTTCGGTCAAACACTCGACGATTAATGGAACTTGATGGGGTGCAAAGCCTTCGTAGGTCAAAGTTGAATACGAAATGGTTTCGTCAGTTTGTCCCGAACCCCTTTTTATGGCTCGGTCTATCGCGTCTTTAGTCACTGAATTGCGGCGAGCATCCTCAAGGGCCGCGCGAAGGCGGGAGTTTGAGGTGGGATCTGGCCCGCCCATTTTAGTGGCGACCATAATTTCTTTGGCCAATTTGCCTATTATTTTACCTTTACGGTTCGCCGCGTCCATTTTTCCTGAATGTTTCCACTGTGCACCCATAATTTGACTCCTAAAAAGTTCTTGTCAGTTCTATGCAATAGCGTCACTTTAAATGCATGTCTATTTAAGAATAAATGAGCGCAGTAGTAAAGCAGTTTACAGCCAGGCCCAATCGTTTTATAAGGTACTTATGACCAAGCCAAGTCGATTCAAACACTGGATACCCCAGTCCACTCAAACTCCGGCGTCGTTTGACGATGTTTGCACTATCGTGCGGCAAATTCGCGGCTTCATCCCCTTAGAAAAATTAGAATATGGAGATCACGGGCTAGACGCCGTTCTTGACGCTGTGGCTGAGGCGATTGCGGCAAACAAGAGAATCGCATTATATGCCGACTACGATGTGGACGGAACGATGTCGTGTGTCGCGTGGATCTGGTTTTTTCAGGCCATCGGCTTTACAAACTATGTGCATTATATTCCATGCCGCTTCAAAGAAGGTTACGGTGTGAATCTCGACGCGATTCGCCACCTGGTCGACAGTGAACAAGCTCAAATGATCATAACGATGGATACCGGAATTACGGCAAACGCCGAAGCCGTCTGGTGCCGTGAGCGTGGGGTCACGTTCATTTGCACGGATCACCATAAGATCCAAGCAGAAAAAATGCCTGACTGCCTTATCCTAAATCCAAAGACTCATCCTGACGCGATTTATCAAGAGCTATGTGGCTGCGGTATCACATTTGTTTTACTGCGAAAATTGGTGACTTATTTGCCCGATTGTAAAGTCAAAGAATCCGTTTGGACAGATATTCTAGCGCTAACCGGAATGGCTACGATTTGTGATGTCGTGCCGCTCAATGGCGTCAACCACAAGCTCGCAAAATATGGCGTGGATGCGCTAATGCGAAGTAAGAGACCCATACTTGTCAAACTTCGTGCCGCTGCAAGCATTGATGAAACAGATGAAAAAGACGTCGGCTTTAAACTCGGCCCACGCATCAATGCCGTCGGCCGCCTTGAGCACGCTGACATTGTTATTAAAGCGTTTGTAGAAGAAAATCCTGACTCACTCATCGCGTTTATGGGTACTGCCAATGAACGGCGGCGGCAAATTCAAGCCGGTATCGTTGGCGACGCTAGAGCTCTTGCAAAGCAGTATTCGAATCCATCGATTCTATTCCTGGGCGGGGATTGGCACCCGGGAGTTGTGGGAATTGCCGCGAGTAAAATCGCGGAAGAAAATTGGTGTCCAGTTTGGCTTTTCCAGAGAAAAGATGGGCTTTGCAAAGGTTCGGCCCGAAGCATCAAAGGCTTTGACGTGACGGAGGCCATGATTGCGTGCAAGGAACTTTTTCTGAAATTTGGTGGGCACCCTGCCGCCGGCGGCTTTACATTCCTCGAAGAAAATGAGGCCAAAATAAGAGACCGCCTGACAGCCTACGCAGAAGAAATCCGCGCTAAAAACTCCGACGTATGGGAGAGTAAGATTCATTTTGATTGCGAATTACCTCACAACTTAATTTCGCTAAACGTCATGAACACACTAGATGGCATGAAGCCTTTCGGCCATGGATTTGAAGAGCCTAAGTTTAAAATATCCGTTCGCGTGAAACGGGTACAATATTTTCTGGACAAAGTTTCAGGCACCCCAAAACACACCTGCGTCATCACGGTCTCGGATAGCCATGATAAAATATTCCGGGAGCAAAAAATTCTATTTTTTAACGAAGTCATTGACAGAATAGTTCCAAACAACGAACACACGTTTGTCGTGAGCTTGTCTAGAAACAATTTTCGGGGGCAAGCCAGCCTTTCCATCATGGGTCACGACTGGAGGCCTGTTTAATGGGAATTGACCCCAAAAACCCATCAGGCTCTTATTATCCGTCGTCGCCACAGTCGTCGCCACAGTCGTCATCAGATTCCTCGTCCACGTTTCCAAATCTTCTAACCTCTGGGGGCCCTACACAACCGCACGACCTCATTTCTCATGAGGAAGGAAGGCACCCCTTATGGCTTTCAAATATCATTCTGCCAGACCGCGCAACCGTTTTTTTGGGCATGATTTTCGCGATCGTTATTTATATTTTCTATACCAGTGATTTTCGCAACACACTCGAAAATTACTTCTATGACTCCCGCACGAAATGGATGTCTACAAGCCCTATTTCAAATAACGTTGTAGTGATAACCATTGACGATGAAAGTATCAAAGCCCTAGAGTCCGATCCCCTTCGACTCCGGACCGACAACTTTCAACGTCCGTATTTAAGTTTGAACAACCTGACCAAAGCCGCCAGCATTCTTGCCAACAGTGACGCCTCGGCCATTGCCCTTTTAATGCCTGAAAACGCTTTCCCTGCCAGTGATTTAGATATGATGGAAATTCGCGACCTGGTAAAATTCGAGCCAAGAATCGTCATTGGTACGACCGGATACAATCAAGTCAATCCCAACCTGGGAGCCTTACCGAGTGACCTTCAAGAAATATCTGACCAGATCGCAGGCTTCGAAACATTTCGCGCTCGCCCGGATGCAATTGTACGATCACTCCCATATAGCAGCTATCTGGGCCTTACCCAAACCGAAACTTTGCCGGTCAAAATCGCAAACATCACCAAAAACTCCTTCGATGCTCAAACCGGATCCTTCTATTTAAAACATTTCCCACCGGATCACTTTCCCCGGTTCACCATCTTGGAACTCATCGCAAACCCTGACACAATTATGCCCAAATTAAATGGCAAAGTCGTCGTTGTCGGCTACACGGTCGAGCGCTCAGTAGGCTTTCAAACGACGGAGCCGATGATGGCCAATACGCCTTTAACTGGTCAATTAGACCATAAGGATGATCGCAAGTTTGACCGTAAGTCAGGAGGCGTGGCCACAACCTGGGTGATGGCCAACGCGATCGAAAATCTTTTGCTGAACGAAACCATAAGTCGCGCATCAACGGTCCCCACCATCGTGCAAACGCTCGCAATCGTCACCATCTGCAGCATCTCTTGGGGCCTCGGTAGCCTGACGGCGTCCATAACCACAATGGTCGTATGGATACTTCTGCTTGTCATTCACAGTTTTCTATATCGCTGGCTAAATTTATCAATTCCTTTAGCGGATACGTTTTTGGCGACGGCACTGGTGTCCGTTTTTGCCGCGACTCGTCGCATGAAAATTGAACTCATGCTTATGGCCGACAAAGTTGCGACGTCAAATGCAAAGTCAGAAGTCGCCGCTACGCAGTCACAATTTCTTCACGGTTTTGCAGCGTGGTTGAAGCATATGACCGAATCAGTCGTGGGGCTCATCCGGGAAAGCGCCGGCTCGACATCAGAAGATCAAGAAACGAAAATCATATACCAACACGCCTTCACCGCCAGCGAGGATTTCAGGGAATACCTCGAAACAATTCGGCAAATCCCCGACCTAGAAGCCATCTCAAAACGTCGAATCACAAAGCAAGACATTGAACTTGAGGACTTCATCAAAACAATATTTAGGCGTTTTGACGTCAAGTCAAAAGCTCGCAGCGTTGAATTTCTTTTAGACATTTCTGAAAATGCGCGCACTATAAAATCAAATCCACAACTACTGGATGCGATCATATTTAATTACGTAAGTAATGCGTTCAAGTACGGACCCGACCAAACAAAAATCTTAGTCAAAGTCAGAAAAATCTCGACCAGGGAAATTTGCATCTCAGTAATCGATCACGGCATGGGGATCCCCGCACACCTCCATGATCGAATTTTTGAACGATTTTACCGAATCACAGATGATCGAATGTACAAAACCAAGGGCACGGGCCTCGGGCTCTATTTGTGCCGTTTTTTTGCCGAAAGCCTCGGCGGCCGAGTCGAGGTCGTCAGCGAAGTCGATCTTGGCAGTGAGTTTAAAGTGGTGCTCCCGTGAATTTAGTAGACCGTTTTTTTGCCCTGAATGCCTCCATCTCCCGCCGTGTGCCCAACTGGCTACGTTTATTGTTTCCGATCCTAGTCGGCGCTATATTGATCGCAATGTTTGTGCAGGTTATGATTTTTGGCGGTAAACGAGAGAATCTTGTTTCTCGAGGCGAGTCGACATTTCTCCGCTGGTCATTGGCCTTCGCCCCGGACTTGACGGGCACTTTAAACTCAAAATCAGAAGCCGGAGATCGCCTTACAACAAAACCCCAAGTCGTCACTATTTCAGTGCGAGACAGTGATTTAGATGCACTAGAGGCTGCACCTAATTCTCAGATTCGCGATGCGCACATTCGAGAATACGCAAATGTTTTGGAGCAAGTTGCCGCGAGTAACCCTTCGTGGGTTGTCATAAGCTGGCTGACCTATGCACACCCTATGTCCGAGGACTACCTAAAACCATTGATCAATGTGATCAATAAATTGAACCTTCGCAATAAAGTGACTCTCGCCGTTAATTTTTTTGCCGTGGGTACAATTCCCGCAGAGTTTCTTCAGACCTATAATATCGTCGAAGCGAGAGATTGTGGCTTCGAACTAAATATAATTTGCGCAGTAAGGCCTGATTTGACGTGGATGCCGCAACAAATCATGAAGCGCTTTTTCACAGTGCGGAAGCCCTGGCATGTTTCGCTAAATTTGCCCGATGTCGGTCCAAATATAATTCTAAATTTACCGACATCGTCATCCATTATCAGTCATTCATTTTTGGACTTTAGGCCACCTGTAATGGCAGCCATCGCTCCTGGATCCGTCGTTTTCATAGGCAATGACACTCTGCAAAGCCTGCATTTTCGCGATAATAAAGAAGCCCTTCAACGAACCTACACGGCCAGCAGCCAGTCGCAGCGCACTCACATGAAAGATGGCATTCCGTGGCACGTGTTTTGGGCTGAGATGGCCAGCATGTTCATTTTGGAAAATACGATCGCAGTCGTTCCTGAATGGGCCGTGCTCTCGCTTATCGTCGCCATGACGCTGTTGATGATGTTGGCCATCGCTCGCTGGGGTGGATCAGCGCTTGCGCCCTTTTCGGCAATGGCTGTTGGATGTTACGGGATAAACTTTTTTCTTGTCTCAAGTTATAAAATTTTCCTTCCGGTAACGCTAATTTTAGTCACGGGAATGCTCGTTTTTATGGCGGCGGCATTTATTTCTGTGGCCTACAGCAGCTACTCAAAATGGCGTTTTCAAGCCGAAGCGCAACTGGCAGAGAGCACGGCGGATATCAAGCAAAACTTCATACACCTGATCAGTCACAACTTGAATACGCCTATTGCCCAACTTCGAGGCCTACTTGAGATTCTAAGCATGAAAAATCCAGAGGACCTCACTATTGGCAAGGCTGCCACCTCCCTAGAAATCATTCGCTTAACAGTCAGGGCCGTATTGAATACCACCACAATGGCCGCACAGGAGCTAGTTTGGGAAGATTATTCGATTCGTAATTTAATCCACGAGTTCCTTGAGAACGATAACGTATTTTTTAAGCAAATGGGTGTCAATGTTGTCATATCACCCGCGGAAACAGACGAGGATCACGGTGAAATCTGGTTTTATAAATGCGCGATTGACCGCGCCATCGCCTCGGCCTGCCTGGTCTACACGTCGGCATTGCTACTACTTCGAATGAATTCAAGCCAAATAGTGCTAAATTTTGCGCCCGTAAATTATGAGCCTGCCGACCCGCAGGGATTGATCGTCACAGTAACGTCGGTGGGTACAAAGGCGGTTATGCCTCTCGTAGACTCCGATTTTGCGGTGGGGGCCATGTTATCATTTCTAGACATGGCCGCCTCGCGCGGAGTCGTGCAAAAAACTGAAAATGCGGAATCTATAGTTCTGGTGTTCAGGCCGCCACCGCTGATCCAATAGGAAATGTCTTGCCATCGCGATATTTAGTTTTCGGCGCTCAATATTAAAACTTAAGTGATCAAACTCACTTCAGTAACACTTCAGCTCACCCTTAATTTTCACGACGCGAGTACCACCAGTTCGGTGACATCGATTCACGGCCTTTTGCAGCTCATAGCCTTCACCAGCATTTAAAGCCTTAGACCCCCCCTCATTTCCAGAAACCTCGAAACTGACTGGA
Source organism: Oligoflexales bacterium (assembly GCA_947476525.1). Taxonomy (GTDB): domain Bacteria; phylum Bdellovibrionota_B; class Oligoflexia; order Oligoflexales; family RGVZ01; genus CAMDKS01. Next base: position 9,697 of record CANJQY010000063.1, read on the forward strand.
GAGCTCGATTCACCAGTCTGACACGAAGAACATAACGCCATCGAGGCCAAAACCGCAAGAGTTGACATTATTTTTTTAGGATTCATTCGCTGCCTCATTAATGTTGCAAAAAATTCCAAAATAAACCTCCTAGCTCAAGGGTTCCTAGCTATATCTGATATTATCATAAAAATACTCCAAACTGTTAGCTCTCCAATTTTTCAACTATCAACGCAAGCAGATCGTTAGGACGCCCCTTAAACTCCTTGATGCGGTACGTGTCGCTAAACCATTCGTAAACTGAGTCCTTTTCGCCTTTTTTAGCTATTTTCACCAAATCGTCGTAGGTTTTCGTTAGCTCTACCATCCGTTCGATAACGCCCATGGACTGAGGATTATCTGGCGAATAAATCTCGCGAATATATTTAAAAATAAAGCAAACACTAACAGGATCAATATCTGTCAGTGTCTTATAGATTGTAGCTGCGTTAGAAGTCCCGTTCTCAATAGCGTCTACTGCCCACTGCGCACTTCGTAGCTCACTCATAATTTTAACCTTTTCTGCTTCTGCGGGCCACGCATTGTGGGCGACCTTGCTTTAAGAGTTTATATTCATCAATTAGTTTAACATGTTTGCCCAATTTTTAAAAAAATATTACTATGATCAGCTGTTCAACTTTTTCTGCCTGAGAATCCTTGAAAGGAAATGACACCATGACAAACAAACTAAAAATTCGCCGCGCTGCCGTTCTAGGTTCAGGCGTGATGGGCGCCCAAATTGCGGCTTTATTATCTGCTGCCGGTATTCGCGTTCATTTGCTGGACCTCCCCAATACAGAGGCTCCCAAAGATCCAAAAGAAGCAAAGCTTGTTGGTAAAAATTTTCGCTCGGCAAGGGCCATATTAGCAATCGAAAATCTCAAGCAACTAAAACCCTCACCGCTCTATTCGACGAGTGCACTGAGTGGCATTATTCCCGGGAATTTTGAAGATGACATGCCCGTCCTTCGCGACTGTGATTGGGTGCTCGAGGCAGTAATAGAGCGCCTTGACGTCAAACAGCAGCTATTCACTCGCGTGATGGAGTACGCAAAGCCTGGCACTCCGATCACCACCAACACGTCAGGAATAAATCTTGAGGATATCGCAAAAAATATGCCCGAGCAGTTTGTAACAAATTTTTTCGGAACCCATTTTTTCAATCCTCCCCGCTACATGAAACTTTTGGAAATTATTCCACACGAACACACTCGCAAAGAGCTAATTCAAGACTTCAGCCACTGGTCAGAAGAGGAGCTTGGCAAAGGCGTTGTGCATGCCTTTGATACCGTCAACTTCATTTCAAACCGCATCGGAGTTTTTGTAAATCAAGCCACGATTCGTGCCATGAATAAGTCAGACATCAATATTGAGACCGTCGACGCCTTGACAGGTAAGTTAATGGGGCGACCGTCGTCGGCTACATTTCGGACGATGGATGTTGTCGGACTTGACACGTTTGCACACGTCGCCAAGAACACCTTTGACCGCGTGCCCAATGACCCCTACCACGAACTATTCAAAATGCCAGATTGGATGACCACCCTCATTTCGTCAGGAAAACTTGGTCAGAAGTCTAACAGCGTTGGCTGCTATAAAAAAAGCAAGGACGCAGCCGGAAAAACGGAAATCTTATCGCTACGCCCTGCCACCGGAGACTATGGCCCCTTGGTCGTAGCCGATATCCCATGGTTGGCGACTGCCAGCAAAGAACACGATCTCGTAAAAAGACTCTCAATTATTATTGATCAAAAAGACAAATACGCAGACTTCATGTGGCAGCTTCTTCGCGACACCTTTAGTTACTCCGCTCTGTTAATGGATGAAATTGCAGGTGGCCTGCCCAAACCGATTGATGATGGAATAAAATGGGGCTTTAACTGGGAAATGGGCCCGTTTGAGCTCTGGCAAGCGTTGGGGTACAACAGAATTCTAAAACGCATGCAGTCCGACAATACAAAGCTGCCGGCTTGGTGCAAATCCGATGTTAAGTTCTACGACGTGGAGCCCGGCTCTCTCGATTGGACGCTTCGTGGGCCGTCAGATCAGTTTTTTTCTCTGAAATCATCACGCCAAAAACTGCCAACACAGCCCCACAATTTTCGACTACCTCGTTTTGCCAATGATGCAGACAAGCGTATTGTGCTCGGCTCCAAAAACGCCTCGTTGGTCGACATCGGCAATGGCGTGGCATGCCTCACCTTTCACAGTCGCATGAACGCACTCGATAGCTCGATGATTGATTTTATTTTGAAGTCTATCCCAAAAGTTGCCCAGTCCTTCGATGCGATGGTCATAGGAAATGACGGCGAAAATTTCTCGGCGGGTGCCAACCTCAAAGAAGTTCTTGAAGTTATTACGAAGAAAGATTGGTCTAGCCTCGACAAGTTCATTCGCGCGTTTCAAGGCGCAACTCAGATGATAAAGTTCGCACCCTTTCCGGTGGTGGCCGCCACTCATGGTCTCGTTTTAGGGGGGGGCTGCGAGGTGGCGATGCATTGTGGGCACCGCGTCACCGCTGGTGAAACGTACGCGGGCCTAGTTGAAATCGGTGTGGGACTGCTGCCCGCGGGCGGAGGCACCAAAGAACTGGCCTTGCGGTGTTATGATTTAATGGGAATTGCCGAACGACCTGATCCCATGCAATTTCTACAACGGGCTTTCTTGTTGATGGGAATGGCCAGGACCTCTGCATCCGCCCATGAGGCAGTAGAAATGGGATTGTTCCCCGGCACTACGACTATTTCCCTTTCGCGCGATCACATAGTGGCTCGTGCAAAATCGCAAGCGCTACAAATGTTGACGTGCGGCTTTGTGCCTCAGACGCCACGCTCCGATATTAAGGTCGTTGGAGACCCCGGCGTGCAAACCTTCCGCATGATGATTTACAACATGGTTGAACAAAAACAAATTAGTGCTCACGATGCGTTTATTGCAGAGCGCATTGGGCGAGTGATCTGCGGCGGCGAGATCGACGGCGGTCAAAGCGTTTCTGAACAATACTTCCTCGATCTTGAACGCGAATCGTTTCTTGAATTGTGCCAAACCGAAAAAACTTATGCGCGAATCGAACACATGGTTAAAACCGGATCGCCCCTGCGAAATTAATTGATACGCCACTATTGTTGGCCTTACTTCAGAGGTACCTATGACACACAAAGCAGCCTATATCGTTTCCCCCTACCGCAGTGCCGTTGGCAAAGCCATAAAAGGAGGCTTTCGCGCAAAACGCCCTGATGAACTTTGTGCCGACGTCATCCGAGGTCTCCTAGAACGCACACCAAAATTTGACCTGAATTTAATTGAGGACGTATACCTAGGTTGTGCCATGCCAGAAGCCGAACAGGGCATGAACATCGCCCGATTCACCGCATTGTTAGCAGGACTCCCCGACACCGTTTCCGGAGTCACAATCAACCGCTTTTGTTCCTCTGGGCTGCAAACCATTGCCATGGCTGCAGACCGCATCATGGCCGGTCAGGCCGATTGCCTTCTGGCTGGTGGAACAGAAAGCATGTCCTTAATTCCAATGATGGGCCACAAAATTGTTGGTGGCCGCCAAATGAATGATCTGCATCCGGCGGCCTACCTAGGCATGGGCATGACCGCCGAAAATGTTTCGGCTGACTACAAAGTTTCGCGGGCTGATCAAGATCAATTTGCATTTGAGAGTAACCAAAAAGCCGTCAAGGCAATCTCCGGGGGCCTATTTAAAAACGAAATTATTCCGATAAAAGTTCAATCAAGGTTCCCTAAAGAAGGCGGCAAAGTCGACATTAAAGAAATCACGATTGATACGGATGAAGGCCCTAGGGCTGACACCACGGTCGAAGCACTTGGGAAATTGCGTCCCGCGTTTCTACAGTCTGGAGGCAGCGTGACCGCGGGCAATAGTTCGCAAATGAGTGACGGCGCTGCGATGTGCTTCGTTTGCAGCGAAGATTTTGTCAAACAACATAACTTGATACCGATGGCCCGCTTTGCCGGATTCTCAGTCGCCGGTGTGCCGCCACGAGTCATGGGTATAGGTCCAGTCGCGGCCATACCAAAAGCCTGTAAGCTGGCTGGCATTACGGCCGATAAAATAGACCGCATCGAATTGAACGAAGCCTTCGCCGCCCAAGCCTTGGCCGTTATTCGCACACTTAAACTTGATCCATCCAAAATTAATTTGACGGGCGGCGCCATAGCCCTCGGACATCCGCTCGGCGCTACCGGCGCAAAATTGACGGCGACGTTGCTGCATGGAATGAAGCGGGATAAGCAAAAATGGGGCTTGGTCTCAATGTGCATCGGAACTGGAATGGGTGCCGCAGGAATTTTTGAGCTCCTGTGATCGCCTTTCACGGCGGTTTAGGAACAACAATACAAAACTATTCCATTCAATCTTTATAATTGCGTAGTTGCACATAAAATAGCGGCTGTTATTTGGAGAAATGTGAACGAGTTCGATGCACTTTGTCGAATTCTCAGATAAGATCGCCAGGGAGGACTATATGGCCTTAAAATCTTCTATGCTCCGAGTTCACCAGGCCCTTACAGCCGCGGGCGCACCTCATGCTCTAATTGGCGGCATGGCGTTATCTGCTTTGGGCAATCCACGAGCAACAAACGATGTTGATTTTTTGGTGCATTCAGAATACAGGGCTTCAGCCGAGCGTGAAATGGTGCTGTGTGGATTTTCATTGGTGCATACGACTGCGGAAGTGGCTCAATGGGCAGGCGATGTTCCTATTGATTTTCTTTATGCAAATCGCGAGACCTCGCAAAAAATGTTAGCAAGAGCCTTAGCCTCGGTGCGACCGAGTGTATTTATGGGAATACCCGTTCTTGATGCAACCGATATCATCGGTCTAAAAATCCAAGCCTACTGCAACAATCCGAAAAGACTCTTGCAAGACTTGGCAGACATTCAAAAGCTGATTGAAACAAATCAAATCGACTGGGAGAGGGTTAAATTTTATGCCGAAACGTTCGGGGAATGGCAAAGAATCGAATCATTTCGCTCAACCTAAGTCCGATGTGACGAACTTTGTTCCAAATCATAATACGATATTTCGAGACGGTCAGCTTGATACGGATGCTTATTTTAGATTTTTAGAAAATTATTGGGCATTTATGGCAGAGCAAGGGCTCCGCCAGAAAAAACGCGAACCCATAATCATAAAAGATAGAAAGTTTTAACAACCGACTGCTTTCGTGACACTGCGCTCAAGCCGGAGTGCGGCAAAAATTTTTAGCAAATTCAGCTCTGGGGACATTGCCTCAGGTGTCACGACGTCCAAGCAAATACCCTCAAATATCTTAAAAAAAAATCGATGCCGAGGCGACTTATGAGATACGAGGTGGAAAAAATTTTTTCATCTAATTTGTATTATTTTTAATGCGACTAGATATACAGTTAAAGTGGACCTCAGTTATTAGGCGCAATGAAGGTTTTAGGCTGTTTTTGCCTTAATTCTTAAGTGGTCTGTGTGGTTTATAGCGATCACTCTCTACGCAAAAATAATTAAAAAAAAATAATATTAAAAAATATAGCGATCACTCTCTACGCAAAAATAAGCAAAAAAAAATAATCGAAAAAAATAAGAAGAAAAATTGACTGGCCAAAAATTCTCTTTAATAATTATTAACAGAGTATCTACATCAACATTGGCAATGGTTCAATTTCAGACTCCGAATTTAATCGGACTCAGTATATGGAGTGATAAATGCGCTTTCGTTTAATTGGATGGACAGCTGTGCTCGCCGCTGCTGGCGGAATTTTTGTGGCCTGCAAAACGGCGGAGTCAAACTCTCGGCGAAACAAGACGGGAGGAAATGACTGGTCGCCTGGTGCTAGAACACCAGAAGATGGAGTTGCGAGCCAATCGGTAGGGTCGAGCAACCCGTTAGACCTATTTGCCAATTGGTACGAACGAGATACCTCAGGCGAAAACTCCGGTGCGCCGAAGGCTGGGGGCGCTGGTGTTGCAGGCGTCGTCCCGCCAATGCATAAGAATACATATACCGCTGGAGGTCGCGCAGGCTCCTCGATTGCTCATAACGACGCGCTGTCGAAAGTTTGCCTTGATGAGGCGGGAGATTCTACCGAACATACTCAGTCGTTGTTCTGCATTCCTGTGCCTCAGCCGACAATGACCGACATTGTTGATCAGAAGGCGGCCATTCTTTTGGGTAAGGCGTTGTTCTGGGACATCCAAGTAGGTGGTGATGGGCAGACGGCCTGCGCCAGCTGCCACTTTTCCGGAGGCGCTGATAACCGTCAAATCAATACACTTCATCCTGGGCCAAATGGATTATTTGAGTCAACGGCTGTAAAGACCGCGGGACAATTATTTTCCAAAGGCGCGCCGTCGTTTGACTTTTTGCCGATTACTGGAGATGACCGTGTAGGTTCTCAAGGAGTTGTGGGCGCACTGTTCGTTGGGATTAATCCGAATCCTGCCGTGGCGGCCGATAATTGCACGCCAAAGCAAGATTTCCCATTTTTCGCCCATCGTCGGGTGACTGGTCGTAATGCGCCAAGTGTGATTGCGGCAGTATTTAACAATTTCAATTTCTGGGATGGACGTGCCAATCCTAATTTTAATGGTTTTGAT
>CANJQY010000064.1 GCA_947476525.1 Oligoflexales bacterium
CTCCGGTTGCAGTTGCCGTGTACCAAACGAGGCAAGACTTTCTGAAATGTTTAAGTTCTGCGGTGCCTCGTAATAATATCTCCATCAAAACAATAGTAGCCACCCCGCCGACAACGAGTTGGGTAACGATCGTGCGTGTTGCTGACATCAAAAGCGCGCCGATAAACAGTTGTAATGCACCAAGAAAGGACGGGCGTTCAAAATAATTGAGAGTTGATAGTAAAAACCAAGCAGCAATGAGGCAAAATAAACTTTCGGCGTAAGGTATGGCGTGAAAAATTGATAGTGGATTAAGGGTGTAAAGAAAAACGGTCCACGTCGCCATGGTGTCGTTGGTCAAACGGGCGCAGAGTTTCCAAATCAGTGGAAGGCTAAGAAAAAACAAGCTCAGTGCCAAAAAATCAGCGAGGTGAATGAAGTTTTTGTACGAAATATGCGGCTCAAATATGGACAAGACGGCTGGCCAGAGCGGATAGAACGCAGGAAGTTGCTTTTGTTCGTAGCCGACCTTGGCAATGTTAAGGTAGATGGAGCCGTCGAACGGGGCCGTAGGGTCGGTTACGTAACGGCTCCAAAGCATGGTGTTGCAGGGGATCGCTAGAAAAAAACCAAAAATATAGGCGAACATGGCTGAAATAGAAGGAAAACGTCGAATAAAGTTCAGCAAAGAGTATTCCTTTTTAAACGGTGGTGCGCCAAACTAGGTCTGCAAAAAAAATTTATCGACTTCTTGGCTGAAATTCATTTTGCGCATTTCCGATTCGGCAATGACTCGCTGTTCTGCTAAGACGTCATCCAAGACTTGACGCGTGGTCAACGGGTTTGCCAACACGACGCGAAAAACAGTCAACGATTGCCGGCCTTGGGAAGGAATTTCAAACGTCGTCCGGGAAACAAACGACTGACCGTTGTCGCGTTGTGTTTTTTGGATGTTAACGGTCAATTCACTAAGCAATGAATTGACGGCGAACTTGGCATCTTGGGGTAATGTATCCCATTTTTTTCTAAGGTTTACTGGTACAAAACGGTAGGTCAAAATATTCAGTTCTGGTGCCGTGGTAAGTTCAAAATCCTGACTGTCAAGAATCATCCCAGAAAACTCAGCGGCCAGTTCGATGCCTCGGTCGATGAGTATTTCGTAGCCCTTTCGACCAAATATTCTCAGTGCAGAATGCACCAGCATGGCCATCCCGGCGCGTGAGCCTTCGAGCGTGTGTTTTCCTAAGTCGCGCGACCCTCGGCGTACAATATACTGTGCACTAGTCTCGACGGCGTCGAGGGAGGTTTCATTTTTAAAGACACATATTCCGGCTCCGACCGGCACATATAATTGCTTGTGAGCGTCAATCACGACGCTGTCGGCTCGTTCGATGCCGCGGAGGATGTGGCGGTAGCGCTGCGAAAATAGGGTTGGAGCTCCCCAAGCTCCATCGACATGAAAGTGAATTTTATGAAGGGCCGCAATATCTGCCATTTCGTTGAGGGGGTCGACGTTACCTGTTTCCGTGGTGCCGGCGATTCCTACCAAGGCTAGAATTCCAATTTTTAATTGTTTTAGTTCTGCAATTTTTTCTCGCAAGGCAGTAAGGTCAATTTTATTTTGATCGTCTGTAGGAATGGCAATTAAATTGGACCGGCCAAGGCCCAGAATATCTGCAGATTTCTTTAGGGAGTAATGGCCACGGGCGGAAACAAGTATCACTAGTTTTTTGAACCCATACTCAGCAAGTCCCGCGGCCAACCCATCTTCTCGAACGCCGTGGTAGTCTCCCTTGGGGGCAAGCAGTAGATTTCTTGCCACCCACAATCCAGTGAGGTTAGCAATGGTGCCACCCGAGCAAAAAATTCCAAACGCGTGGGCGCGGTGGTGAGTCCAACGCTCGTAAAAAGCCGGATCCCGGTGATAAATGAAATTATGGAGCATCCCCACCACTTGACTTTCAAGCGGTGTGAAGGCTTTAGACGTTTCAATTTTGACGACGTTTTGATTGAGAGCAATCATGATCTTGGCAAGTGGGAGCATAAAGTGCGGCATACTCGAAGTCATGTGTCCGATGAAGCTTGGAGAGGCCGTGTGAACTGATTGGCTTACAACCTTCTCCATGAGAAACTGAGCCTGATCATTCACGAACATTGGATCTTCAGGAACGGATACATTCATAAAGTCTTGTTCGATTTGTGCGGGTTCCATTTCCCCTGCAATCGTATGTTGACGCATAAATCCCAATAAATTATGGCTAATTTGGCGTTCAATTTTCATCAATGTAGCAGAATCGGATTGAGGAATCGAGAAAACTCGACGCATGTTTTCAAGAGTTGCTTCGGCTTTCTTTTGACTTTTTTGAAACATGCGAAATTTCTCCAAACACACTAAGGATCTTGAAGCACCGACTGCGCCGATTCAGTGGCTTTGATCAATCCGCGATGAATTCACTTGCCCTAGGCTTACGATAAGACCAGCGAGGTCTTCACTTTCTTCACAAAACTGAAATGCAATTTCAAGGCCCCACTGGCGTTTTGTTTTGCGGACTAGTCGCGCACTAACGGAGGGAGCAAATAAATCTTCACCTAACGTAGCAATTTGTAGCTGGACCTCAGGCTCGGCGTCCAGTAGGGAGTCGAGATCGGTTGCCCGCTGAGCTGACGCCTGGTCTGGAACGCTGATGGCGCAAAGAATTCCCGTGTTTGAAATATTAAGAGTTCGCAGCGGCCATAAAAGCTGCCACGATTCAAAGGGAATCGTAATGGCAACTTGCAGGTCGGCAATGTGACGCTCGGAGCGCTTTTCGCTTTGGATCGCTGGATGTGAAAATGTCCACTGATGAAACATAAAAATCCCTTATACAGCTACTGCAAACGGTCATGTCGACAGACGTGGGCTAGACATGTTTTTAGCAAGAAAGCACTAACCTCTGCAAGTGAGATCTTTGACTGGTGCTTTACCAATAAGCCAACATGATTGGTGGTTGTGTGGCTGGCTAGGGATTGGGTGGCAGAATGAAATGCAATAATATTAGTCATATAAATGAATTTTGTGGATCATTATAGGTTCGCCCCCTGGATGTGGTGACCAAGGAACAGTCGATCCTTGGGGCCCAGGATCGCTCGGTTTAAACGATACTATGCTAAACTAGTCTTATACATTTGCGGGAGAAAACCATGCGGCAAGTACGACAGAGTTTTTTTATGAGCAGACGGGCTATTTCACAACTGGTTTTCCCCAGCTCATTTTTTCTTTTTTCTGCGGTGTCACTGCCTGCAATGGGAGCGGATACGGCTGGTTGGGAAGAGATTCCGATTGGCGGCGACGCGATGTGCTCCGACGGTTCCCCGTTCAGTATTTTTGTGCACCGCGGGGGAAGCGGGAAATTGGTTTTTGATTTTATGGGCGGCGGAGCTTGTTGGGATGCCGCCACGTGCAATGCCGTAAACGCAACCTATTCGAAAAAGGTGCCGGATGTTATCGGAAAATGGCTTCCGGAGGCTGACGGCATTTACAATAGAAATCGTAGCGAAAACCAGTTTCGCGACGACACGCACGTTATGATCCCATACTGTACCGGGGACGTGCACTGGGGCTCGGCAGATCACGTTTACACGACTAATGCCTCGATTAGCGACGGCAGCAAAAACTCCCAAAAAACCATGATTCACCACCGCGGCGCTGTCAACGCGCACGCGGCCATTGATCACACGTTATCGCAAATTATCACCAATCCCTCGCGAATTTTCGTAACTGGATGCTCTGCGGGAGCTTACGGAGCCATTTGGTGGACTCCATACATCAGGCGGCAGTCTCCATGGGCTCAAATTATCCAATTTTCCGATAGTGGAGCAGGAATTCTCACACCTGAATTTCGTCACACGGGCTTTAAAAACTGGGAGGTTGAGCGCTCGTTACCGCGTTGGATTCCCACTCTTGACCTAGATGCCGTTGCGGTTTTGGACCTCACCATGCCGCAACTTTATAGTGCTATTTCCTCAGTAAATCCCACCATCCGCTTTTCACAATTCAATGCGCTCAATGACATTGTGCAACGATTTTTTTACAAATCAATGGGAGGCGATCAGCATGAATGGTCCGGCCGTTTACGGCAAGAGATGCTCACATCAAGGGCTACCTCCCTTAACTTTTCCTATTATATTTCGCCTTGGGACTCGCACTGCATTATTCCCTATGCAGATTTTTATGGTGAGTCTAAGTCAGAGCTCCAAGGTCAAACATTTCCATCTTGGTTGAACTCCGTGCTCTACAGTCCCCTACCAATTAGCGAGCCATGTATCGGCTGCGCCGAAGAAAAAACTAATTGAAGGGCTCAAGTTTGCCGGCTCGACAGCCAACACGTATATTGGGCGTTTGATTTGTTCCTTGCCTCATAGCATAACAATCTGCGTGAATCCTAAGTGATGATATTTCGTCCATTTACGGTAATCCCTTTACTCTTCCGGAGATTTCGCTAGAATCCCAATTATGAAAAATTTATTATTTCTTTTAGTTTTAATTCCAACGGCGTCGTTTGCGGCCGAAGAAAAATCGGAACTTGATATTAAAGGCATCCTACAAGGTCTAATGCCCATCTATGAGGACTTGCACCAAAATCCTGAGTTGTCTTTTAAAGAGCAAAAAACAGCTGAATTATTTGCAGCTGAACTAAAAAAATCTGGCTTTCAAACGACGACCAACTTTGGTGGATTTGGTGTCGTCGCCATACTAAAAAACAACTCTGGACCTACGGTCATGCTCAGAACTGACTTAGATGCATTACCTATTACGGAAGAAACAGGGCTTTCTTTTTCATCAAAACAAAAACAAAAATCAAGCCAAAAAAGTGAAGTGGGCGTCATGCATGCCTGCGGCCATGATCTTCATATTACGAATATGATCGGAGTCGCAAAAGTTTTGTCTCAAAACAAAACGCGATGGCACGGTACCCTTATTATAATTGGACAGCCCGCTGAAGAAATGGGTGCCGGCGCCCGCTTAATGTTAGCTGCCGGTCTTTTTAAACAGTTCCCTAAACCGGATTTTGCGCTTGCACTTCATGTGGAGTCCAATGAATCAGTGGGAAAAGTCAGACTACTTTCGGGCCCTGTAACCGCCAACGTCGACACCATTGACATAACAATGCATGGCAGGGGCGGACACGGCGCCAATCCTCATGAGACGATTGATCCTATTCCTATGACCAGTGAATTGGTGCTTGCCTTGCAAACTCTGATTTCAAGAGAGAAAGATCCTTCCGATCCAGCTGTTTTGACTGTGGGATCATTTCATTCCGGAAGCAAACACAATATTATTTCCAGCTCCGCCCAGTTACTGCTGACGGTGAGATCTTTTTCAAAGGAAACTAGAGCAAAAATACTAGACGGAATTCGGCGTAAAGCCAAATCCATAGCGGACTCGTACCAAGCTCCAGCGCCTGAAGTTACGATTACTGGCGAACCAGTTCCGAGCGTGGTCAACGACGCGAAACTTGTGGAGAGGCTTCGCCCAGTCTTTATCAAAATTGTGGGTGAAAAAAATGTGCTCGGAGGCAGACCTTCGATGGTGGGAGAAGATTTTAGCCGTTACGGCTTAGAGGGTGTGCCGAGCTTAATGTTCACGCTCGGCACCTTGAGCGAGTCTAGACTCGAAAAGTACAAAAAAACCGGCAGTATTCCGTCACTACATTCATCAGCTTACTTTCCAAGTGCCGCAGAATCCCTGCCCGTGGGAATTGCTCTTATGGCAGAAAGTGCCATCACTCTTTTTAACAATTGATAGATGCTTTTATGGTAACGTGTAGTTGTAATCCTCACGAAACGGATCAAGTGCAAGCTGAGTTGCCTTTTTGCTACCGGGGCCGGATGTGCAACTAAATCCTAATGTGCAACTAAATCCTAATGAAAAATAATCGATTCAATTTGTGACATGTGACCCGCGGTGAGGGCCTCCATGCGCGAAGTTTCAAAAGCGATTGCTGGCGGCAAAAAATTGCGGTTTATAGTGAACAGCTGATTCTCGGCAGATTTTAAGGCCACATAGACCTGATAAAGGTATTCTCTAGACATGCCTGCTTCACCGTCGCGTGCGAGCGTGTTGTATGCGGTCACATGTCTATTCAACATTGTGGTAAAGATGTTTGATATTTGAATGTAAAAAAGAATATTCGAGTCACGTGACAAGATTCCGAATCTTCTCACGTCATCGATCAAGGCCCAATGCAGATTGTGGATTGATTGAATTTGATTGAAGATCTCGTGAACTTCTGACACCTGTGAAAGTTGAAACGGGATATATCCAAAAGCTGCAGGTGGATTTGGATCAATTGCCGGTCCTGGCAAGTATGGCTCGCGATCAGGCAGCGGAGACGGCTGCGGAGACGGCTGCGGAGACGGCCGCGGAGACGGCTGCGGAGACGGCGAAAAAGTAACGGCCACAACTCCATCTTGCAAAGATGGGGCCGTTTGCCCGACATCTACCGTCGCCAGAAGGGCTTCGACCGTCTGGGCAAAAAGCGTTGCTGCAGTCCCAACGTTTGAAAAGTCTTCCGTCCAGTCATCGCGGCGAACTGGCGGTGGAATATTTTGTCGGAACTCGCTCACAGAGAGTCCTACAATTTGCCACGCATTGTCTGATTTCACGAATATCGGTGCCCCAGAAATACCAGCCGTCGCATCACAGTCGTGGCGAATTTTGCCATCAATTATATTGCGAATACTGCAGTTCCAATGAACGCTAGCGCTATTCCCGTCATCAAGGTCGCCACTGTAGCCGCCTAAGTTTACTTGAAACGGCAGCAAGTTTGTCAAATCTCTTGACGATACAGCCATTGTTCCCTGAGTATCGCCCAGAGCGCTCGACAGCTCCACAATAGCCCAGTCCATTTTTCTATCTTGTTCTGGGGTGGCCCCACCAACCCACGCACGAACTGGGGTTGCCGATGCCTGGCTCCGGCCATTTATCATGTTGGCCGAAAATAATTTAAAGTCTGCTCGGCCCTCAGTGCTATTGTCGTTTTTAATACAATGGCCGGCCGTCAGCATCAGCCTCTTGCCGATCATCGTGCCAGTGCAGCCATTATCTAATTTACCAATCGCTGAAAAAGGCTCTGTGGCATTTGTGACCAAGACGCGGTTATCTGAACCGAAAATATTTTTAGAATGTGAACCAGTATCTTTACTGCATCCCACAAAAGAAAGTGCAAGAACTGCCAAGGCACCAAATAATTTCATTATTGACTCCCTTAATAAACGGTGAACATTCTAACGAGCGCTATCTCAAGGCATCCTCTAAACAGGCTCTAGTTACATGCCTTTATTGTGAACTGCAACACCTTATTTTTCTGCTTGAAGTGCCTGCTTGACGTGGTTTAGCGTTGCGAACGCTCAAAAGCGGGCGTATAATTCGCGCGTGAGGGCGGTATTAAAAATTTTCTATTTCTTTGGAGGTGTTTATGAAGCTATTAAATTTCAGTATTTTTTCAATTTGTGCAGTGATTTCCGCGGCTTCCGGTGCGGTTATTGCTGATAATGACTCAAGTGCGATAGATTCTCGTTCAATGACACGCGCCGTTGAGAGTTCAACGGGGGTTGTGCTGAGGGTTCCAATCGACCAGGCTGGACGTGAACTCCCGTCAGCAACGGAGCTTCGACTCGTTAAAGGAGCGGATAGTTCTCCAGCGGCTGCAGATTTTCCTACGCTTTGGACCGCTGGCGTGGACTCAACAACCGCCCCCCAACTCGACAGCAGCACCGATAGTGGTGACAGTTCTACTTGGGGCTGGAACCGTTGGAATAACTACAACGGCTGGACGAATAATTACTACAGCAATTGGTATTATCCAACTTATTGCAACTACGGAAATTACTACAATTACGGGTACTACAATTCCTATAATTACTACCAGCCAGCCTACTACAATGGATATAACTACTGGGGCTACCGCTATTATTACTATAATCGCTACTAGTATCAATTCGGTTTTAAATCGTAATATCGCCTAGAAAAAAAGAAGAACCGGAATAATTTCTGGTTCTTTTTTTAGGTGCCCTTTACAACTACAAATTTGCGGCCTCTGTTCTTAAAGATACGGCGGCAGTATTTGGTGCATTTTACAACGTCAAATAAGGAAATGGCATTGACCTATAAAAATCAGAAATGAGAAGCGGCCGAATTCTGTGAAGAATTCAGCCGCTTTTCATCTGCCAGCAGGACAAGCAAACAAGGGGTCTACTAGAAGCTAGTTATTTTGCACACCAAGGAAGTGTTGGCTCAAGTTGGCACATAATTTCGCACATCGCAGGGTCTAAAGGGCACGCTTCGCCGCCGCCGCCGCCACCGCCGCCACCGCCGCCGCCGCCGCTACCTTCAACAATACGAATTCTAAGGGACTGATTGGTAACGTTGTCGGCGTCGACTACGGTAATATTGACTTCGCCGGTACCTTTTGCGGTCAAAAGGCCATCTGCCGTGATGCTGCCGATCGAATCGGCTGACGAACTGAATTTAAATGGAGCTCGTCCACCAAACGTCGAGAACTGAAGAGTTGAATTTGGAGCAATGGTCGCAGCCTGGGGAACAACCGTTAGCGTTGTTGCGTCGATTCTACCGACCACAGCGGCTGCGTCGATACGACACTCACAAGCCGTTTCAATGCTGACTTTTTCGCCGGAGGCTTGAAGAAGTGCTTTGGCCTGGGGTGCTGTAAGGTTTTTGTCGTGGGAAAGCATAAGCGCTACAAGGCCTGCAACCAAAGGCGTCGCCATCGATGTGCCGCTCAAATTTCCGTATTTATTGCCAGGAAGTGTGCTGTAAATGCCTTCGCCAGGAGCGGCAAGACTAACTTTAGCGATACCAAAGTTTGACCACGATGGCTTTGCATCGCTGCTTCCAGACGCGGCCACTGTGATGACGTTTGGAAGGGGGGTATTTGCAGGATACACTTCGTAGCCGTCGTTATTCTTACCGTCGTTTGATGCAGCAGCGACAAAAATGACGCCTTTGTCGTTTGCGCGTCCAATGGCCTCAGTGATTGGCTTCGCGCCATCTGCACTAACGCCTGCTCCCCAGCTAGCGCTGATAACGTTTGCGCCGCTAGTCACAGCATAATCAATCGACTTGACTGCGCTGGCGAGGTCGCCCGAGCCGTCAGCGCCAATAAAACGTGAAGCCATGATAGAAACTTTTTGGCTCATTCCGCTGATGCCAACTCCGTTGTCTCCAACGGCACCGATGATCCCCGCACAGTGGGTGCCGTGACCCGGATTTTTATCGCTGGTGACGTCCATTGGATCAGAATCGTTGTCGCGGAAGTCATATCCATGAATGTCGTCAACGAAGCCGTTGTTGTCGTCGTCAATGTTGTTTCCTGGGATTTCACCTTTGTTGGTCCAGATGTTTGCAGCGATATCTGCGTGCGTATAGTCGACGCCAGTATCAGTTATAGCAACGACGATGTCGCGACTTCCAGTTCCTGAGGTCCACGCATCAGCTGCGCGAACTTTTGCGATCGACCATTGCTTGGAGGTTTCGGGGTCGTTCGGCATATCAAAAGAATGGATTTTAATGTTTTCGACGACGTAGTCCACGTCAGGATTCATCATCAACTCTGCAAGGCGAGCCGCCGTAGTGCTTTTGTTTGATGAATTGATGTTAACGACGACAAAGTTACCAGCCGCATGTTTGTCGGTAATTGTGGAGCCGTTCAGGCTCTTTTGAGACGTTGCGGTCTTAAAAGAGTTTGTGCCTTCTTTGAATTTGACGATGTAGCCACTTGCCAATATCGGCTGTGCCGATAATAGTAGTGCAAAAGCTACGGCTGATGCTAAAGCGCCCCGACGACCAATTAAATTTCTGATTTTCATAATTCCTCCTTGAAAAATTTTTAAGCAGTAAACGTTGTCGCACACTGTATTTGGAAAGAGTTTCAGCCTGAAACCCTTCTAAAAACCTTCGCTAATGTGGCCCAGCAATAACCCTAGGTGACAGAGCCTGAATATAACAAACACAAAAAATTCGAAATTTTGTTAATGGTAACGCACATGTGTTTCCTTGTAAAGAAAATAATTGGACGGCTGGCCAAGGCCGCCTTGTTATTTAAGTGACCCTATGCCGCGGCGAACAACGCAGAGTTCTACCTTTTTTAGTAGAATCTATTTAGCTTTGGTAGCGAGGCCTTTGACGAGCGTTCCATAGTAATGCACGCACGGTAAAACGGCCGTGTTCTGCATGAGCACTGTGCCAGGCGACAAGACAGCGTTACACCCAGTTTGTGAGTGGTCACTCATGATAGCACTAAGTTTCCTAAGGCCAGTTGGCGTCAAAACGCCTGTGATAGGGTGTTTGACTTGGACGTCAGAACCATTTAATTTGAGATTCGCGAGTTTAGTGCCGGCGCCGAGATTTGTTTCGCGCCCAAGAATGGCGTCACCAACGTAGGCGAAGTGTCCTGCCTTGGCTCCATCAAAAAAGATGGCACCTTTAACCTCTGTAGTATGCCCGACAATGGCTTTAGCGCCGATCCATGCGTTACCGCGAATGTAGGCGCCGTGTCGTATTTCGGCATGTGGCCCAATGATGCATGGGCCTTGAATATAAGCGGTTGGCTCAA
Organism: Oligoflexales bacterium; assembly: GCA_947476525.1. GTDB lineage: Bacteria > Bdellovibrionota_B > Oligoflexia > Oligoflexales > RGVZ01 > CAMDKS01. The sequence goes on from CANJQY010000064.1 coordinate 10,593, forward strand.
CAGTAGCCCCCTCTGCAATATAGACTCGCCCTGTAATATACGAGGCAGGATGCACAGTTCCCTTGATGACTGGGGTGTCTTCAACGCCAAGTTCGTCTAGGGATTGGTTCAGCCACGTCCCGAGGTTCGCACCGAGGTAGCCAAGCACAGAAGGGTTTACAAATTTTTGTGATTGCCAAATGCCGGTAGTATCTACAAATAAATTAAGGGGTAGTGTGTTTGACATTTTTGGAAGTCCTTTTTTAGGGAGAGAATTCAACTTAAGTCTAGGCAGAACATGCCGATCAACGAGATGTAGCTCTGCAAACGTATTCGCAATCAGAATGCGACTTGTTAAAACGAAAGGAAAACAGTGAATGTTTGACACGAATAAATTCAAGCGAGCAGTGAAAGAATGGGTTCGAGAAAATCCAAGGGGCACCTTGGAAAATATGGTTGATTTTTGTGAGGGACTAATACCCGCGCCACTATATCAGTCTAATCTGTGGTTGGTAGAACAAACGACAGGTTGGTACCAACACCTTTTAACGACACGCCGCTGCTCTCGCTTGCTTGGGGAATCGGAACCAGAAGACGTGGCGTAATGGCGGCCCAATTTCTGGATTCAAAAACGGAAATTTAGCTAGGGTCTATGCCATTTGCAATATTCTTTATGCGTATAAATTCAAGCTCATGGACAGCATCAAGAATTTCAAAATCTTCATAACCTAAATCATCGATCCAATGCACACTGATCATATCAGGGCACGGCGTGACGCATTCGCGACCATCGTCCAGTTCGTAGCTTTCGTAAGCCTCCAAAATTTTACCTGGCTTGGTCATGCGGAAAAAGTGAAATCCATCACCATTAATCAACGCGCCGTCGCGGCTATCGCCGGTCCAATATTCTCGGACAAAAAGAATTTCATCGGGCACAGTCGATGGTTTTGCCGCTGCAGCTTTCGGTTCAGCAGCTTTCGGTTCAGCAGCTTTCGGTTCAGCGGCTTTCGGTTCAGCAGCTTTCGCTGGCGCAGGCTTCGATGGTTTCTTGGCAGCAGTCCCTTGAGCCACAGGTTTTTTTGATTTATTTGACGTGGTCATAGTTCGGTTATTCTCCTAGGCACTTTTGGCGGCCATTTAATCGATAAAGTTTTTTGTGCCTAGTTCAAGTATCCAACCATTTTCCAAAGCGGTCAAATCTTAACTTAGGAATCGCATCACCCTTCGGTGTCCAGATGCTCCAAACGACAAAAAGAGCTCGCCCTCGGACGTTAATCAAGGGCACGTCACCCCACACGCGAGAGTCGCTAGAATTGTCACGGTTATCTCCCATGCAAAAAACGCTGCCCTGGGGCACCTTATAGGGTTGTCCGTCGACATCCGGCCACCATGCTCTTAGCGCACTTTTGTATTCAGGTTTGTGCTGCATAACCCAGTGCTCTAGGCCCTCAAGATTTTCGCGGAAGAGAAGTTTATGCTCTTTTTCGTCGACAATATCATCAATGGCGCTGCGGTCACTGTTGTGGTCAATGCGCTCCTCGGCCTTGCCATTAATGTAGAGGACGTCGTCGCGGAGTTGAACGTCGTCGCCTGCAACGGCCACAACTCGTTTGACGTAGTCAATGGAAGGGTCCCTTGGGTACTTGAACACGATGATGTCGCCGCGAGAGGGTGTTCCCCAAGAAAATATAGCTGTGTCGGTAAACGGTATTTTTAAGTTGTAAGCAAGTTTCCACGCGAGGAGCCTATCACCTACTTTAATGGTCGGTTCCATGGAGGACGTCGGCACATAGTACGGAGAGGCAACGCTCCAGCGAATGGCGAGAACACAAATAATAAGTATCGCCAGACTTTTTATGCTTTCGCCCCAGGATTTTTTCTCTTGTACGAGCGCTGATTGCGTCGTGGGTGCCACGGTATCCATGTCGGTTTGTGAGGTCATAGAGTCCATCCCTAATTTAGGTTTCAAACAAGAGTGCAAGTTAGTTAATTAGCAAATAATAGCAAAATCAGCAATTTTTATTTAGGCATGCATCGACACGAGAAGGTTGAGTCGTGGACACTTCCTCATCCAATGAGGAAACCTGCCGATAAGCGTAAGGATAATCAAGTTGACGTGGAGGCAGCGATCTGTGGTTAAAAAAATAGCAATTTTGGGGGCTATTTTGTCCCTTTGGCCATCGACGATTATGGCATACACGGCAAATCAGGTCTCTTTTGAATTTCGGCCGCGAGGCATCTACCGCGTCTATTTATATTACACCGCGCCAGCCCTGAAAGAGTATCGGGAGGCGACCGTGGAATTTGTAAGTCGCAGAAAAGCCGAAAAGTTCTATTACGATGTTTTGCGGGGTGCCGATTTCTATATAAACGATAAAGGTCAAACGGAATTTACCAACGAACCGTTGGCCCCGAAACCATGGTAGTTTTTTTTATTTGTAAAAACTAAAGTGAGCGCACAGCTTTCAAGGCGCTGTCACTAATTTTAGCGCCAACACGGGAGATTACGTCACTGGCCAGTGTTGCAGCCATTACTCCACAGACGTCTAAGGTTCTATTTTTTAAGAAACCATGTAAAAATCCAGCAGCAAACATATCTCCGGCAGCCGTCGTATCAACAACGGTCGTTGCCACTGGGGCAATCTTAAACTCGTCTTTGCCTTTTATAACGATAGCGCCTTCGGCCCCAAGCTTAACAACAGCAATGGCTCCCGTTGCCGCAATCCGACGTGCAGCATCCTCAGGTGTTGAATTAAATAGTAAGCGTGCTTCCTCTTTATTTGCGAACACGATGTCGGCTTCGTCCGTAATCAGTTTAATAAAATCATCGCGATTCCTACTGACGACGAAAGGATCGGCAATGTCAAAGGAAATGAGTGTATCGTTAGCGCGAGCCGTTTTTATTGAATTTTTAAGGGCAACCTTCTGCTGGTCAGTATCCCACTGGTAACCGCAGAAGTGAAAAACCTTCGACTCAGCAATTTCCTTATGGGGAATGTGTGTCGCGTCGTAAAGGCGGCTTGCGCCCAGGTTGGTGTTCATGGTTCGCTCGCCGTCAGGAGTAATGAGGATGAGGCACGAGCCCGTACTCGCTTCGTTGTGGCCACCGAGATAAGCCTTAATACCGAGAGCCGTCGTGCGCTCGCGAATAATATTTCCGAACTCATCATCATTGACCATGCCGGCGAAGACGGTTTTGTGTCCCAAGCTTGCGAGCGTTCTGATGGCATTCATCGAGCTGCCGCCGAGCTCAGTTACGCGAGGCTTGTTCGTGAAGTGCTTGAGGACCTCCGCCTGTCGGGTGCTGTCAACTAAATGCATGATGCCCTTAGTCAGGCCTAACTTCGTGATATCGGCGTCGGTTGTCTCAATGAGAACGTCCATTAGGGCATTGCAAACACTGGTGATATCGTAGGATTTCATTCGTTTCTCTCCAAATTAGGTAGTCCTGATAGAATTTGGAGACTAGCTTGCCTTTAGGGTAATGTCACGAGCTTCTCGCTCGCTTGTCTTTAATTTTGATTGAATGCTGAATTGCGCCGCTTGCAGGGAAGAAATGCGCATGGTCAGCTCGGAAAAAAGCGCTAAATTTCTCGAATTTTCAGCTCTAATATTCATCATATGAAGTAAACCTGCGAAAAAAGTGCAGGCCGCGTAAAATTCACTATTGGTGAGCTCTGCAAAGATCAGCCCGGCAGCGCTTCCAAAGGCCACAGCCCAGGTGAGTGGGAGAATTCTGCGGCTCGCCCAAACCGATCCAGAGTGTTTTTTTTGCTCTATTAGCAGCCTACTCGCCGCCATCAGCAAAACAAACGACAAACTAGGCCGAGCCCATTCCAGGGAAAAATACTCAAGGCTGGTGTCGAGCAAAGTTCCGATGTAAAGGGTCAAGACAATGGCTAGGGATCTATTGAGGGACTTCGTTTGAGTCCAAAAGCGCATCCCATGGGGAGTCTGTGCGGTGAGCAACATTGAGGCGGTAAGCGTGGCAATGGCAATTGGCTGCGATAGGCTCATGTTACGCTGTTCTCTTAAGGTTGCACGAAATGGCAGGGGTCAAAGCGGCGGAAATTTCTGATCCTAAGTGAATCTTTAAGTTCGCGGCACTCGAGTCCCCATTTTTGATATTGCTGGATAGGACTGCTTGTAGGCCTAATAATTCTCGTTGAAGCAGTACATCCGTCATGCATGGATGAAACTGGGTCAAGTAAAGATCTTGAACTCGCAATTGTAAGGCTATAGCCAGTGCATCTTTAAATCCAGTGCGGTGACAGTCCCAACCATCTTTGTTAGGTGACGTCGACGCTGCGCAAATCAGGGTGCTACAGCCATCAAGGAAACAGGCAATGGCGTCCCTAGATTTTTTATCAGTATCCGACAACATCACGATGCCTATGTCCCGGCCAGAATCATGGGTCAGGCGCCAAAGGGTTACCGGATATGGGGTAAGAGGATGCGCCATGGCCAGTGCTTTAATCGTCCACGCCCCAAGCGTCATAGCTTCATTAACAGTCCTTATTGATATGGCGGCACGAAATCCTTCGATTCCATTAAACGGTGAAAAGAGCGGAGACGAAGCATCATTTAGGCCACTTTGAGCGTGTTCAATTGGGATTCCTGTGAGGACATCTAACTCTGTTGAGGGAAAATGAATTGGCGTAAAAAAAGGTAGTCCTAAAATCGAATCCCAAAGGAAGTCGGAGAACAAGATCGTGGCGTTGACGGGGGTTTTTGTTTTTAAATGCTTCGCAACTATTAAGTCTCCAGCAAAATTGATACCAAACCCAGCATTGATAAATAATGTGTGCGCCCCATCACAAAGCTCGATGCAGCTGGTGTTGCCGCCAGTGGTTTGATTTTTTTTACCCGGCGAGGAGTGTATGGCACGAACACCGAGGAATTTTAGGCTGAGATTAGTGGCCATTGGTCCTCCTCTCGTGCATTTAGAACCTCGATGCCAAAAGGTAGGCCAAGGTTGCGGGCGTGAATTTGTTTCACGGCGACGATACTGTCGCGATCCTCGGGCGCGTGGTGAAACATGAACAATCGGCAAATCTTCGCTAGGCAGCAGATTTCAATCGCTAATTCTGGCGAGGCATGACCCCAATCGGATTTAAGATTTTTAGCATTGAAGTGCGTATCAAAAACCAACGTGTGAACGCCGGTGAGAAACTTCACAAGAGCGCTTTCGTACTCATTTTCAAACTCACGTTTCCCAAGGATGGCGGCTCGTTCGGGCATACCGGTTCCCAGGTAGTTGCCATTTCTGACAGTGGCTGCATCGGTGATAATGGCCACGTTTGAAGCGCCGTGACTGATTTTGTAACCAAGAGTGATTTCTGGGTGGTTGACCTGAAAGCTTGCCACACGAACTTTTCCCTCGATTAAAAATTCCACCCCAGGTGTCACCTTGTGAAACGTTAGTTTGGATTTAATGTTGACCTTTGGTATTGGAAGACGGCCGTGTTTAAAAAGTTTTTCAAAAATCTGGGCAAAAGGCATGCCGCCCACATCTGGCGCATGAATGTGAATATCGCATTCAGGATTCTCTAGCTGTCGCATAAACGGCAGAAAGAGCACATGATCCCAATGCGCATGTGTGATCAACATATGAATTTTTCTTCTGTGAGGGTGCTCGCCCAGTAGATCGCAGACATGTTGC
>CANJQY010000065.1 GCA_947476525.1 Oligoflexales bacterium
CTCACTCCCGAGGAGAGGGTAAAGCTGGTGATGGCTGCCGGTAGAGTCGCAAAACCGGACCGCGTCGCCGTGACAAAACTGCGGCGAGCCTTTCGAAAACAAAAAAATTGGGACGACCTAGAAGCCGACCGAGCTGTCATTTCCGAAACTGCAATTCGGCAAGCCAGACTTGCGGAGGTTTTCGCTGCACCCGCCCTAGAGGCCTCCCCAAATCATGAATGCACCCAGCGAGTGCTGACGAACCCTAAAGCCTGCTACGTCTGTAAAGCAGAATTCCGACAACTTCATTTTTTCTACGACTCTATGTGTGCTGCTTGTGCAAAGATAAATTACGACAAACGTTTTCAAACAGCAGATCTACGAGGACGGCGTGCGTTGGTGACGGGAGCGAGAGTTAAAATCGGATATCAGGCTGCGTTAATGCTGCTTCGAGCCGGTGCTGAAGTTTTCGTGACCACAAGATTTCCACACGATGCCGCCAAACGATACGCTAGAGAGCTTGATTTCTCAGATTGGTCTTCACGCCTAAAAATTTTTGGCCTCGACCTGCGCCACTCACCCTCCGTCGAAATATTTGCAAATTATTTGGTCCAGACGTGCACTGGCTTAGATTTCCTTTTAAACAATGCGGCACAGACTGTTCGACGCCCCCGGGGATTTTTTGCGCACTTGGTAACTGACGAGCATATTAATTCCGTACCGGTAGGTGCCAGAATGTTGCTCGAAAAGTATCAAGACTGCAGCGAACGGATCCGAGACTTGGGGCCCACAATGGGCTCTCAAGCACTCATTTCATATGCGCAAGGCCTCTCAGGAGGCGTCATTGCCACCTCCGCCCAAATGTCGCAACTGGCTGTCCTGCCTGATGATCTAAGCTGTGGCGGCGAGATTTTTCCCGACGGAAAATACGACGTCGATTTACAACAGGTAGACCTACGGATCAATAATAGTTGGCGCATGCAGCTCAGTGATGTACCGACCGCTGAACTTTTAGAAATCCAATTGATTAACGCCATTGCGCCTTTCATTCTTTGTTCGAAACTAAAACCCCTCATGCTGAAGGCTCCGTCACACGATAAACACATCATCAACGTCTCGGCGATGGAAGGGAAATTTTCTCGTTTTACCAAAACGGACCGACACCCCCACACGAATATGGCCAAAGCAGCCCTAAATATGATGACCCAAACATCGGCTCCAGACTACGTCAAGGACGGAATTCACATGAATGCCGTCGATACGGGCTGGGTGACTGATGAGGATCCGATTGCCCATGCCACAAGAAAAAAGGAGCTACTTAATTTTCAGCCGCCCCTCGACATTGTCGACGGAGCCGCACGGATTTGTGACCCAATTTTTTCTGGTCTCAACTCAAAGATGCATGTTTGGGGCAAGTTTCTCAAAGACTACCATCCCACGTCTTGGTAAAAAGGTAAGGATAAAGAATGACCAGACGACTGAGAATTATCAAGGGGGCGGGGCTATTGACTCTTACTGAGATTGTCAGTCGTTTTTTTCCGCTTATTATTATCCGGCAAACCAAGGATGCACTAGGCCTTGAGGCCTTTGGCGAGATGGCTGTTTTGCTGGCTACAATCGATATTTTGATTCAATTAATTGGACCTGGCTACGGCACATTTGCGGCCATTTCCGTCGCTAAGAACCCAACTGACAGCGTACACGTTAGTCGGGTGGCATCCCTGACCGTTTGTATTCGAGCGATTCATGCTGCTGTGATTTTACTTTTGTTGATTCCATTGGCCGGCCATTTAACGGGCCAAAATACCGGCATTGTTTTGGGTCTTACCGCACTTTCTTTCACTACTGTCTTCGATTTTGATTTTTTACACACAAGCCTACAAAAAATGAACTCCTACAGTGCGCTTGTCTTCGTGTCAAAAATCACAGGCTTTGTCCTCATCATAACCCAAGTGACGGCACCTGCCGATAAATTTCTATATTGTGCGCTGGTATTGGGAACCAATTCAGCTATGTCACTTGGTACATTTTTCTATCACAAGAAGCATATCCGTTGGCTACGTCCAGACAGGCCTTCACTCTACGCATTTGCAATCGAAAGCCTACCCTTTAACTTAGGCATGATCACCGCTGGACTGGTCGATCGATTGGATCTACTGATGGTCAAGAAATTCTTCACCGATACAGCAGCAGGGACCTACGCCATCCCGCTAAAATTGGCGCAAAGCATCACGCCTTTGCTACTCAGTGTGGCACGCGTATTTTTTTCTGAAATGTTGGCCTCCGACGTTGATTCGCGACTTATCACCAAAATCGTACGCACGGAAGTTCTACTCACCCTAGGTGTTTTAATTCCAATTTGTGCCGCGTCTTATTGGACTGGGCCTTATGTTTTAAATGTTATATTTGCGATAGATGACCCGTCATATGGCATACTTTTGGCCCTGCTGACCCTTTCGCAGTTTGCATCGTGCGTGATTCACATATTTGGATATCAACTATTGTGGCGTTATCAGCAAGGACAAATCGTGATAAGGACTATGGGTTTTGTACTTCTCAGCTCAATTATTTTGGGCGGACTAGGCGCGGCTACATTTGGCCTTGGCATATTCGGGATACCGCTTGGTATCATTGTCGCCAAGCTGGTGGCCGGTGTCGTGTTGGTAAAAGCTGCGGCGAGCTACGTGGACGTTTTGCCGTCTAAAGAATTAGGGGTTATCATTGGAAGTTCCGCCGTGATGGCGGCAGTAATTTCTCAAATTAAAAATCCAGCTATCGCAATTACCTGTGGCCTCGCGACCTATCTTTTTTTGCAGGCTGCCTATTTTGCATTGGCCAAAGATCATCCACTAAAACGGTAAAATCAGACTGTCAGGACATTGAATAAATGGAACCCAAAAAGAAAATGGACATTGTGGTTATTGGCGGCGGTGCTGCCGGCTATTTCGGTGCGATTCGCGCCGCAGCAATGCACCCTGATGCTCGCGTGACGCTGCTTGAGGCTACTAGAAAGCCTTTGACAAAGGTGCGCGTGTCGGGGGGAGGACGCTGCAACGTGACCCATCACTGTTTTGATCCTGCTATACTCGTGCAGCGGTATCCACGCGGAGGCAAAGAATTACGCGGTGCTTTTGCACGCTTTCAACCCAAAGACACGGTTGCTTGGTTCGAGTCCAAGGGTGTCCAGTTAAAAATTGAAGGTGACGGCCGCATGTTTCCTGTCACCGATGATTCCAAAACCATTATTGATTGCCTAGAACGGGAAGTGGAAACCCGAGGTGTCATTATTAAACTTGGGAACATGGTGCGTTCAATTGTACGAGGTCCAAATGGTTTTGAAATCAATGTCAAGATCGCGGGCGACGAGTCCATCGTTACAGCCGATGCCGTATTGCTTACCACGGGTGGTATGCCTGGTGGTTTTCAACTTGCCGGATCTCTTGGACACACGATCATGGCACCGGTCCCTTCGTTGTTTACGTTTGTTGTCAAAGACTCTCGGATCGATGGCCTTTCTGGAATTAGTTTTCCTGAGGTTAAAGGCGAACTTATCTGTGGTGGCGTCACTCTGAAACAAACTGGTCCGCTCCTGATTACACACTGGGGATTGAGTGGCCCCGTGATTTTGAAATTATCGGCATTTGGGGCGAGGCTCCTGCATGAATGCGATTATCAAGCAAAATTGCACCTAGATTTTGTACCGCACTTAACGGCTTTAGATCTCGAAGTCGGACTCCGAGCTGAAAAGGAATCTCGTCCGAAACAATGCCCCGCAAACCATTCACTATTCAAGGTGACAAGGCGTTTTTGGTCTCAAATTTTGCCTTCAGTTGGAATTGGCCCTGATTTGCCGTGGAGTGATGTGACGCGGGTGCAAATGATGCAATTGATTGACACGCTTAAACATGCCACATTTCAGATAAGCGGAAAAGGTGAATTCAAAGAAGAATTTGTGACCGCGGGTGGAGTTTCTTTGAAGGAAATCGATTTTCGTACGATGCAAAGTAAAATTTGTGCTGGCCTCTACTTTGCCGGAGAAATTCTTGATGTTGACGGCATTACTGGTGGCTATAATTTCCAAAATGCCTGGACAACGTCCTGGATTGCTGGCTCAAATATTCTTGAGTAAATCGGTAAAATAGCTCCATTTGGCTGCCGGACCTTGACAGAATTCCATTGCGACTTACATTGGAGTGGGTGGTGGAGTAGGGTGCATTTTTTTTAATATAGACACGCAGGAGGAATCGTATGGACTTAGCCAAATTCACTCAGAAGTCTCAAGAGGCCGTTTCAGAGGCTCAAAAAATTGCGATCAGCCACGGGCATACGGAAGTAGATCTTGATCACGTAGCTGCCGCACTTATTGAGCAAAAGGGTGGTTTGATTTCTCGACTCTTGGATAAAATGGATCTTGTCCCTGCAGATATTCGTTTGATTATAGGCTCGGAACTCTCGAAAAAACCAAAAGTTGGCGGTTCCGGCTATGATCCCTCTCGGGTGTTCGTAAGTCAGCGGCTTTCAAGGATCTTGATTGATTCTGAAAAAGCGGCGGAGCGGTTGAAAGATGAGTATGTTTCGGTGGAACATATTTTTCTAGAGATCATTAAAAATTCTCCGAATACGCCACTAGCAAAAATTTTCTCTGCCGCTGGTCTCAATCAGCAAAATTTTCTTCAAGCCCTCACTAGTGTACGAGGCAATCAACGAGTTACCAGTGCCACTCCTGAGGGGAGTTACGAGGCCCTGGAGAAATATGGCCGAGACCTAGTTAAGGCGGCCCGAGACGGTAAACTCGATCCAGTGATCGGGCGTGATGAGGAAATTAGACGGGTCATCCGCATACTTTCACGCAAAACAAAAAATAATCCCGTATTAATCGGCGAGCCTGGCGTCGGAAAAACAGCTATTGCTGAGGGCTTAGCCCACCGCATCGTTCGTGGTGATGTGCCCGACGGACTCAAAGAAAGAGTCATTTTTTCACTCGACATGGGAAGTTTGATCGCCGGGGCTAAGTATCGTGGCGAATTTGAGGAACGCCTTAAATCTGTTTTGAATGAAGTAAAAAAGAGCGAAGGTCGCATTATTTTGTTTATCGACGAACTCCATACCATCGTCGGTGCTGGTAAAGCGGACGGCGCCATGGATGCGGGCAACATGCTAAAACCCATGCTGGCTCGGGGCGAATTGAACTGCATCGGTGCGACCACCCTAGACGAGTACCGTAAACACATTGAAAAAGATGCGGCACTTGAACGGCGATTTCAACCGATCATTGTCGAGCAGCCTACGGTCGAAGATACGATTTCAATTCTTCGCGGCCTTAAAGAACGATTCGAGGTACACCACGGGGTTAAAATACATGATCAGGCGTTGGTAAGTGCGGCGACGCTTTCAGACCGTTATATCACCGAGCGATTTTTGCCTGATAAAGCGATCGATTTGATCGATGAAGCCTGCGCCATGATTCGCACTGAAATGGATTCCATGCCGACCGAAGTGGATCAGGCACAGCGCCGCGTGATGCAACTTCAAATAGAAGAATCGTCGCTCAAGAAAGAGAAAGATAAGGCTAGCATCGATAGGCTTCAGACCTTACAAAAGGAGCTTCAGGGAGAAAAGGAAAAACTGCACACTCTACGCGCTCAATATGAGTCCGAAAAAACGAAACTGCACAGCTTGACTCTCATTCGCACCGAGATTGAGCAGGTGCGGCACGAAGTGGAAAAGGCAGAGCGGGCCTACGATCTCAACAAAGTTGCCGAGCTAAAGCACGGGAAGCTTCCTGGGCTATTAAAAAAATTGGCCGACGAAGAGGCTAAGTTAGCCCAACAGTCTGGTGGTGCGGATCGACTGCTGCGAGAAGAAGTCACCGACAATGAAATTGCTGAAGTGGTCGGCCGTTGGACAGGAATTCCTGTGAAAAAGCTGGTGGAGGGTGACCGCGAAAAGCTTCTCAAGCTAGACGCAATATTGCACGAACGGGTGATTGGGCAAGATGAAGCCGTTCAGTTGGTCGCAGATGCCGTCATCAGGGCTCGTGCTGGGATCAAGGACCCTAAGCGTCCTATCGGAAGTTTCATGTTTTTAGGACCGACCGGAGTTGGTAAGACTGAGCTTGCGAAAACGTTAGCCGCAGCTCTTTTTGATAGTGAAGAAAATATTATTCGACTCGACATGTCGGAGTATATGGAGAAGCATTCGGTCAGTAGGCTCATCGGAGCGCCTCCGGGGTATGTGGGTTACGATGAAGGTGGGCAGTTGACCGAGGCCGTGCGAAGGAAGCCTTATAGTGTTCTTTTGTTTGATGAAATAGAGAAGGCACATCCCGATGTGTTTAACATTCTGCTCCAGATTCTTGACGATGGTCGTCTCACTGATAATCAGGGTCGCGTGGTGAATTTTAAGGAAACTGTAGTCATCATGACAAGTAATATTGGAGCCCATTTTCTACTGGAGGGAGTCAACAAAGAGGGCGAGCTCAAAGAAAGTGCGCGCAAACAAGTAATGGACACGCTTAAAGAGCACTTCCGCCCTGAACTGTTAAATCGCATCGACGATGTTGTGATGTTTAAGCCCCTGAAGCTAGATGAAATAAAAAAAATTGTCAGGTTGTTGACAAGATCGTTGGCGGGACGCCTTGCAAATCGGCACATTACCCTAGACATCTCTGAGCCTGCGATATCGCACATCGCGACAACTGCCTATGACCCAGTCTACGGGGCGCGGCCGTTGAAACGATATCTACAGCGAGACCTCGAAACCAAGATTGGCCGTGCGTTAATTGCCGGCGGCATCGTCGAAGGTTCAAAAGTGAATGTGAACGAAAAAGACGGGCAACTCACCATTTCGGTTAAATAAGTCGGGTTGTGTTTAAGTGGCGCCATCTTACCAAAAGCGGCGCACCTATCGTACTTTTGTCACGGGAATTTTGATCGTTACCGAACACCCTTGACCCAGGTTGGACGTCAGTGAAATTTCGCCATTCATATGGTGAACGAGTTTTTTACAGAGGCTCAAACCAAGCCCTGTCCCCCCCTGGACAGCCGTTTTTACCTGATAAAACTCGGTAAATAGGGACTCCTGATCCTCTGTAGCAATGCCATGGCCAGTATCGCGAATCGTTATCTCCAGCATATCGGAACTTCGCCTCGCAATGACGAAAATAGCTCCGCTCATGGTAAATTTAGCAGCATTACTGATTAAATTAAAAATGATTTGCCGCAATTTCCCAAAATCTAATTTAAAATCGCCTAACGTCTCGGCTTCGAAGTCTCGGAAAATCTTAATAGGCTTCTTCGCCACTAGCGTCTGCAAATTGTCAGTTAGGTCGTCCAAAAGATCGAACACAGAGCCTGTGGTTAAATGCGATGTCATCTTGCCGCTTTCGGACTTCGTCAAATCAAGCAAATCATTAATCAAGCCCAACAAATTTTCAGCATTTCTCTTCACTGCACTGAGATGCTTTCTCGTGGTCGGCGAAATTTCTTGGGATTTACTGAGTATCAATTCAGAAAATCCTAGAATCGCGTTCATAGGGGTCCGGAGTTCATGTGAAATTGACGCTAAAAAAATGCCCTTTGCCTTTTTGGCGTTGCCCGCCTTGGCGGCCTCTTCTCTCAATTGCTTGGTCGATGCCTCCACATACGCTTCCACAATAATCAGCTGGTCCATCAGCATCAAGCGCTGAAGTGCACCAATACAGCCAATGAATTGTTGCTGATTGCTCTCCAAAATTTGTTTCATAATTCTGCCTACCAAAATTTCCTGCAGATAGGCAAGCATGCCGATATACCAATTTACCGGTAACCCAACTCTTTCATGGGTCGATCCGACTTGGCTGCGCCGTAGATAATAAGCTTGGTCGTAGTTTCCGGAAAATAACTCCTCGCAATAAGTCGCAAAGGTTTGCTTTAGCTTTGGAATGGTCGTGTGTTTTGCAACAATCCCCCGTAGGAATTCAAATTCACTCAGATGCCCGTAGAATTCCTCGACGATGGATGGTATTTCACGGGCAAAATTACCGCCCAGGTCGCTAATCAGCTGAATATCAGCTTCAGTGAGTCTGCAAAGTTGCCGCCTAACTGCATAGTCCGTTGCCTCAGCGGGATTCATGTGGTTTAAAAGTATGTTAGGCTCTATGATGAAGTACCTTTATTGTGAATTGTCTATGGGTAGCGCGGAAATTTTTTCTGGCTGAACGCTAGCTTTTTTGAAATGAAATTCCAAGGAAATGATGATAGCTGCACCTTCAAATTCAAATCTTGTGGCCGACGACCTAGGGTGCAATCGCATTCTACTTGTCGACGACGTCCAAGACAATCTTGATCTTATGGCTGCATTAATGGAGGCCGAAGGCTATGAGACCATTGGCGTTTCCTCAGTAGATTGCGCCTTGGCGGAGTTAGACAAGGACGGCCAGTTTAATCTCATTTTGAGTGATATTTCGATGCCGGAAAAAACAGGCTTCGACCTGTTACGGGCCATGTCAACCTCCGGGGAGAAAACTCGGAGTATCCCAGTATTATTAATAACGGCGGTTATGCACGAGGATGAAAATAGAATAACTGGACTAAGCTTGGGGGCCGTCGACTATATCGTTCGACCGATAGCCAATCAAGAGCTAGTTATTCGGGTGAAGCATGCGATTAATAGCTTCGTGGCGTTTAAAAACCTCCGCGCCTCCCTCGAAAGCTCAGAAAGCTTGGCCATGTCTGGGCGAATGTTGGCGGCCGCCAATCACGAAATAAGTAACCTCGCAGCGCTAATTCTAGTGAGTGCTGAGCAAGTGATCTCATCGTTTACGCCGTCTAGCGTGGGACAGTCAGAGGCTGGCCAACAGGCTCTCAAAGGATTAACGTCTTCATCCAGATTGTTAGCCCAGATTTGCCGCAATATGAACGATTTTATTGGGCAGTCATCCCTTCGCCTGCGGCCCCTCAGTCTAAACAATGTGATTGGGGACGTAGTGGACTTGATGCGCCTGACGGCGAGACCCCACAGGATTGATTTCCATGCGGACCTTAAAGAACTCCACTGGGTCACTTGTGATGAAATCCGTCTTAAACAAGTGCTAATTAATTTTATATTGAATGCTGTCGACGCCATGAACGAATGCGGCAAGGAATATGGAACTATTGCCATCAGGATTACTGAGGATGGACCCACAAACTGGACGGTGCGTGTGGTAGATACTGGAATTGGTCTCATCAAAAAAATGGAGCGCACCGAGTTTTTGCCTTTTTCGACAACAAAGTCCATGCGCGGAGGCAAGGGACTCGGGCTGTGGCTGTGTGCGCAGTTTGCCACATCAATGAACGGAAGTATCTCGTTAGAATCAGATGGTCCAAGTGCGGGAGCCTCGGCGAATTTAAATTTGCGCCGGGCGGAAAAACCCCTTCCACCCATGGATATTTCCAGCTATTTGGATGGCAGGTAGGAAACTTGTTGGAGTTGGCGCAGTATCGACGCAATGCTTGCTTCAATGGGCGCAATAATCGTCGATCAATATTTAGACAGACCTTCCAACACCTTCAGCCAAGGCCTTTTGCTGGGCAGAAGTTGACTTGGCACAGTCTATGCATTAGAAGCTATGTGTTCGTTAGTCAAAGGGTTTCGAATGATGGTCATTCGGATGTTCGGAAACTGACATGTAAATTAACTAGAGATGGGAGATTATTTTATGATTATTAGAAATTTGCTTGTTGTTGTTGGAATGATCGGAATGTCAAAAGTGGCGATGGCTGATGCATCGGCCTTAATTACAGCGCCAGTTGACCGCATTTTTGTGCCGGCTGGATTTGATGACAACGACAAGGTCGAGGTTATCGTGCATGGACAGTTTAGCAGTAGCTGCTACAAAATGGGACCAGTTAGTGCGACGGTCGATGAAGCAAGTAAAAAGGTTAACATCACAGCGCAGGCTTACTATTACCATGGAGGCACTTGCATTCAATTGATTACGCCGTTCATTAAAAGTGTCGAAATTGATCGCCACTTGGCTGATGGTTCCTACACGATCTCGGTAGTTAATCGTCCGGATGCGGGTACTCCAATGCTTCGAGTTGCGAAGTCAACGCGTCAAGATGCAGATGATTTTTTATATGCTGCGGCCACTTATGCAAATCTAGAAACTGCAGCCGACGGTAGCCGTGAATTGGTACTAAAGGGACAACATCCGTACCTTCTAGATGGTTGTGTAAAGTTTGATGACGTTAAGAGTTCTCTTGGTAGTGACGGAACTCTAGTTGTTCAGCCGATTACAAAAATCGTTTACGGCGACGAATGTCGCGGTGCAGTTAACAACCGGTTTGAATACCGGGCTAAATTCAATCAAGTACTTCCTGCTGGTGAGTATTTGTTGCACGTTAGGGTGCTTGATGGAAACTCTGTCAATCAGTTCTTATCGATTGACTAATCATAACGTTGGTCGAACCAAATTAGTTTCTGGCGCGAAAGCGCCAGAAACCTGTCCTCAGCCCGTTAGTGCTCTGCAATCAGCACCGGCTTTTGACTTCGCAACATTGAGTGAAATGGCAACTGACCTATCGCAAACGGTTTGCGTCGCCACGTCCTGTGCCGGCCAAAAATCATGACGTCAGCCTTCGTCTCATTCGCCAAGTTTAGTATAGACTCGACCGGTGGACCTTGCAAAATAATGAATTTTGCGATACCGCCTCGGCTCTCCAAAAATTTTTTATGGCCTGATGCTCGTGCCATCAATTTTTCGTCCATTGACTTCATTGCAGCATTCCAAATCACGTCAACGTCAAACGCTCCAGTCGGTGCATGTGAAGCCGCCGCCGCCGTAGTCATCGCGGTTTTAAGGGAGTCCTTTGACATTTGATTGGAGTGGGCAAGGGTCAATTGAATGTTACCCAAAGCAGCTGTAAAATCATAGGCGACCATGACCGCACTTTCTGTTTGCGGTTGGAGGTCGTCTGAAAAAATGGCTTTAAGGCTTTGAGACTCCCAATTCGTAACTCTACCCTTTGGTAGTACTAGCACTGGGCACGGCGCATCTGCCATTAGACTTAGAAGGGTCGAGAGTCCTTTGGGGATAAAACGGTAGTCGTCCGCTGTGCCTCCAAGGATAATTAACTCAGCGCCAATCGCCACCGCATGCGCACGAATGGATTCCGCAGGGTAGCCAAGAAGAACTGTGCACGGAATATCCATTCCGGGTAGGTTCTTTTTTACCAGCAAACTAAGTGATGCCTTTGCACCGGCTATCGCATCATCTTCAACAGAAGAAATCATGCCGGTTACGGGCCCGCCGAACATCATTTCGGCAGGCCACGTGCGCCCAACCCAATATTCGTTTACGTGAACGATCTCGAGTTTAAGGCCTGTGCGCTTTGCGATTTGTGCGGCGGCTTTCATATTTGGTGCGGCAGTTTCATCAAGATTGACTGGAACAAGAATTTTTCCATTTGGATTCATAAATCGATTTGTCATAATATTCTCCTTAAAAAAAATGGCAAAGTTTTCCAAAAAAACGCCGGTGCACATAGAATGACGTCGGCAAGTCGGTATTGGCCAATTGCCGCAGCCTGCGTGAAATAGCGCTATCATTCACTCGGTTAGACCAAAAGGAAACCGCGCGGTAAGATGAGTGACGCGGCAAACTCATCTCCGCAAGTCTGCGATATAGCTGATGATCCATAGTGTCGTTGCCAAAATTTCCCATTGCTGCCTGTGACAAGCCTGCCTCCCAAAATCGTCTTTCTTGTCAATCATCAACCCATCTAGGCAAACACAAGCAAAACGCATGCCAGCCTCAGTACCATGGATGATTGGAGGTGTGGCCAAAGTCAATTTGGGGCAATGAGAACCGACGTCGCCTCGTCGCCTGTTGAAGAATTCATGATCGTTAACACCTTGTTGGCGAGCTTATGCTCAAACATCACAATGGCAGAGGCTCGAAGGTCGTTCGTCGCCTGAATTTCGACTTGGCACTGCGCGCATAGCAACTCTGCCTCGTCAGGGCTCTTGACCTTGAAATTTAAGCGAATGGGATGCGCTGAATTGTTAGTGGCGCGAATAATAAATAAATTTCCAAAGCGACCATCCGGCATTTTAGTATACGGCGCACCTGGGGCGCGGAGGATTGTGACGTCCAGGGTATTGCGATTTAAAACCCGGACAAGTCCAGCAGAGGTCATCAGTAGCAATGCTGCCGCATAGGCCAGTGTTTTGGGTCGCTTCCAAAATGGTACGCGTTTTTCGCCCGAAATTTCATTTTGGCTGGCGATTTTTATAAGCGCTTGGGGCCGCCCAAGATTTGTCATCACCATATCGCAGGCATCCATGCACCTAGCGCACATGATACATTCGAGCTGGAGACCGTTGCGAATGTCGATGCCTGTTGGGCACACACGAACACAAAGCTGACAGTCAATGCAGTCTCCAAATTTCTTTTCAGGAACAACAGCGGTTTTCTTCGTTTGGCCGCGAGGATCGCCGCGAACGGAATCATAAACGACCGTGGGCGTGTCGTGATCGATGATCACCGATTGAAATCTGGCGTAGGGACACAAAAATGCACAAAATTGCTCCCTAAACCACGCCAAATCTAAGTAGAACCCGAGCATCACCGCTGACATAACCAAAAAAGCAACAGGATGTTCCTGAGGTGGACTCACCATCCAAGTAGCAATACGCGCAGGCCCGAAAAAAAACGACAAGAAAGTATTCGCAACAATTGAAGCCACAGCAAGAAAAAGAAGGTGTTTAAGGGCTTTGCGAGTAATCCGTGAAAGCGTTAATGGCCCAGCATCCATGCGCCGCCTGTGGTGTGCTGAACCCTCAGTAAGCTCTTCGATCGGTCTTATAAGCCACTCGACAAAGACTGTTTGTGGGCAGCCGTATGAACACCAAATTCTGCCTTTTATGGACGTAGCAAAAAATAACAACAATGCAAAGGCAGCCAGCACCGGAGCTATTAAAGCTGCGTCGCTAAGGTGTAAAATCTGCCCAAATAAGTACGCTTTTTTTTCAATGGCGTCAAAGCGAAGAAGTGGTGTGCCCTTCCACTGGAACCAAGGCGCTACAAGATAGAGGACGATCAATACGGCGGCCGTCCATTTGCGTTTCGATGCGTTTGCGCCTTTTCTTCGATCAGGATAGAGCCAACGCCGCTTTCCCGTCTGGTCCATTGTGGGAACGGACGGTTGTTTGATTTCATCGTCTTGCGTATTTGGTGGCATCAACTCGTCCTCTAATCGTGGTCGCCTTGTGGCGCCTTCGCATGGGCTGGGTTTGAACCCTTTAAACTTGCAATATATGCAGTTACGAGTCTAGCTTTTTGTTCACCGATCACAGCCCCCCAAGGAGGCATCCCCTTTTCCACAGCTCCGGCCATAATGGTCGCGAAAATTTGATCTGGCTTGCTTCCATGGAGCGCAAATTCGTCGGTTAGATTTGGCCCGATCACACCTTCGCCACTGGCGCCGTGACACGGCACACAATTTGCGACGAAGACCTCCTTGCCTTTATCAACGGATAATTTATTTCCAATCATCGCGTTGAGCTCTGCGGGCTCGCCACCCGCGGAGTTTTGCACCTCGAATTTAACAAGAAAACTTTTAGCATATTCTCTTTTGATGGATGTGCCATCCAATCCGTGAACGTACAACATGTATGCAGCGGCAAAAATGGAGGTAGATATTAGGACTCCCACCCACCAAGTTGGCAAGTTATTATCCAGCTCTTGAATTCCGTCCGCTTCATAAGGTCGAAGCAATGTTTCGTCTTTTCCATTTTCATTTGTCATAAATACTCCTCATCTGTTAATTGACCTGAGTCACCGATTCATCAATTATTCGTGATTTATTCTCCGAGCATTCGACTTCCAAGGTCCTCGCATTGCTTTTCCTTTGTTGCCCCAAAGAGCCGTAGCACCACAAATACAAACGAGCCCATAAACAATACAAGAACTCCAGATTGAATAGCTACGAGTGACGGTTGAGATTGAGAAATGAGGTCTGCAATTATTTTCATTTACTTTGTCCCTTTAAATTCGTCATTTTGGTTGGTCGTCGCAATCATTGTGGTAGTGCCCCTGGCCCAGAAGTTTTTATGGCCGCGCGACCATCCACGCCTAGACGTTGAAGGTAGGCTATCAGCGCCGTGAGTTCGCTGTCTGCGGCTAGGTGCACATTTTCTTTGGCCAGTCCTTCTGACACCGCCTTGGCCTGAGTCAAATAAAGTTCTTTGCCGCGGCCAATCTCATTGTCCGAGTAGGGGACGCCTACCGATTGCATGGCACTCATCTTGTCGCCAATCTTTTCGACGCCTGCCTTATTTTCTGCCAGCCACGGATAGTTTGGCATAATTGAACCGGGAGCTGTGTCGCGTGGATTTAGCATGTGACGGTAGTGCCAGAAATCAGGATACTTTCCGCCGATTCTCTGGAGGTCTGGGCCTGTTCGTTTTGAGCCGAACTGAAAGGGATGGTCATACACGGATTCCCCTGCGCGAGTAAATTCTCCATAACGCATGGTCTCGGCCCGAACCGCACGAATCATTTGGCTGTGGCAATTGTAACAACCTTCTCGGATGTAAACATCTCGACCCTCAAGCTCAAGAGGAGAATAAGGCTTCACTTCAGAAATGGTTGGGACGTTTGCTTTGATCATAAATGTCGGCACAAATTCGATGATGCCGCCGATTAGAATCGTGATAGCGATTCCAATATTAAACGCAAAGCCATTGTGCTCTAATTTTTCGTGCAGTGTTGCTGGTTGGTGGGTGGTTCGCTCGGGAACAAATTTCACGGTTTCATCTTGTGGCTTTGATCCTTGAGCTGTCTTTAATACGTTGTAGAAGCAAATGATCATTCCGACGAGGTAAATGGTCCCGCCAATCATGCGAATCCAGTAGAGCGATTTCGTTGCGAGAACGGCCTCTATAAATTGTGGATACTTCAGGAGTCCGTCGTTTCCGGTTGCAAACCACATAAGACTTTGTGTGATTCCTGCCGCCCACATACTGGTGACGTAAAGAAGGACGCCGACGGTGAATAGCCAAAAATGGACGTTGGCCAATTTAGCACTGTAAAGTTCTTTGCCAAATAGACGTGGGGCGATCCAGTAGCACACCGCAAAAATCATCCCACCAAGCCAACCCAGAGCCCCACCGTGGACATGTCCAATGGTATAATCGGTGTAGTGGGTCATGAGGTTCACTGATTTTATGGCCATCAGCGAGCCTTCAAGAGTCGCCATTCCATAGAAGGTCATGGCCACGACGAAAAATTTCAGAACGGGGTCAGTTCGAACTTTGTGCCACGCGCCACGCAGCGTCAACAGGCCATTGATCATACCGCCCCAGCTTGGGGCAATGAGCATCAAGGAAAAGACCATGCCGAGACTTTGCACCCACTCAGGCAGGGACGTATACAGCAAGTGATGGGGTCCGGTCCAAATATATAAAAAAACCAAAGACCAAAAATGCACGATAGATAATCGGTACGAGTACACGGGGCGACCTGCAGCCTTTGGAATAAAATAGTACATCATCCCAAGGAATGGGGTTGTTAAAAGAAATCCAACTGCATTGTGCCCGTACCACCACTGAACTAGTGCATCTTGGACGCCTGCAAAAATGGAGTAGCTCTTAAACAATGACACTGGCATTGCAAGGCTATTAACAACATGCAACATAGCAATTGTGATGATGGAGGCGAGGTAAAACCAAATGGCGACATAGATGTGCTCGATACGCCGTATTTTCAGAGTCATCAACACGTTAACCGTCATTAGCACCCAAATAATCGCAATCAGAATATCAATCGGCCACTCGAGCTCGGCATATTCCTTGCCTTGAGTAAAACCTAGTGGAATAGTGATGGCAGCCGCGACAATAATAGCTTGCCAGCCCCAAAAGTGTACGCGACTAAGGAGGTCACTCCACATACGTGTTTTTAGTAATCTTTGCAGCGAGTAATAGAGCCCTACGAAAAATCCATTTGCGGCAAAAGCAAATACCACCGCATTGGTGTGCAGCGGGCGCAATCGACCGAACGTCAACCAACTCGTATTCAAATTCGCTGGCCAATAGGCTAGCTGGACCGCCACGATGACGCCAACCAGCATTCCTACAACGCCCCACAACAAAGTGGCCATCAAAAACCACCTCGAGATTTGGTCGTCATAGGTGATGACCACTTCTTTTTGCCGCTGCTGACTTGCCATAACTGCACCCCTCTTAA
>CANJQY010000066.1 GCA_947476525.1 Oligoflexales bacterium
GTGACGATTGCGTCCGCTCCCCAAAATCCAACTCTTTCGTTTAATTCCGTGTTTGCTTTCAATTCATTGGACAGTTTGGCGAGTTTTCGCTGTTCTATCGATGGTGCGGCTGCGACCACTTGTGTGTCTCCATTGACGTTCGCTAATCTTTCGACGGGGTCTCACTTGTTTTCGGTTTGTGCCGTTGACTTGGCGGGCAACGTTAGTGCTGCGGTCAGCCACCAGTGGACAATCAATGCTCGCAAGACAATCGCTCTCTATCACTTCGACACGGCAACCGGCCATCTTGTCGACTCGAGTGGGTATTTGTCGCCGTATGCAAGTGCTTTATCGCCCTCCGGTACACCTGCGTCTGGGACCGGAAAATTTGCTCAGGCAGATACGTTCACCGCGGCGGCGTATTTATTATCTGCGCACAATGCCTATACTCAAAATCTTCCAAATTCGAGCATGACCGTAGAAGCGTTCGTAAAGATTTCGTCGAACCCCACCACCTACTACACAATTGCCAGTAAGACTGATGCGGGAAATAACTTTGGTTGGAAATTTCAAATTAAAAAATCGGGATCATCATCAAAAATCCTCGCCTTTAACATAAGTGCAACGGGAACGACTTGGGGCACAGAAGCTTTGTCGTCATCTTGCACTTTCTCAACATCAGCATTTACCCACGTTGCGGTAACGTGGAGCAAAGGGACAGTGAATTTTTTCTGTGGCGGCGCAAAAAAAGGATCTAAAATTATCGGTACAGCTGGAAGTACAGTTATATTTCCGTCGACAGCCCCACTTTATGTGGGCTCATTGGCCGGCTCAGCTAACTTGCTAGGAGTCCTAGATGAGGTTAGGATAAGTCAAAATTTGCGTTATACGGCGGCTTTTACGGCCCCTGCTGGTGCTTTTGTTGGTGACTGAAAGTAGCTACACGCCCGTCGACCCAAATCCGCCCATTCTAGGCCCGCCCGTTTCGAGGCCAGGTATTTTAACGATTAGATTCATCGTGATCTGGGCGACGCGGTCACCCTTTTGGATTGTGAAAGGATCTTTTCCGGAATTAAAAAGAAGGACCGAAATCTCATCAGGATAATCGGCGTCGATCGTTCCAAGGCCATTGGTGAGCATGATGCCGTGCTTAAATGCAAGTCCAGACCTAGCCCTGATCTGGAGCTCTGGGAGCATGCCAGGTGGGACTTTACCCCATTCCACGTGGTCAATCCAAACGCCCGTTGGCACCTTGCCTCGCTCACCTCCAAGGATGACCGATGGACTCGCAGCCCTGAGATCGGCAGCAGCAGAAGCTTGGGTGGCGTATGCAGGCATGAGGTCGGGAGATGTTGTTCGTAAAAAAATCATGGAAGCGGGTCACCGATCTATAAAGGGTAGCGTGTCGAAGAATATTAAGTCGAAAAATAATACGTCGCAAGCACTTGCGAGCCTGCGACGTATCGAAATCTAATCAGAAATTATGCGGTTGGTTTTTTTCCAAGGGCATCTTTGCGAGAAAGTTTGATTTTGCCCTGACGGTCAATCTCAAGAACTTTCACCAGCATTTCGTCGCCTTCCTTACACACGTCTTCTGTGCGCTCGACGCGAGCGTTGTCTAGCTGAGAGATGTGGCAGAGGCCTTCTGTTCCCGGCTTAATTTCAACAAACGCACCGAAGTCCATGATTTTTTTCACGAGGCCCAAGTAAATAGATCCGATTTCTGGATCACTTGTAATTGAGCGAATCATTTTCTTAGCGGCTTCTGCACTCATCACGTCCATCGCTACGATGCTAACCATGCCCTCGTCGTTGACGTCAATTTTAACTCCAGTTTCAGCCACGATTTTCTTGATGTTCTTACCGCCTGGGCCAATAAGATCACGAATGCGGTCTGACTTAATTTTGACTTGGAAAATTCGCGGAGCAAATTCACTGATCTCACTAGGCGCATTGATCGCAGTTGTCATACTTGAAAGAATGTGACGACGACCAGCAAGAGCTTGCGTTAGCGCTTGGCTTAAAATGTCCCGAGTCAAACCACCAATTTTGATGTCCATTTGAAGTGCGGTGATGCCGTTCTGGCCGCCGCAAACTTTAAAGTCCATGTCGCCCAGATGATCTTCGTCACCAAGGATATCGGAAAGGATCGCGTACTTGTCGCCTTCTTTGATGAGGCCCATAGCGATTCCAGCAACAGGCTCCTTAATAGGAACGCCCGCTTGCAACATCGCCATCGTGCCTGCACAAACAGAGGCCATAGACGATGAGCCGTTAGACTCAAGGACCTCAGAAACGACTCGGATGGTGTAACCAAATAGGCTCTTAGCAGGAACGACTCGAGCCAGTGCACGCTCGGCAAGAGCACCGTGACCTACTTCGCGACGTGCTGGGGCACGGTTTGGTTTGCACTCGCCAACAGAGTACCCAGGGAAATTGTAGTGCAGCATAAAGCTTTTGAAGGCGTTCGGTGTCACCAGATTGTCTAGTCTTTGCTCGTCATCAGCAGCACCAAGGGTCACAGTGGCGAGGGCTTGGGTTTCGCCGCGGGTAAACAACGCAGAGCCGTGTGGGCGCTTAAGTACCTTCGTCTCACAGGTGATTTTGCGGACGTCTGCAGGTCCTCGTCCATCCACTCGCTTGCGAGTCTCGAGAATAGAGCCGCGCATTGATTGGTATTGAACTTCTTCCATCATTTTCTTTACCATTTTGGTGGTAGCAGAATCTCCAGTTGGATTCACAGCAGTTAATACGTCTTTTGTGATGGAGCTGATCGCTTGCTTGCGCTCAGTCTTACTTGCGATTGTGAATGCCTTGTTGACGAGTGGCATAGCCATCGCATTCACTTTTGCGAGGATGTCCTTGTCCCAGTTTGGGGCTTTCACCGCTCTCTTTGGCAGGCCGATTTCTTTTTGAACGGCAAGTTGCATGGCAAAGATTGGTTCCATTAGCTTTTGAGCGTGGGAAATGGCATCAAGCATTTGCTCTTCGGACAGGAAGTTTGCGCCGGCTTCTACCATGAGCAATGCACCAGGTTTTGCTGCGACATTAAGATCGAGATCACCGCCCTCGCCCTCTTTTGGGTCAAGAATGTACTGTCCATCTTTCATACCAATGCGCAGAGCCGCAACTGGCCCGTCAAAAGGAATGTTGGAAATCATTAGCGCCACGCTGGCTCCCATTAGAGCTAGTGGGGCAGGATGGTGAGCTGGGTCATAAGAAACAGTAGTACATGTAATTTGTACGTCTGTAAGGAAGTGCTCTGGGAACAATGGACGAAGTGGACGATCGATCACGCGGCAGGTTAGGACTTCGTGCTCTGATTGGCGAGTCTCACGTTTAACAAAGCCACCAGGAAAGCGTCCTGCGGCATAGGTACGCTCGAAATAGTCGACAGTAAGTGGGAAAAAATCTTGATCTGGTTTTGCGTCTTCTGCCGCAACAACGCAAACAAGAACTTGGGTGTCTCCACATGAAACCATGACGGAATTGGCTTGTTTGGCGAATTTATTAAATTCGAATTTGATAGTTTTGTCACCGACGGTGACCTCACGGGTGATTGGGGTAATAGACATTTATTCGGGATCCTCTCTTCATTTTTGTTACTTTTTAATCGGCTGTAGTTTTCCAAATTAAACGCTGAGACGCAATTTAATTCGGCTTAGCCGCAAATTATTTAGGGAGATTTGTGACGGTATGACAATGGCGCTAGGAGCTTTAAAAGGCTAATTTACGAAAAGGTAAATTCAGCTTTTAGCGCCCCAAGCGCCTTGATTTCCACTTACTATAAAACGACAAACGCGTTTAAAACCTACTTGCGTAGACCCAGCTCGCCGATCAATTTTTTGTAGGCGACGTTGTCACGGCGCTCAAGGTATTTCAGCATACGACGACGCTCGCCGACAAGCTTTAGTAGGCCTTGGCGGCTATGGTGGTCTTTAACATGAACAGCGAAGTGTCCACTCAGTTGTGCGATACGCGCAGTGATTAGCGCAACTTGAATTTGCGGGGAACCTGTGTCGTTGGCGCTTGTTCCAAACTTCTCAAGGACTTCTTTGGTCTGCTCTGTCTTTAAACCCATGGCTTACTCCGTATATTGTTGTCGAGTTGATTTAATTAATATTTTGACCACATCCACCAACTCAAGCAGAAAAGCCCCAAAACTAGAGTTCCAGAAGGCTGTATGTAGTTGAGGTTTCGGATCTACGCAAGCGTAATCTCAGTGTTATTCACGTTTTTGCGGGAAAACTTGGCGCTGGGCCCCCCCCCGCCTTGCATAGGGCCGTATTATCAACCTCTTGGCATAAATATAGAATATGTTATTAAAATCATTAAAATAAGTTGACTTTTCCTCAAAAATTGGCTATTAAGTGTGCATAGAAATTGATTTGGGTTCAAATTTGGTCCAGGACGGGGAGTCACCATGAATAGTGAGGCAAAAGCTATGAACTTTAGTATTGGCGATAAAGCTGTTTATCCAGCACATGGCGTCGGTGTGATCTCTGGGATCGAGTCTAAAGAAGTGGCAGGGACCAGAATGGATTTTTATGTTGTGCAGATTATTGCCTCCGGCGCTCGATTGATGGTGCCGACCGTCGCAACTAGCCGTATTGGCCTGCGCAATCTCTCGGATGAGGGTGCCCTTCGTGACGTCTATACAATTCTTAGAACGCCACGTCGCGTGTCTCAGCGCGCTTGGAACCGTCGTTTTCGTGAATTCAATGATAAGCTTCGCACAGGTTCAATCGCTGATGTTGCAGAAGTGATTCGCGACCTCTCCTCTTTGAAGCAAGATAAGCCACTTTCATTTGGCGAGAAGAATATGTTGGAAAAAGCTCTGGGAATGGTAGTCTCTGAAATCAGCGCAGCAGAAGCACGCAACGAAGGCGAAGTCGCTGACGAAGTGAATAAGATGTTGCTCCCAAATTGATTTCATTTTTTTTGTGATCAAAATGGGATGTCAATTGAGATCTCATTTAAGGAATTACAATGACAGTTACTATCACTAACGTCATGGCAATCAGCCTTGATGGACTGATTGGCCGTAACGCATTCGAGAGCGATGTCGAACGTCGAAAATATAATTTTACAAATAGCGATGATCGTGAATTCGTTCGCGAGCAGTTAGTATGCGCAGATGCCGTCATCACGGGCGCGAATTCATTGCGTGCCAGCGGATGCGCATGGACCGTTAACAACGATCGTGGCGTCAATCCCGCCTGGATAGTTTTCACAACCAAGGGACTCAGCGTTGAGCTTGAGTTCTGGAGGCAGAAGACCATCAGAAGGGTTCTCGTATCACCGTTTCCAGTTCAAGAAGAGCTGTGCGCCGCGTCTGGCGTAGAAAATTGGATATTGACTGAGAACAGCCCGATTGAGGTCGTCCACCGTCTCGAGCGGGAGGGACTGGGCCGAATTCTTCTTTTTGGGGGGGGGGCGATTAATAAATTATTCTACGAAAATCAACTTGTGGATTTCGCAAAAATCACCGTTTGTCCCCTAGTAATTGGCGGAGTTAACTCACCGCGCTTTGTGGACCTTGGGCTTAAAGCTCCAGTACATTTTACGGCCATTGCTTCCGTATTGAAACAAGATCTAGTATTCTTAACTTATCGGGTAAAAAAATAGGAATTAATTATTTTTGCGCCTGTGAGAGATCTGGAGATTCAACATTTAAAGCGTATACCGCTAAATGGAGAGTGTTATGGGATTAAGGATTAGGACAAACGTTACCTCGCTCGTGGCACAGAGGCATTTGGCTGAAGCTGGTAAAGCAACCGCAAAGCAGACTGAGAAATTATCATCTGGCTTCCGGATTAATCACGGCGCAGATGATGCCGCAGGTTTCGCAATCGCAGAGGTATTGAAGGCAGACGTTCGCTCATTAAACCAAGCGCGAAGAAATGCCAATGATGCTGTTTCACTTGTTCAAACCGCTGAAGGCGGTCTGGACGAAGTTAACAATATCATGGTACGCCTTCGTGAACTTTCGGTTCAGTCCGCTTCTGATACCGTCGGAATGCGTGATCGTCGCTATATAAACGAAGAATTTATGGCGCTTAAAGACGAAGTCGACAGAATTGCAATTTCCACTGAATTCAACGGAACGAGGTTGCTTGCTGGTAATGCAGAACTTGGAGGGGAATTGCGTAAGGATCACAACTGGTCGCCGCTTGAGATGCAAGTTGGTAAAGATTATTATGCTCAAGCTGATAGTCTTGAAGCCCATAACCCAATTAACATAATTCGCATGAATATGGATCAATTCAACACTATGACAGAGGGCGAAGGCTCGTTGGGTCTCGGCAACAGTCAGAATCCTGAAGGTGCCCGTGTGGATACCAAACAAGCAGCTCAAAACTCGATTGGTCAAATTAACAAAGCGATGGAATCTATCGCGTCGTACCGAGGAACCCTTGGTTCCATTCAAAACCGTTTGGAATCCACTGACCGCAACATTGCCATTCAAGTCGAAAGCTTGTCGGCTGCTCGAAGCCGAATTAAAGATGCTGACTTTGCTTTAGAATCCGCAGAGTACACCCAGCAAAATATCCTCCAACAAGCCGGTGCTTCGGTACTTCTGCAAGCCAATCAGTTGCCTCAACTTGCCCTTAAGCTCCTTCAATAAGGAGTCTAGTTCGACAAAAGTGCCAGTTGGCAGTCCAAAGAGACGGTCGGCTGGCACTTTTCTTTATATAGGTGGTTTTACCCTCGAACTGTTCTTTAGATTGCAATTCTGGTTATAAATCACCTTAAAAACGGCGTAACCACCCGTAATTTTAGGTGTAAAAAAATTAAATGCAATAAGCATTAAGTTCCCAGAGTGAAGTGCCGATTAGTTAATTAACAACTAATTGAGGTGCAATTATGAAACGTTCAATCCAGTTTCTATTTATAAGCTTAAGCGCCCTAGGTCTTTTTATAGGATCTTGTGCGGCTCCTCCTCCTCCTGCTGCTGCTGTTCAGTCTACGCCGTCGAGTGATGCGGCGTCGAGTGATGCGGCGTCGAGTGATGCGGCGTCACTTGGAAGCGGTAAGGGCACTGGCGCCGATTCTGCTCCATTGACATTAGATGGCGCAACGCTTGGTACTGACACAGCAAAGGCGGCAATGGTTGTTTGTGCAACAAAGGGGATGTTCTTTGATCGGGCAGCAGTTAAAGATCAGTGCACCACATTTCCAGTGGCAAAAGATAGTTGTACCCTGAATGCGAAGCAATTCAAAGACTACAAAGATACTTCTTCTAAATTCCCGGGCTTCAAGCTAGACCAATGCCTCGACTGCACGACTCCCGCCTCAGTTGCACCTTGCAGTGTAATGCCTAAACAACAAGACAAGCCTGGAACTCGCTTGTTTTGGGTCAAATATACCAATGACAAAGATGCTGTCGGTGGAATTACCAGTCAATCGCTTTACCTTCCTAAATAACTCAACGGTCATAGTACAGACTCGTTCGTGGACCACGACGATCGAATTTTGGTAGTACCGACTGAATATTGACGATGGAAAAATGACACAAGGCAAATCATGCCTTGTTTTTTTTGTTGGTGAAAGGCTTGTTTAATTGGGCGATTTGCCAATAACTGACTTTAGTTAGCTGAAAAAATAACTCATTAGACAACAATTGTACGGCAGGCAAAAGGCTGTCATTGGATGCACATTTTATTGAATTACTAGTTGGCACGATTGATGCATTGAAAAACAGGGCGTCAAATATTTTTCGTTAGGAGAAGTGTGTCATGCTAAAGGCGATTTACTCACCAATGTCCGGTGCCATTGCGCAGGAAAAGGTATTGGAAATTATCGCAAACAACCTGGCCAACTCTAGCACTGTTGGTTTTAAGGGTGACAACGTTACGTTTAAACTCCTTAATCCTGAGCCAGAAAAAAACTACAAAACCCCGCTGCCGCCGGCAAATTATAAACTCGACCTCGAAAACGTATTTCCATTGCACGGAAATGATATCGCCTACGTCGGCGTTGCCGGCGTCACTCGCGATGATTCCCAAGGCCCAGTCATGCAAACGGGCAACCAGACCGATCTGATGATCGAGGGTGAAGGCATGATCGCGGTGCACACGCAAGATGGCATTCGCTATACTCGAAGCGGACAAATGTCCCTCAGCCCAGACGGCGTTCTGATGACTCCAGGCGGCCATCCAGTTCTCGGTGAAAAAGGCGTGATTACGGTGGCCACTGGTAAATTTGAGGTTAACCGTCTTGGCGAGGTCTATCAAAACGGCCAATTCGTCGACCGAATTCCTGTCCACAAATTTTCGAATCCTTCGGAACTCGAGCGTTCCGGAATGAATCTTTGGTTTCATGGAGGCCCAGACGCGAGCAAGTCTATTAATCGCGATGCTGCAATTGCCCAAGGTTCTTTAGAGGGGTCCAATGTTAACGCGATGAAAAATCTTACCTCGATGATCGTGGCCCACCGTTCCTATGAAGCCTACCAAAAGGCAATTTCCAATTACGATAAGATGATGGAGATTAGCAATAATCAACTTGGTTCGCTTAGAGTTTGATTTTAAACGATGAAGAAGGAGGGTTTCACCCATGATGCGATCATTAATGACAGCAGCAACAGGCATGGAAGCACAGCAGGCGAATATCGACACCATCGCCAACAACTTGGCGAACGTTAACACGACTGCTTTTAAGCGGTCCAAAGCTAACTTTCATGACCTTCTCTACCAAACCCTGCGTGCTCCGGGACAAAGCGCAACCACCGGCACAGTGGTTCCCAGCGGCATTCAAATTGGTGCGGGTGCAAAGCTCAGCAGTGTGGATAAGCTGTTTACAGAAGGAAGTGCCATTGTTACTGAGCGAAACCTCGATCTAGCTGTGGAAGGTGACGGTTTTTTTCGAATTCAGAAAGATGATGGCACAATCGCTTACACCCGTGATGGCCATTTCGACAAAGACAACGGAGGTCGCCTCGTTACCGCTGACGGCTTTCCAATGGTCCCAGAAATCGTAATACCACCCGGCGCCACTGACTTTCACGTGGGTCTTGACGGTGCGGTAACCATCAAAGTAAATGGCGAGACTCAGGAAATTGGCCAAGTGCAGCTCGCCGCCTTTATCAATCCAGCCGGCCTCACGTCTCTTGGTCGCAATCTATACGGCTCCTCACGAGCAAGCGGCGAACCGGTTGTTGGTCCTGCTAACCAAAATGGAATTGGTCGAATTGCCCAAAGCCAACTTGAGGCGTCTAACGTCAACATCGTGGAAGAGATGGTCAATATGATTACTGGGCAACGGGCTTACGAAATTAACTCAAAGGTCATCACAACAGGCGATCAAATGCTGCAGGCAACAAATCAAATTCGTTAATAAATAGGTATCAGTTTGGATGTACAAAATAACTAAAAACCTCATATCAAATGCCTTAGTCATTACCTCGCTTGTTTTCTCAAGCGGGGCTTTTGGCCAAAACCACGAAGCCGTCGCGGTGCGTATTACGCTAAAGGACAAGGTCTCGGTGGTGGGTGCTAGAGTTTACCTATCTGATATTGCAAAATGTGCGGGGTCCGCTGAAAGGTGCCGCGAAATTACCGGCATAGACGTGGCCGCGAGTGGGGCGCCTGGAAGGTCCACTTTTCTTCAAAAGGCTATGGTCGAGGCTGTGCTCGAAAAAGAGTGGCCTAATACTCTGGTCACGTATGATGGCGCTGAGGCCGTTCGAGTTGAGGCAACTGGAGTAGAAGTCGCGGCGGACGAGTTGCGCATAAAAATTCAAGAATTTGTTAGTGAAAGGACGACGGCCATAAGCGCGGACGTTCGCGTGACGGTTGTTCGTGCTCAGCCCCTCGGCTTTGTCAGCGTTCGGCCAACTCAATCCAGATTAGAATTTCCTGACCTAGAATCAGTCCTCTTTGACAACGTGGATTGGGTCTCAAAAAATCTAGTTGGCTCTAGAATGGTTCAAGTACGGGTGCAAAATCCTTCTGACCCACAAGATCGGTCGTTTTTGCAGGTGCAGGTTACGTTTTCAGTTGATAGACAATTGCCCGTCCTAAAACAGGCGACTGCGGCAGGACAAATCTTCGTTCAAGAAAACTTAGCCATGTCTTGGGTCGCCATGCGTAAAGGGAATCAGGATTTTGTATTGTCAACCGAAGGTATTGTTGGTCGAAAAAGTCGGCAGGCCATTGGCTCTGGCGAATCCATTCCTCTACGGTACATTGAATCACTACTTGCTGTAGGGCGTAACCAGCCCGTTACCATGATCGTGCGATCGGGGGGCATAGAAATTTCAGCTCGCGCCACAACGGTAGACCAAGGGTCCATAGGGCAAACAGTTGAGGTCGTTAATTTGGTTACTAAAAAACGCATGCGTGCACGTGTGGTCGACGATAAAACAGTTGAAGCAGTGACGTTTTAAGGAGGTATAATGAAAACATGCAAAAAACAAAACATAGCGATCCACTGGAGCGTTGGCCAAATTGTTGCTGTCGCAGTTTTTGCGAGCTGCCAAGCCGTTAAGATAAAAGAAATTTCACATCGCGATCCGATGCCCGTATTCGCCACATCTGCAGTGCCTGTGCCGGCTCCAGAGCCTGTCGCGCCTAAGGATACGAGTGCGTTATTTGTGCGAAGCAAGGAGCTCAAACTTCGCAAAAAATCTCCAGTCAATGAAACAGGGTCACTAACTGATTTAAATGATCCTCGTGCCTATCTATTTGGATTTGAGCGACCAATCGAAGTCGGAACATTCTTAGAGGTGAAAATTGGCTCCAATCGAACAGACACTCCAGCCGCGGGCGCAGCCGACAGCGCGTCAGCTAAAAATAAGGAAGTCGACGAAGCAAGTTTAATCAAGGCGCTGCCAAACTTGGAGGCCGGATCAAAAGACAAACCTGTGCTTGTCAAAAATATAAAAATGCAAATTCTCGAAAGGTTTGATAACGGAGACGTCCTCGTGATGTATCGACGGCGAAGTATGCAGGAAGGCCAAGCAGCAGAAATACTCGTAACGGCCAGATTGTCGGCAGCAGCACTGTCGCGGCCCGAGCAGGTAAGCACCTCTGATTTAGCGGATGTCGATTGGCATCAAAGTGCCGTAGGCGAAATGGTGGAACGCAAAAGTACAAATTGGGAAGATGAATACAGCCTACGAATCAGCGGTTTTGACGAGGCGAAAAGTAAGGTGGCGGCAGGCCTTGAAGAAAAACGAGAAAAACTTAAAGAAGTACGTGACAAGCTTGAAACTGAGCTTAAAGCATTCGACGGGCAACGTAAGGTCATGACCACCGAGCGTTCTACACTTCTTGATGAGAAGGCTAAGGATACGGCAAAAATAGACGGCTTGAATGAGGAGAATTCAGATCTTAAGAAGCAGGTAGAAGATCTCACCCCGAAAGAATTGGCGCTAGAGGATAGTGCTGCAGTTGCTCCAGCAGCGAAGGCAAAATCCGCAGCTAAAGGCGACGCAAAAGGGGCGAAGGCGGCCGATCCAAAAGCGGACAAGAAAGCGGCTAAGGCACCTGACAAAGCCGCTAAGGCGCCGGCTGATAAGAACGCGGCAGCCGATAAGAAAAAAGAAACGAAAAAGGCTGAAGCGAAGCCTGCGAAGCCTAAAGCGGCGAAAGGGTGATGCACATGGGAAATCGACTTAGAAAATATATCTCAATAAATGCGATCATTGTCTTCGGATTTTCCGTGCTAGGAATATCTAATTCAGTGCAAGCTCAAGACGTCCGCATTAAGGACTTAGTCAACGTGCGTGGCGTCAGGTCCAATCAGCTTATGGGCGTGGGATTGGTGGTCGGCCTCAATAAATCCGGAGACTCTGCCGCTTCGCTATCCACCAATAAAGCCACTGCTGCCATGCTCCAACGCATGGGATTAAAGGTCACAGACCAACAGGTGACTGGCGGCAATGCGGCATTGGTCATGGTGACTGTCGATCTGCCATCCTTCTCGCGCAATGGTGATCACGCTTCAGTTCGCGTGTCGACTTTAGGTGATGCGAAAGCTCTATCCGGTGGAATTTTAATGAGTACCGCCCTAAAAGGAACTGACACGCAAGTCTACGGAATGGCACAGGGGCCAGTAGTTGTGGGGCAGGCTAGTGGCACAGGAGTCCAGGTGCAAACGGTCGCAACCGTTCCAAATGGTTTAACTGTTGAGCGTGAGTTTGTTCCCGTCATCGATAGAGATGGCGTGGTGACTCTGAGCTTAATTCGCCCTGATTTCACGACAAATAGACGCATGGTGGAATCGATTAACAAACACTTCAAAGGATTTTTTGCCAATTCAGTCGATATTCATGCGGTTTCTATCGAAGTGCCCGCGATTTTTTCTGGTCGGACTGTCGATTTTATGTCGGAAGTTGAGGGACTCAAAGTGGTTATCGATCAGAAGGCTGTGGTCGTAATAAATGAACGCACTGGGACTATTGTCATGGGCGGAGATGTCTTAGTTTCCCCTGTGACGATTGCACACGGAGATTTGACAATTAGCGTCGGCGGATCTGGAGGCGGGAAGAAGAATGGGGCTTCCATTGTCAAGGTTGGTGGCTCAAGTGTTTCCAAATTGATTGAGGGTCTGAATGCTATGGGTATGAAGCCAACGGATTTGATTGGTGTGATGCAGGCCCTTCAGTCTGCAGGTGCGTTGCAGGGGGAATTGCAGTTTATGTAACCAATCGCAATTCGCAACGAGATTCATGCAGAGAAAAACAAATAAATAAAAACATAAACGAGATGGGAGGCTTACATGGATGTTAAAGCCACAATATTAAATTCACTAAGCCAGACGGCCTCCTCGAAGGTCGATGACTTAACGTCGAGAGGGTCTCGAGAGCAAGATGTCTCGAAGATCAAAAAACTTTCTACCGATTTTGAATCAATTTTCATGGAGCAAATTTTTCACTCCATGCGTTCTTCTGTCCAGAAGTCAGGTTTGGTTGACGGTGGAAATGCCGAAGAAATCTACACTTCCATGCTCGATAGCGAGTATGCCAAGCAGATGACTTCTGGGGGCACAGGAGGCTTGGCGCACATGATTGAACATCAACTCTTACAAACTATGGGTATAAAATCAGAGCCTTCAGTGCCTTCAGCGAGAAAGTCCGCCGCACAAAACTATGAGCGGGTAGGGGGCGCAACATTGCGGCCTGAGCAAAAACAAGTCACAATGAAATTGGATAAATCAACTGCAATAAAGCAGTCACGAAATAAGGAAGGAGTTGAGTAATGACTATTAAAAATGTCGGAGGGGCATCTCCAAATGCGGGACTAGGCAAAGTCAAAGGCTCGGATGGCGCAATTGGGGCCATTGTTCCCGAGATTGGGAATCCAGCATCGATTGCGCAGGCGGCAACAAATATCGGGAACTCAAATAAAAATTATGGCGTTGAACTAAGTGACCGTGCGCGTGCTCGTTCAGCCGAGCAAAAAAAGGCGTTTGATATTGCTAAAAATACACCAGACATTCGCGAAGATCGTGTGGCGTCATTGAAAGCAAAAATAGATGCAGGCGCCTACGAAGTGGATTCCGGGAAAATTGCGGATGGAATGCTTAGAGAGGCGATGATGGAGCATTTGGCCACAAGCAAAGACTCTTGAGTTGCGATCGTTAATAGGGCGGCGAACCCAACGCGCAGGTGAGGTCGAACTGTGGTTTATGTGAATTAAGGTGCAGCTTTCAAAGACTGGCAATCTTTCCAAGGATCGGGGTGTAACATGATGACAGCTTCAAGATTCAATTATCTCATTGAGATTACACATAAGCTTATTATGGCTGTAATTAAAATGCGGAATGCCTACGCAGGGTTTCCTCGTTTAATAGACGAAGAACATTCGATGATTTACTCGCACACTTACACAAAGCGGCTTGAAGTATTGTGCCAAGAAAAAACCCAATTGTCTGAAGTGATAACGGAAGCGTTTGAGGATCTTCAGCAGTTGTCCCAGCAAGTGTTTACTATTTGGGGTGATGCCGAGTGCGAAGGAACGGCCGTGTATCCTGGCGATCTTTCAAATTGCATCAAAATGTTGGAAGGAATTCATAAGGTCATTGTCAATCGGCATACCGATCTGGCATCCAGTGTGTTGGAGCTTCAAATAGCAAAATTTACCGAAGAATTCATCGCCTTCAAAACGCAATCTTTGAGTATAAAGCCAAAAATTGAAATGAATCGCTCCGCCCTCGGCGGTGTCGTGCGTAGTTACCAGGAAAGTACACGAGTTTTGTTTGAGCTTTGTGAGCAAGCGCAAGCCACGTATTCACCA
Source organism: Oligoflexales bacterium (assembly GCA_947476525.1). Taxonomy (GTDB): domain Bacteria; phylum Bdellovibrionota_B; class Oligoflexia; order Oligoflexales; family RGVZ01; genus CAMDKS01. The sequence continues at coordinate 14,223 of CANJQY010000066.1, forward strand.
CAAGGAACTCAGATTAAAAGTTCTAAAGGTACGTCTACTATTGTCGTGAGGGCATGAGTTAATGGGTTCTGGACTATTTCATACATTAAATATTGGTGAACAGGCGTTATATACGACTCGTCAAGGTGTCGATACTGCGTCCCATAACATCGCCAATGCCAATGTTGAAGGCTACAGCCGGCAACGCGTAAACTTGCGTTCTCGCGATCCTCAGTGGACGAATGGCGTGATTATTGGGTCCGGCGCTTATATTAAAGACATTACGCGCAGTCACAATCAATTCGTAGAAAAACAGATTAACCGTGCCCACCAGATTAGCGGTGAAGCAGCTGCAAGATATGATGGCTTGAAAACCCTGGAATCAATATTCAGCCCAGACCTCGCGGCTGGTGTGTCGGATGAGATGACTAATTTTTTTAATACTTTTCAAGATTTGAGTCTTAATCCGAATGACACCGCAATTCGCACTGCAGTGCGTGAAAATGCCCGCAATGTGGTTGGTGCCTTTAAACGAGTTGATTCAGAAGTTCGACAACGACGGGCCGATTTGAATGACGTAGTTGTTCAGGAGTGTTCTGAAATAAATAGTAAGCTCCAAGGAATTGCTAAATTGAATCTACAGGTTCAAGAGATTGAAGTGACGCCTGGTGCGTTTGCCAACGATCTTCGCGATCAACGAGACCTGTTGCTACGCGAGTTAACCGAAAAAGTACATATCAACTCCTATGAAGATGAATTTGGAAACTTTTGCGTTCGTGGTCCCCAGGATATTATATTGGTCGACCGTGGCTACCTTAGTCAGTTTGGCGCCACCAACAGTGAGAAAAACGACGGGTTCGCAGATGTCATGATCACTGACACAGACGGCATGCATAAGCGTAACGTAACGCGGCAGCTTGAGGGTGGACGGATAAAGGGCCTTATTGATGTTCGCGACAACATTTGTACAGATGTTATTGCCAAAAATAACGAAATGGCCGCCACATTTGTTGGACGAGTGAACGAAGTTCATACTCAAGGATACGGAATTAAGAACTTTGAAGAATCTACCGGACGCCATTTTTTCAAGCCTTCGACGTCCCTTGCTGGCGCTGCTCGAGACATGGATTTGTCTGACGAAGTAAATGAAAGCGTCGAGGCTATTTCGATCGCCGGCACTCCCATGGCCGCAGGCGACAACCTCGTCGGGAACCAAATTCTTAATTTGAAAAATGACAAATTAATGGACGGTGGAAAATCAAATTTTGTTGAATTCTACGCAAACTACGTGGGTAACCTTGGTATTGAAATTACACGAACAACTCATTTAAAAGAAGCAAATGACTTAGTTGTCAATGATCTTCAAAGTCAAAGGGAGGCCGTGTCCGGTGTGTCTCTTGATGAAGAGGCTGTAAGCTTGATGAAATGGCAATCGAATTTTACGGCGTCATCGAAAGTTATCACCACGGTTGATGAGATGCTGGATACCGTTTTGAATATGAAGCGATAATGGAGACTTAAATGCGAGTTGCGGAAAATCAACGCTATCGACAGGTCAACACGCAAGTGTCAAACGCGAAATCTAATAATGCGCGTTCGCTTGACGACGTCTCGACACAGAAAATAATTCGTTCGATCTCAGATAATCCAATTGGGCTTACTCGGGCAATCCGCTACCGGGATCAAATTAGCTCCACTGAGCAAAATATTAAAAATATGGATATGAGTAAAGGCTACATGGATACTTCCGAGCACGCGATGTCAAGCTTGACCGACTGTCTGATTCGAGCAAAGGAGTTGGCGGTAGCCATGGCTAACGACACCAACGATGCGTCAAGTAGGATGGCCACGGCCCGTGAGATTCGTGAGATTGCGGATCA
>CANJQY010000067.1 GCA_947476525.1 Oligoflexales bacterium
AACAGGCGACGGGCTCACGCAGTAGATTCAACCGACGGCGAAGGGAGAAGGATAGTGAAAAATTTATTACGAAGCACAGTTATAACGATTACTTGTTGCGGACTTTTAAGTTCCTGCAAAACCATGTCGCGGAAGACTGTTCGCGCAAAACACAAGGCCCCCTCAAAGGCAACCCAACAGCTTCAAGTGGCCGAGAATGAGCCGCCGGTCGCAGCAGAAAAATCGGACAATATTGCCCAGATAACACCTGCCAATTTAGCGGAGTCAGCTCCCACGCCCCTGCTTTCAGAAACGAAAACTTCAGCCCCAGTTACTCAACCAGAGCAAGCCGCGATTAATCTTCCTAATGCCGATCCTTCTCCTGCACAGTCCGCTGATCTAGCTCCCGTGGCGCGTGGTCCTGTCAATTTTATTAAGGTCTGTGACGCCCTTAAAGCAAAAAACTTTGAGCGGTATGCCGTCAGCCACCAAGTGCGTTGGCTCTGCGACCTCGGCGGGTTTGCTGCATTGCAAGCCACAGCATCGTCAGGTCATGAATCGGGGAACATCCGTGAATATTTCGACGAATACAATCAAACGATGTATTACGGAGCCGGACTATCGTCAACGGGGAGTTTGGCCAAGGCGTCTGCAATTGGCAAGGATTTTTGCGGCAGTTATAAAGGAGTTCGCGCACTGATGGCTGCGAATGACAGCAAAGGTTTCACTGCGAATACAAATCCAGGCGAGGCCGCCGTCAGGGGTTTTGGTGCAGCACCGGAAAATTCCACGACGAACGATGGACAGTGTGAATATTTTCAAGCGGCCACTCCTTCATGGGGGCATCGTTTTGACCTACTTGCGAGCAAGAAATATGGCAAGCTTGCGGGTCAGGAATCTGGTAGAAATGTCTACTGGCAAGTAGATGCAATGGTGGCGCCCTTGAATTACTCTTCGTTGCGTCAGTACAGCTCCCTTGTGTTATTTTGGGAAACGGATGGTCAGATTAAGGGGGTCGTACTCACGAGGACGCGATACACAGTCGAAGGTTCCATACTTGGCGTGACTAGAGCTAACCTTAAGGCAAACGTAGCGGCAATCGTTGCCGGCTACGTCGACGCTGTAAAGTAGTCGCCTTGATTCAAACGGGTAAAACTTAAACGGATTGGTTTGATTAGCGCATTTTATTTTGCAGGTTCTCTGCAAGTTTGTTTATGAAATCATTGGTGTTCATAAAGCTTCCAGCAGGTGGACTGTTACCATGAATACAGACGGCTAAGTCTTTCGTCATGTGTCCAGCCTCGACTGTTTCAACACAAACTTGTTCGAGTTTGCGGGCAAATTCTGTCACTTCTGGAGTGCCGTCCAACTTACCGCGGTGCGCCAAGCCTTGTGTCCAGGCAAAAATGGAGGCGATCGGATTTGTGGAAGTAGGTTTTCCCTTCTGGTGGTCACGGTAGTGACGAGTCACAGTTCCATGAGCGGCTTCAGTTTCTATTGTGCGACCATTGGGGCACATTAAAACTGAGGTCATGAGGCCAAGGGATCCGAACCCTTGGGCTACGGTATCCGATTGAACGTCACCGTCGTAGTTTTTACATGCCCAAAGAATTCCGCCTTCCCATTTAAGAACGGATGCCACCATGTCGTCGATGAGTCGATGCTCATAGGTCAAGCCAGCGGTTGCAAAAACACCCTTGAATTCTTTTTCGAACACTTGTTCGAAAATATCCTTGAAGCGGCCATCGTACACTTTAAGAATTGTATTTTTAGTGGAAAGATAGACTGGGTATTTACGATTTAGGCCGTAGGCAAAACAGCTACGAGCAAACCCCTCAATACTTTCGTCAGTATTATACATTCCCATGGCAATACCTGGTTCTTTGAAGTCCATAACTTCCCAAGTTTGGACGGCACCACCGTCTTTGGGCTCAAATACCATTTTTAGCTTTCCAGCGCCCGGGATTTTTACGTCGGTGGCTTTGTACTGATCAGCGTGGGCATGGCGACCCACGACAATCGGCTTTTTCCAGTTTGAAACGATGCGCGGTACGTTTGAGCAAATAATGGGCTCGCGAAAAACAGTGCCTCCGAGAATATTACGAATCGTGCCGTTTGGGCTCTTCCACATTTTTTTGAGTTTGAATTCTTGAACTCGTGCTTCATCTGGCGTGATGGTAGCGCACTTGATTCCGACATCGTACTTTTTGATGGCTTCAGCGGCTTCAATTGTCACTTTGTCATCGGTCTTGTCGCGGTTTTCCATGCCGAGGTCAAAGTACTTAATTTCCAAGTCAAGAAATGGGTGAATGAGTTTGTTACGAATTTCAGACCAAATGATTCGCGTCATTTCATCGCCATCTAATTCGACCACTGGGTTTTTTACTTTAATTTTAGCCATTACTGCTCCAGAAAAAAATGAGAAACAAATTTATTAAGACGTTAACGAATGAGATTCGGTACCAAAGTAGTGAATTGATCGGGGCATGTGGTCGAAATCGCGAATTGGTTGACTGGTCGAAATAAGCACAATCACCTCAGTCGCCTTTTTCGGTTGCACGTTGCAGATTATAGCGTGGCTTCCAAAAAGAATTTTGAATAATCCTAGACCAGCGCCGCCACTTTTCAAATCAATTAAATTATTTTCGCGCCGCCTTAAGACCTTCCGCGCGTATGCAAACCAAGTGTCGCGCGCAAATGCGCCAAAAGGATCGGATATGGAAATGCCTAGCATGCGGTCGTCTGCGCCGTAGCGAAGCGTTGGGCAATCCTCTGCATCGAGCTCTCGAGCTTCGGACCGTATGAACGAGGCGTAGGCTGTTCTCCCGCCAGCAGCGGGCGCATCGAATATCGCATTCATAATTAATTCTTCACTAATTCCAAAAGCTAGCCGAGAAAGATTTTTGGGTAATCCAATTAAATCCACCCATGCTGACACGGCCGCGTTACTTGATTCTCGATTAGACGAACCCTTGATGACGATTGAATTAATTAGTGAACCTGAGGCAAGATATTTTTCGAGGCCAAAATAATCAGCGCGAATTATTTTTTGCAGTGTCACGGAAAGGTCGGAAATGGCCCATTCCGAAGTCAATTGAGCGATCACATGATCAATCAACTCAACATCACGAACGTCGAGATCCGCGGCATAGACAGGCATTGACTTGTCAGTCATCAAAACATTGATGATTTTGGGGTTTGCCGTTCTTGCCGCCGAAAACAACGGAACACTTGGCACATTTGACACCAAGGCACTAAATTTTTTAGAGTTCATCAATGAAATAGCGGTGGAAAGGTCCTGCTCATAATAGAACTCCCATCCATCGGCGGCAACTTCCAACGACATTTTTGGACCTAGGAGTTGTTGCTCAGGGTCATCGAAAAAAAGAATGGCAGGCTTACGCATTTGCATTTGAGCCTTAAGCCCTCACTGTTATTTTTGCATCGGCAGATATTTTATCTTGAAGCGTTAGCAAGCCTGCGATGACCGCCTCGGGTGTCGGGGGACAGCCTGCAACATAAACGTCAACGGGTATGATTCGGTCAACACCTTGCAGTACATGATAGGCACGGTAGAAGCCGCCGCTTGCAGCGCAGGCACCCATTGCCATCACCCATTTAGGCTCTGACATTTGGTCGTAAACCTTCTTGATGACCGGGGCCATCTTTTCGGTGATGGTCCCGGCAACGATCATCAGGTCTGCCTGCCGAGGCGAAAAGCGAACGACCTCAGCCCCAAAGCGTGCGATGTCGTATTTAGGTCCAACCACTGACATGTACTCGATTCCACAGCATGCAGTCCCGAATGGATATGGCCACAGGGCGTTTTTACGCGCCCATGCAACTAGTTCCTTATGTTTGGTGAGAAAAATCGGAAGTTCGCCATCCAATTGATTGTGCTTCATTGTTGTCACGTCCCCGCAAAATGTTTCCAAGAACAAATTTCTAAATTAGATTTCCTGCATATGCATGTTAGATTTATTCCGCCTATCGCCTAATAAATCAACATTATCAAATTATTATGAGTATTATTCTAAACTAACCATCGGTAGAATTCCAGCCCCCGAGAAAATATTTCTCAGAACATTGACACCGACCACCTATATTCCGTAAAATATGAGTAAAAGCGAAATGTTAGCATTTTTACATTGGTTGTAGGAGTCGGCGATATGGAAAAAATTGTTGAATTAGTGCATAAGGGCGGCTGGCAAGTTATGTTGGCCATTACGATTACTGGCATCATTTCGCTTGGCTTAATTGTTGAACGAATCATTCGCTACTGGGTGCAGTATGATCTAGCGAACAGCTCTGTTTTTATGAGCAATATTCAAAAAATGGTGATGAATAACTCCATTGAAAACGCAATTCGCCTTTGCCGAAAAGCCAAGCCAAGTCTGCTTCCAGAAGTTTTGGTTCAAGGCCTAATGCGCGCAAATGATTCAGTTGAAGAAATTGAATTGGCTATGGAGTACGCAATCCTAGAGTCGGTACCCAAAGTTACGAAATGGCTGGGCTTTCTTGGAACCACCGCCAACGTGGCGACTCTTTGCGGTCTCCTTGGCACTTTGTTTGGACTAATGAAATCATTTGCAGCGGCCGCTAACGCCACGGGGGCGCAAAAATCGACCTTGCTTGCCGAGGGCATCGCCGAGGCTCTGGTTGCGACATCCTATGGGCTAGGTACCGCGCTTGTGATTCTGCTTACCTTTGGTGTGTTAATGGTTAAACAAACTTCCATCGTAGATGATATCAACGCAAACTCTGCTCGATTACTGCACATGCTCTACAATCGCAAGATGAAGATTCACCGCGGCGGATCCGATCGCGGCGAGTAGAAACTCGGGGGGGTGTGAATCGGTAAGGAGAGCGCTACATAGAAACTAGATTCTAGGAGGACAAGGATGTCCAGGCGAAAAAAAAGAAAGTCCGCAGAGTATAAAGATATCGAACTGAACATCATGCCGTTCATCGACATCTTTTCCATGCTCAATACATTTTTGCTTTTTAGTGCGGTTTTTTTGTCTGTTGGTATTCTTGAAGTTCAGATCCCATTTTTGTCGAACGCCCCTCCAGAAGATCCCAAGGATGTGCGAGCTTTTCAAGTAAGTGTGGACGTTTCAAAGGAGACGGTAGAGGTTCAAACCTCTTACACAAAGGCCCCTGAGCAACTGCAAAAATTTCCGTTTAAGAATGACAAAGACGGAGTAAAGCTGTTTCACCAAAAACTTGCCGCTGTTCGTAAAGAAAATAGCACCATCGACAAAGCAACAGTATACAGCGCCGATGACGTCACTTGGGAATCTCTCTCACTGGTCTTGGATTCGATGATATTGCGCGTTGAAGGCGACCCAATTTTTGCGCCGCTAAAGGACGCAAAGAATGTAGCGAAGGCTGAACTGGATGCGAAAACATTCCTGTACCAGAAAATAGTCATGGGCAGCGTGATGCTGAAATGAGAGCGGGCTCCCTTGAGGGCATTTGAAATGGTGTGAATTCATTAGGTATAAGAGGAGTCTCAGATGGCTAGTGCAGGCGGTGGTGCAAAAGACACCCTATTTCTAAACTTAAATCCGATGCTCGATATATTTTCGATTCTCATTACATTTCTTTTAATGAGTTTTTCCAGCGATCCTGTAACCCATAACGTGGACGCTGGCATCGAATTGCCGGAATCAACGACCATTGTCGCACTTGACGAGGTTCCAACTATTGTCGTTACCAAAACGGAAATTATAATTAATGGCAACAAAATAGCTGATATCGTGGCCGGGGACGTTGCCGAGAAGGATCGGGCTCAGGGTGCCATTCAACCTGTTTTTACTGAATTGCAGAAGTTGGGAGAGGCCAATAAGCGCTTATCGAAGTCTTTTAAATCAAATGATCCAAATGCGGTCGGTTCTACTGGGGCTTTGACAATGGAAATGGACAAAGGTCACAGATTCAAACTTATGAAGCGAATTATGCTTTCGGCCCAGCAAGCAGATTTTGTCCAATTTAAGCTAATGGTACAAAAGGAGCTTTAATTGTATGGGTCTTTTGAAGGAAAAAAAAGCGGTTGGCCGTTTCAATCGGGTTTTCGTCACAGTTTTGGTGATGTTTTTTGGTTTAATTTCTTTTTCCTCTTTAGGGAATGCGGATCAATTTTCTAAATCTGAAGTACGAGTCATTCGCCCAAAATATTTTTCTAAAACTGGGCGTTTAGAATCATCGGGTCAATTGTCAATCGTAATGAATCAATCGTTCATTTACACGTACTTGGCGACAGGTATTCTAGATTACCATTTCAGTGAAGCCTTCGCGGCCGAAGGGGCCCTTGCGTTCGGCTTTTCTACAGATAAAGACGATAAAAAAACTCTCGATTCAAATTATAAAATTAAGACGGAAATTCTTAGGACTAAATATTTCGGTGAAGGGGGGCTACTATACACCCCTATTTATGGGAAATATCAACTCTCGGACGGGAAGTTAGTCTATTTAGATTTATTTTTATCAGCGGGCGCGGGCATGACTGGAGTCGAATACCTTTTTGACCACTGCCCGAAGCCTACCGATGTGCCCGATGGGGTGTCGGTTGCGACCCCTCCTGTCGCCAAAACGGTGTCATATCTGACAGGATTCTTAGGTATTGGACAGCGTGTGTTTTTGGATAAACATGTTAGCCTTCGCTGGGATATTCGCAGTCATTTCTTTGGCTACAACAAAGGTGACGGCGCTTGTGATCCTAGTAATGCAGAGATTGCTACAAGTTCTCAAACAAATATCACGATGCAGCTCGGCGCGGGGTATTTTTTATGAGGGCATGGTTGGCTAGGGCAAGTTTGATTTCGGCAATTGGTGGAGCCTTATGGGGGCCTGCGACTACAGGTTTTTCGGCCTATGAAGCTGGCCAAAAAATGACCGCCAATCGCGATTTTGTAGGTGCAGCCGCAGAATATTTTCAGTCCTATTCCTCGCCACGCTCGGCACAAGAAAGAGTGTTTTCCGAATGGGGATTGGCAAAAAGCCTTCAATCTTTGGGCTTATATTATTCATCCTCTAAGTACTTTTCGCAAATTGTAAGACGTGGGTCAACCCCGTCAAACCCCTACTTTCGAAGAGGTTTAGAAGAATTAGGGCAAATAAATAACACCGTCGCTTTAGGTCAGTCTCACATCGTACAGTTGGTCAAAGAAGACAGTTTGCCCCCGGAGAATGTTCCCCAAGCCGCCCGCGGGTTTTACTATTATTATTTGGGCGAGGATAATTTTTCCAGAGAAAAATACGAAAAGGCAGCGGAATTGTTGAAGCGAGTTCCCTCTTCGAGCTCGTATTTTGGCAAAGCGCAATTTCATTTGGGAGTTATCGCAAACCGCGGTGGGCAACATAGCCGGGCCATCAGTTATTTTGAGTCCACCCGCGAGTCGGCTGGTGCCGATGCCTGGGTTCGTGAACAAAGTGCCTTGAATATTGCGCGAGTCCATTATGAAACAAAGAATTACACGGAAGCCTTGAAATACTATGCGCAAATTTCGAGGGAATCAGATAACTGGCTTGAGGCCATTTTTGAGTCGGCTTGGACATTTTTTATGATGGCTAAGCACAATAACGTTTTAGGAAACATTCACACACTTCACTCGCCATTTTTTCAAAGCAGGTTTTTTCCTGAGTCCTACCTCTTGGAGGCGATCACCTATCTAAGGTTGTGTAGATACGACGCGGTGCAGGCCAGTTTAGAACGTTTTCGAGACGCGAATAAGCCGATTTTTACCGACATTAATTCTGTGCTAAAAGAGTATAAGTCTAAAAAAACAGACATGTTCAAACTAGTTTATGATTACCGAAATGGTTCGCTGTCTTCCTATAAAAATGCTTGGGCCATTTTGGACTCACTCAGCCGCTCTGACGCTTATAAGGAAGCCTACCGTAGCGTTCGCTATTCTGATTCGGAAATCGCTCAACTATCACGAATGGGTGGGAAATGGGCGTCAGCAGGGCTTACTGAAGAATTGAAAGATTTTTTAGGTAAAAAGAAGCAACTTGCTAAAGTTAATTCCGGCAATCGATTGTATGACCAAGCTGCATCGTCGGTTGCTTATATGCGAGATTTGGTGTCACAAACAAGAGGGATTCAGGCCGAAAGAATGGAGGGACAAGTCGATACGATTAGAAGGGCCCTCAACGTCACACAAGCCAATGACCGTAAAGTGTTTATCGGTGGTTTGCAGCCTTTAAAGGTAGATCAGCAGCTTGAATATTGGCCTTTCATGGGTGAATATTGGGAAGATGAACTTGGATATTATGTGTACAATTTGGACGATCAGTGCGGCACAGAGGCAAGCAAGGCAGGAAAAAAGCCAGGCGAGAAATAGCACGAATTTGTTTGCGGATTTTTGCCGCCGAACAACCAGCTCAAATCGATTAGCGAGGGGTCAGAATGACGGGATTTAAAATTTTTCTAATAGTTCTAGCACTCATGGAATTGAGTGATAGCGATGCGACTGCCGCAGTGCAAGACTCTCGCGAAAAAGGCCATAAGGAAGTCGACCTTGGTGGTGTTCAAACTAAAAAACGAGAAACAGGTAGCGTAGAAAAAGTTTCCGGCCCAAGTAATGATCGTGGGGAAGCGTTTATTGTTGCGACCGAAGGAAAGCTTTCGGGCGAATTGAAAAAAACAATTTCCTTTTATGAACGTAGCGAACGAACACTCCCGAAGAAATCAAGTCAAAGAATTGTTTTTCTTAAAAGACTAGTGGATCTTTACTTAGAGCTTGCTGGGTATGAGGCGAATGCCGAGTTTCGGGCTTATGATAAGGCCTACGCAGCGTGGGAGAGCACGGGGGCTAAGGGGAAATCACCCGAGGTCAGCACGAAGGTGTCCAAGCAGGTGTGGGCAAAAGTAGCGTCAAAAGCCGCTGACGTTTTGAAGCAATTTCCAGGGACTGTAGGTGCCGATGGATTGATGTTCAATCAAGGATTGGCACTCCAGTACTTGAATCAAGAAAAAGAGGGTGCGGCCGTCTACACTGAATTAATTCGAAAGTATCCAAATAGCGATAAATCTGGGGATGCTTATTTTCAGCTAGGAGACTTTTTTTTCGACAGGCATAATTTTAGAAACGCGACCAATAACTATAAAAAGGCATTGACGTTTAAAGGTAGTCGGGGCTATGGCCTCTCGTTGTGGAAGCTTGGATGGTGCTCGTATAATCTCCAAAATTTTCCAGAAGCTCTTGATTATTGGAAGAAGACGGTCGGCGAGGCTACGTCTCGAAAAATGCAGGGCAGCGATCACCTTCGCGACAGTGCACTCAAGGACATGATTAATGCGTGGGTTGAATTGAAGTCGACCGAAGCGGCCATCAGTTATTACCGGCAACATGGCGGTGAGAAATTTATTGGTAAGTTCCTCGATCAATTAGGTGCAGCGCTGGTGTATGCAGGTAAATTCCAGGAGGCGATAAGAGTCTATAAACGCTACCAGCAAATTTATCCAACCGCAGAAGACGTTCCCGACTTCCAGAAAGAAATCGTTGGACTTTTCTATGACCTGAATAGAATTCAGGACATGTGGAAGGAGTTGGCTGCGTACCCTTCAATGTATGGGCCCGCGAGTTCTTGGTATGCAGCGAACAAAGCGCAGCAAGCTTTAGTCGATGAAGTTCAGGTCCATATAAAAGAGACAATTTTATTTTATGCAAAAACGTTTCATAAGCGCGGACAGGCTAACGACGACTCGCGCCTTTATACGGAAGCGGTTCGTGGATACGAGTTATTTTTAAAATACTATCCGAAGTCCAAAGAAATGCCAGAAGTTAAATTCAACATGGGTGATGTTTTATTCCAAGAGAAAAAATTCCGTGAGGCAGGCAAAGCGTATTTAGTCGTGGTGGCTTTAGGAAAAGAGAAAGCTGTGAGAATAAAGCAGCCTGGCGATAAAATAATTCCTATTCACAAAGAGTCCGCATCAAATATGCTTGACAGTTACGGCCTGGATTTTGAGCCGGAATACAAAGTCCTCTTAACCCTATCCCCAAATTTCACCAAGCCGCCTCGCCCCCTATCTCCCCGTGCCTCTTCCTATATTCAGGCTTGTGCTGAATACCATAAATACTATCCTGACGACGTAAAGGCCAATAGATCTTGTGATATTTATGCTTCCGATATTTTCTATCATACGGCAGATAAGGCAAAGTCGAGAATACTGCTGTTTAATTTGGCTCAAAAGTACCCCAATGAAAAGGTCGGACCGGCTGCGGTTGAAGCCTTGATTCCCTTGTACGTAGGCGAAACAAAGCCTTTGGTTCAAATTGCCGATTCCTTGCTGAAAATTCCCGCCTACCAAAAAGGGAAATTGGGCGATAAATTACGAGATTTGAAGCGTGGTGCCGAGGTTGATGAAATTAAGAAGATCACCGATGGCGGCAAAAGGGCAAAGGCTCAAGAGGATTTAGCACTAAAGCACCCGAATGCTCCTGAATCTGGCAAATTGATGTACAACGCAGGTGTCGATTACATCGGTGCTGGAATGGTAAGTGCGGGCATCACCGCCTACCTAGCGGTGATAAAGAGCTATCCCAAATCAGAGGGCGCTATGGAGGCACTCCTTCAACTCGCAAAACTTTCCGACAAGCGTTTGGAATTCGTGGTTGCATCCAACTATTATCAGGCCTACGCCGCAAAATACCCGAAAGAAAAAGATGCCTCAGCCGCCGTCGGCAGGTCGTGCGAATTGCTGGTTGCCGTGGGTGATGAAAAGGCATTGTCCGCGTGTATGACTCTCGGCAAATCAGATCCCGCTGGTGCGAAGGCTTTGATAGACAGAATCGTTCGCGAGGCAGAATACTCTAAAAATTACGCAAAAATGCAGCAAATGATTAAAGCGTATTTGCAATTTAGTCCGACTCCTACCGAACGAGTGATTGCATATCACCGCATCTTTAACGCAGCAAACGGTAGTGGGCCAGCAGCCGAACAAGCAGCAAAAGAAATTCTCGCCGCGAACAGTAAAGCGGGTGGCAAATTGGACCCGGAGGCGGCTCGATATGTTGCTGAGCTAACCTTTGCGGAATCCAATAAAATAATGCCACGCTTTGCCGCGATTAAATTGGTCGGTGGCACCGTTGAGAACTTGTTAAAGACGATTTCGCAAAAAGATAAATCTGTTGCGGCAGTTGACCAAGCATTTCAGCGAGTCTTGGCTACGAAAGATGCTTTCTGGGGGGTTGCCGCACTTTATCAAATGGGCATTGCGCGGGAAATTTTGGCACGAGATTATGAAAATCCACCGGGAATCACAGGTGCAAAAATTGAGGACGTAAAAGCCCAGCTTGCCCCTAAAGCTGTTGCCAGCCGAGCCGAAGCAAAAAAATTCTATAAATTTGCGGTCGATTCAATTAAGCCGTTTAGCGTTTATAACGAGTGGGCTGCGAAGTCTGTAAGCGGCATAGAGCGGATTTCAGGAAAAGATGTAAGTTTTGATGACGTTGCATTAATTCCTGATTTTATCGGTAGTGACGTATCCTCGCCACTAGTCGAAGCGGTTCAAAGCAAAAAGGCGGGCGAAAAATGATTCAAATAACAAGCCCGAAGTTAGTGATTGGTGTTGCTTTGGTGCTGGCAGGCTGTGCCGGTGGTAATGACAAGAAATCATCGCAGGAGCCGGTAAAAGGGGCCAATGAATCCGCCGCCGAGGGAGGCTCCAAAGATGGTTCCAAAGAAGTCTCTACCAAATTAGATGGCGAGCGACGCCTGTTGGTGACTAGTATCAGCAACAACCCCTTAACGTCGAGGACGATCGACCGGACTCGAGCGGCAGATTTTGCCGCTCAAGACAGTGCAGCAAAAAACCAAGATATTAATATGCTGGCCGCAATCCTCTCAGCAAACCGTCTAGCCGGCCGCTCGGTCGAGGAAACAGTGGCCGTTGCTCGGCGCATTTCTGACCTTGTGATGACTAAGGGCGTCGACAAAGATCTTCCCGAGTCGATTCAATTGGAATTAGGACTCACTGGCGTGCAAACCGGTCGATTAGCTTTTGCCGAGTTTTGGTTTGATAAACTATATAAATCAAAAAACCCGGCTATTCGTGCCTCTGTCATGAACGCGAAGGGCGTGATGGCTGTTCGCATGGAGAGAATCCCTGAGGCGATGGGGCTGTTTAAAGAGGCTCTGGCCTTAAATGGTGAGTTCAAACCTGCTCTTTTAAATATTGGTTTTCTAGCCCTCCAAGGCGGAGACATTGACACGGCACAAAAGGCGTTGAGCGGTTTAGGTGGCGACTGGTATGCGGAGGCTGGCCTCATATCTGTTCTTCGAATGCAAGGTGACGCTGGCAAAGCGCAGGCTTCGTGTGACAAAATCTTGCAAGAGCATCCAAAGCATAAGCAAACCCTCATAAATTGTGGCATTAATGCGTGGCAGGGTAAAAAGGACTACGCAAAAGCTCGAGAGCTTCTCGTCAAAGCATTGACGATTCCTGGCGGGACTATCGTCTGGGATGAAAAAGCAGGCAAAATAATGGGCATGCTTGACCGCGAGGAGGATCGCGCAAGGCAGGTAAAATCTCTTAAGGACGCTGCTGACAGGAAGCTGGAGAAAGAAAAATCAGCAGGATCTGCGGGCGCAGCCCCTGCCGCGGGCGCAGCCCCTGCCGCGGGCGCAGCCCCTGCCGCGGGCGCTGAACCTGCAAAGCCGGCACCTTAAAATGCGAGGACAGGCTGTGCTGCTGGAAATTTGTTTTCGAATGACGTTTGGTAACTTTAGAAACATGTGGGATAATATAATCAAATTTATGAAATGTTTTTTGTTTCCAAATATCGTTCTAGAGTTGACCGAGGCGTGAAAGTTTCATTAGGGCTGATTGAGGTAGAAATTTTTTATGGCATTTGAGTTGCGATTTCAAATTACAGGTCAACTACCAAGGACCGTTCCGACTGATCAATCTAGAATGATGATTGGTACTTTGCCGTCCAATCATATTGTATTGCGTGCGCCGGGTGTTGATCCCATTCATGCTTTGGTCGAAGATCTAGGTAATGACCAGTGGGTCATTACTGATATTGGCAGCGAAACGGGAGTCAAAGTTAACGGCGTTTTAATCGACGTGGAATGTGCGTTGAAGTCTGGCGATAAAATTTCAATTGGTAGTGTTATCCTTGAGTTTCTTCACCAAGTTGTGCACGTCCCACCGCCGCCGCATCCTGGCCTTGTTGGTTCTGGATATCCAAACAAGCCGCCACCGCCACCAGTTCCCAATCTCACGATCGGAAAAATTGGCAACACTGATAATATTTCAAAAAATATTTCAAAAAACACAGCCACAAATATATCAACACCAGCTGCATCAATGGCTACTGCGGCCCTTGGAAAAACAAATCAGCACAAAACAACGGTAGTCAGTGAATCTGCAGCTCAAGAAGCCGAACGCCGTCCAAAAAACGTTTTATTTTCGCCACGAGATGCACGTCCTTCCGGTGATATTCTAGAGGTCGTGGCCTATTGGGGTGATTCGGTTTTGGACGTGGATCTTTTTCATCCTCAATTCAAAGACTTCAATCAGGTGACTATAGGTGTGACTCCCATTGCTAATTTTATTGCAGCGGGAGAGCAGCATTTTCTCAAGCATACTCTCGCAAAATTCAGCTCAAGTGGCGGTTATAAGCTAAAACTATTGAAGGGAATGGACACTCGCATCAGGCGCGGAGGCAAGATTGAGAAAATCGACGGCGAGGGCAGTGTCGCTCTTGATCGGCGAGATATTGCGCACATCAAATTCGGAAGTGTTCGCTATTTCCTACTGTTTGTTCGTCCGCCGGAAGTCGATCTAAATAAAGCGGGTCCTAAGGATCCGGTGATTGTTTCTATCGTGCTAGCCTGCTTACTTTTGTTTGCAGCCGTGCTTCCTGTACTGTGGATGACGCCGGTTCAAGACAAGAAGGACGATGAAGAAATTTTTGCTTATGTAGATGTTCCGCTAGAGGTCAAAAAACCGGAGCCTGTAAAAAAAGAGCCGGAACCAGTAAAACCCCCGGTCAAAGTCGAAGAGAAACCTGAGCCGCCAAAAACAGTTAAACCACCTCCACCGCCGAAGCCGAAGCCTGTGGAACCTAAAAAGCCTGTCGAACCTGAAAAAGTTGAGCAGCCAAAGCCGGTAGAGAAGCCTGTGGCAAAGCCGACTGCGGTGATTCAGCCTGCGAAAGCTGCGGCGACTCCTGTGGCCAAGCCCACTCCCGTAGTAACCCCACCCTCTCCTGCGGTCAAGCCTGCTGTTAATTTGGCATCCTTAAGCAAGCCGTCTGCAGGGACACCGTCAACTAATGCGGCAAAGCCTGACTTTAAATTTGCAGGCGAGAAATCGACTAAGCCACTTGGAGCCTCGGGCACAAAAGGTGGTGGCAATAACAAAACTGGCGGCGCCATTAAAGGAAATCAAGCGACGAGCGTTCAAGGCGTTGAAGGCGTGAATAATACGAAAGCTTCTGGTGTAAATCTTTCTGCATTAGGACTTGGTGCCGGCAAGGTTTCCAGTAAAACTGGTCCCGGGGCTATACACACAAATTTTGTCACAAGTAATGGCGGCGCCGGCGGTGGCTCTGGTTCGGCAAGTGCGACCTACGGCATGGGCGGGCCGGGTTCCGGCAAGTCCCTCGGTATAGCTGGTGCATCAGGGGCTGCCAATAATTTTGGAAACGGTGGTTCTGGCGGTGCTGGTGGCGGTGCCGGCGGCTCAGGAGGTTTGGGCGGTCTCGGTGGCGGAAGTGGTCTTGGTCATAATGGAAACGGAAAGGGCGCGGGCAATGGCCACAGTCGGGCCGATGTTTCGATTGCACCCGGTGATCCAACGGTGGATTCAGGTTTAACTCAGCAAGAAATTAGGGCTGTGATCAATGCTCATATTAACGAGATTAGGCACTGCTACGAGATGCTGCTGCAGCGCTCTCCTAATGCGGCGGGCCGGGTTGAAATTAATTTTACGGTGGCACTCTCGGGTCGTGTTTCCACGGTGTCCGTTGGCCAGTCGACTTTGTCGGATGTGGCTGCGCGTGGATGTATGACGGGCGTTGTGCGGCGCTGGGAATTTCCGGCTCCTCGCGGTGGTCAGCCGGTTGAGGTCTCTTATCCATTCTCCTTTACTTCGGCAGGATAGTTGTTTTGGGGAGTTTGTATGTGGGTTCCTATTAAGGAATGAATTCTCCCATAACCTCATGAATTTTTGAAGATGGCGCGCCATACGTCAGCTCTTTCCACACAGCTTCAGACGATGTGTCATATATTTCTGATATGAAAGCAGAATCGGTAACCCTTGGGTCTCGCTCCTTGACGCCACCTTGACCAGAGTGAAGAATTCCTACGAGCTCTCCGGTGTCGCGATCAAATATTCCTGACCCAGAATCACCGTGTGACCCCTCGCAGCCAATTGCAAATTTCCACACATCACGGCCGGAATCTGGGAGTAAACGAGCTTCATTGTCTGGACTAAAAATCTTACAGTTATCTGAGTCGTCGGCTTTCATGTCTGGAGAGGACATGTTGTCGCTATTGATCACAATACCAATCTTACCATGGCCTGCGGTAATGAGCTTGCGCCCCTTCTTTGGCAGTCCCTTTGAAAAAGTTGTGGCCACTAATCGTAATTTGGCCGCATCTTCTTCGGTTAAATCCTTCACAGTAAACAGCGTTACGTCGAGAGCCTCATTCGTAATCAAGATTTTTGCGCACTGAAGGTAAATTTTAAGGAGTTTAAAACCGACACCCCCATATTTTCCAAGACATTCTTCTTCAGTGCCTAAGACATGATGATTGGTTGCAAATATCATTTGACCATTTTTTTCACCAAGCACAATCCCCGTGCTACCTCCTGCGACGTTTGCAGTGGCTTTGACAACTCGCTGAAACGTCAATGACTTGGAGTGTCTAATTTTTTGACGATGGGGGCTCTTCGGGATCAAACCTCAGGGACTGGTGCCTAGACGCTGCTGGTGCTTTCGAGGGTGGATCGTAGTTAATGCCTTGGTGCTTGAGATAGCGAATGATCTCATCTCGATCCTAATGCCTAT
>CANJQY010000068.1 GCA_947476525.1 Oligoflexales bacterium
GAATGCGACCAGCGTTGGCATTTTACGGACCGTTGCCCGCGTTACTTTCCCGGTGTCATAGCGCCGAGAAAGGCCATATAGTTTTGTTGGACGTCGTGATCCTTAGTTCCTTCCCAAAAAGCGTGAGCGCGCGTACCATAGTGATTTAGGGTGGCCGTAGTGATCGCTTGCAATTCGTTAGTGGTCAGTTTCTCAGTCATCTTTTGTGCCTCCACGACATCAATATTCTGTCAAACTATCAAAAATTGACCCTGCGCTGTTTACGACTGCGTCTCTTTGAAGGGGTAATGGGATTTTGCCGCCTCAATTTCCTCCGCAAGAAGCCTCGCCTCGTCTTTGGTGTAGAGTTCAATCGCATTGTGAAACCGATGGTCTTGCAAAAAATGCGCGCTATAGGTCATATTAGGCAAAAAACCACGCCTAAGCTTGTGGTCGCCCTGGGCTCCGGCCTCAAATAGTTGAATATCATTCGCTATGGCATACTCTACCGTCTGGTAGTAACACAATTCAAAGTGAAGAAAGCTAAATTCCTCCAAACAGCCCCAATATCGACCAAAGAGTGACCTTCCCATCTTGAAATTCAGGGCTCCGGCCACCCATTGGTCTGGAGAAGAATCTTTGCTACGCGCAAGGCAAAGAACCACGTGATTGGGCATCGTGGTGATCACTCGTTCAAAAAAATTGAGAGTTAAATAAGGGATAGCCCGCATCTTTTCGATGGTTGAGCGGTAGAATTGATACATGGCCCGAGCATGCTCGATGCGTAGAGCGTCACCGGTGACAATTTCAATCGTCATAGCCTGGGCGTTTACCTCCCGTCGCTCTTTAAGGATGTTTTTTCTCTTGTCACCTTTTAGGTCTTTTAAAAAATCGTCAAAGGTTCGATAACCACGATTTTTCCAGTGGTACTGAAACGTATGACGAATCATAAAACCCTGCTCACGGTATACGTCCACATCCTGCTCTGGAATGAAAAGAACGTGAAACGATTTGCAGTGTCGCTTGGTCATCACGTCGCGGGCAGCAGTGAGTAAGGCCCTTTCAATGAGTGATTTGTCGCGTGCTCCATGCACTAGAATCTTAGGTCCCGTGGCTGGAGTGAAGGGCACCGCAGAAAGCATTTTAGGATAGTACGGCTCGCCGCAGCGTTCATAGGCCGCCGCCCACTGCCAGTCGAAGATATATTCGCCGTAGCTATGGTTTTTTTCGTAAAGGTACATTGCTCCGATAAGTGTATTGTCTTCCCAAAGTGTGAGGTAGGCGGGTAGCCAGCCGCTCTTTCCACCGACGCATCCGGACTTCTCAAGGGCAAGGAGGAACGCGTATCGCGAAAATGGAAAGTCACCGTGTTCAAGGTTCTCCCATTTTACCTGGGCAATCTCTTTTAAACTGTCATACATTTTGAGTTGCACAATCGACCTCTAGGGAAAAGCCTAATGCATGTCCAGATTTTCCTCAAGAGCTACTATGGATTGTAGTAGGTAGTGCAGCTAGCATTGTACCGCAACCGGATAGGCAGGGATTTATCATTGCCACGAGAATCAAACGAATTCGACGCGGAATTTTCGGCCCTTAATTTTGCCATTATTGAGACGTTGCAGGGCAACTTTTGCGACGGCTGCGGAGACGGCTACGTAGGAAAAATTGTCGTGAATTTCAATTTTTCCGATATCAGAAGCCTTTAATCCGCCGGCATCACCGGTGAGTGCACCTAGTATATCGCCGGCCCGCACTTTTTCTTTGCGGCCGCCGGAGATCAGAAGGGTTTCCATTTTAGCGTCGTGAGAAAATGGGGTTTTATTTGGGCCGTCTTTTTGAGGGGCGAATCGCGATAAAGATTTTTTCTCTAGGGGGCTGCGCGTAAATGCCTCAATAGACTGGACTTTTACTGTGTCGCGCTGTGTGGCTAGTGATATGGCAAGGCCTGCTTTGCCGGCACGGCCAGTGCGGCCGATGCGGTGCACATAAACGTCAGGTTTAGACGGGAGGTCAAAGTTGAAAACGACTTCCAAATTTTCGACGTCGATGCCTCGAGCTGCGACATCTGTCGCAACAAGAACCCGTATGCTTTTGTTTCTAAATCTGGCCATGACTCTGTCGCGCATGTGTTGCTCGAGTTCGCCGTGGAGGCAGGCTGTGCTGACTTTTGCACGGGCAAGAATTTCTACGAGTTCGTTACAGGCCATTTTGGTGTTGCAAAAAACGATGGCCGAATCGGGTTGAAACTCTTGAAGGAGCGATATAAGCGTTGTTTGTTTTGTTTCGCTCGTGACTGCGTACACGAGTTGTCGTATGGAGGCAGCAGCTTCTGGTTTTTCTGAAATTGTAATTCGCGACGGGCTGCGCTGGTAGGATCGGCTCATGGCTTCAATTTCTTCGGGAAACGTCGCGGAGAAAAAGATGGTTTGCCTCGACTTTGGGGTGGCTTTTAGGATTTGTGCCATCTCTTCTTCAAATCCCATGTCGAGCATGCGGTCGGCTTCATCCAATACAACCGTCCCTAATTTTGAGAGGTCTAGGTGCTCTCTGGTGATGTGATCGAGGATTCGGCCGGGGGTTCCAACGGCGATATGGATCCCTTTTTCAAGGGCATCTCGTTGTGGTCTGACGGGAACTCCGCCGGCGAGCGGCAAGACTTTGAGGCCAGGGTGATTGCGCCCAAGTTTGCGAATGTCTCGGGTTACCTGCGCGCAGAGTTCACGGGTTGGGCACAAAATTAGAGCTTGGACGTGTGATAAGTGGATGTTTATTTTCTCGAGAATGGGCAGCGCAAACGCAGCAGTTTTCCCACTACCAGTTCTGCTCTGACCGATAAGATCTTTGCCTTTCAATAGGATTGGGATGCTTTGGCGTTGAATGGGCGTTAGTTTTAGGAATCCTAGTTCTTGGACTACAGCCACGAGAGAAGGCGACAGTGGAAGCGTCGAGAACTCTGTTGGCAGAAGGCCAGATGTCTTAGGGTTTTTATTTGAGCTTGGAATAATGAAGGCACCCCTGATCGACGTCGTCAATTTCATCGGTTATAGAGACTAAAATCAGCAAATGCTCGGCGGGTAACGGACACAGGACTCGGTATTTTGGGCAAAGACTTCGCCATTCAATGGTATTAAAAAGCCTACGGGAAGCCCCTTCGGGGTCATCGTTCATAGAAATTGTAAAAAGCAGCTCGACATTTTTGCGAAGCTTGGCAAGGCGAGTATTGATTTCAGTCTTTTTCTTTTTGGCTAATTCTAGTTGCTCAAGGCTGTCGAGCATTTGAGTGTGATACACCTTTATGCTGGTGCCAATTAACTGTTGTTGGGCCATCGTGTCAGGTGTAAAATCTTTGCCTTCCAATTTTTTGTTGATGGCTTTCATTTTTAATTCTTCTTCGGCTTCTCGTTGCTTAGATTTTTTGGCGTAGGTCTCAGAGAGCACAACAGAGTCTTCTGCTTGGGCACTATCGGCAACAAGGCTACTCATCGTGCCGCTGATTGTTTTACGGCAAACTTCCCGAGAATTACCGCTTCTGATCGATTCAGAATACCCTGCGCCCGCAGGATAAAACGTCAATAAAGCGACCAAAGCACTAAACAAGCTCTTAAAACCGCCAACGTTAGCTGATAAAATAGACAAAGATGTGAAAAAGATGCCTCGCACGTGCAATTCTCCTTGGATGACTGTTCGTAGTCTACTAGATTGGGCCGTTCAATTCGACTGGAAAATGTCAGATTTTGGCGTTCTAGATAAATTATACCTAGGAATTGATTTTGGCGAAAGGTAGGAGTTTACATGCAAAATAAATCTAATTTCTATACCGACAATCCCGACCTTGAGTTTCAATTCGAGCAACGAGTGGATTGGGACACTTTATTTTCGTTGGCATCTGACGACGATAAAGAAACACTGCATGTATCGACTGCAAAAGAATACCGAAAATTGTTTGTTGATTTAGTCACACAAATTGGCGAGGTGGCGGGATCGACCATTTCAGCCAATCAAATTGCAGTGTCAAAGCAAGACCTAGTCCTAAAAAATGGCGAGGTAGAATATCCACCTGCAATGACTGAAAACTTGCGCTTACTGATGGATGTAGGTGTTTCTACCATTGGAATCTCTGGAAGTTATGACGGGTTGCCGAGTCCGGTGGCTGCTGAATTGCCAGCGATCGAGATTCTTTACCGCGCTTGTCCATCTACTTATTTGAACGTCACCTGGTTTGCGCCAATTGCCCGCATCATTGAGGCATTTGGATCAGAGGAGCAAAAACTTCGCGTTATTCCTCGTCTGGCCTCGGGCGAGTGGAGCGGAAATATGGCATTAACCGAGCCAGATACAGGTTCTGATCTGGGTGCCATTAAAACTTACGGCGAATTGCAATCCGACGGCAACTGGAAATTATATGGGTCAAAGCGCTTTATCACCAATGGTAATGGTCAGGTGTCCTTAGTTTTAGGCAAAGGAAAAAAGGGGGCTACTGGGCTTCGCGCTTTGAATCTCTATTTGTGCTTTCGAAAAAATGACAATGGCACCCGCAATTATGATGTGACAAAGCTTGAGGAGAAGGTTGCGCTGCACGGTTCGGCAACCTGTGAATTGAAATTCGACGGTTCCACGGCTGAGCTGATTGGCGAGGAGGGTCATGGATTTCAATACATGCTTCATTTGATGAACGAGGCGCGCGTAAGCGTTGCGTTTCAGGGTATCGGCATTATGGAAGAGGTTTATCGGCTAGCGAAAAGCTACTGCGAGGTTCGCAAGACTTGGGGCCGTCCGATTGCACAGCATGAAATGATTGTTGAAAAGCTACTCGATATGGAAGTGACGACGAAAGCCGCTCGTTCACTCAGCTTTGCAGCAGGAAATGCAAATTCAATTTGTGAATTGGCCGCTAGACGTCTTAGAGAAGATGATAGTTTGACCGATGGGCATCGAGAAAAAATCAAGGAGATCCAAACTAAAAATTTGCGCCGGGTGCGTCGATTGACTCCTCTGGTAAAATATTTCGCTGGTGAGCAGGCTGTTTTTAACGCACGCATGTGCCTTCAGTTGCACGGTGGATATGGTTTTACGACCGAATATCCTGCCGAGTTGTGGCTGCGAGAGAGTTTAATTATTCCGATATATGAGGGAACAACCCAAATTCAGGCACTCATGTGTTTAAAGGACACGTTGAAAGATGTGATTCGTCGTCCAACAAGTTTCATCGAGAGTGCATTGGGATTGAGGTTTGCCAAAATTTCCGAGCGCGATCAATTACGCAGGAAGTTAGCTCGTTTAAAGCAAGAACTTAACGGCGCCATCATTAGCCTCATGGTTCAGTTGTTGAAAACCAACGTACGTTCGACGGTGACGGGCATTAGTTCTCTTCGCCTTCGAAAGATGATTCGCACTATTGCAAGAGATGTTGTGAAGTTTGAAAATATGCGTCCGGCCTTATTAAATGCTGAGCGAATCACCGAGATGAAAATAGCGGTGTGTGTAGCTCAAAGTTTGATGGACGACATAAAAGTTGATTCGACTCGTACCTGGATTGCCGAACGATGGTTGAATAAGGCTATCCCTCGCGTGGTGATGTTGCGTTCAGAAATCGAAATGCAGGAACCTGTCCTAGCTCATCGCTTCTCCGAAATTCCAGTCGGCAAAATGGAATAAAAGGCCACCACTCGGCCATCAGATTATTATTGTTTGACCGTGATACAAAACATGGGTTTGGTCAAAATCGCCAATTTTGACGATGACTTATAGTTTTTTGCGGGAACACCTTGTAAATCCACCCTAAATAATTAGCGTAACGTGCTGAAAATATTGTTATTTCTTTGCAAATGCAGATTTCTCTCACGTAGTGCTTAAAAACCTCCGATTCCTTAATTGGGGAGGGGTGTTAGGGATGATCCGAGGTGCGAAACACAAATTAAATTTATTGATCGCTTTGATCTCAATGATCTCTGCTTGCCAGAAATCTGACTCCGATAGTGCGAGCGGTGAAGAATCGACGCACCCCGGTGGTAAGGGCACGAATCCTAATGTAAAGCAATCAGCGCAACCTTCTTTGTCGTCAGCGGTATCTCTCACTGCGGACACCGTGATCAAGCTTGGCACGACATCTGTTACAATTCGTCAAGGCACGATAGCCGTGGAATCAACCGCATCGTTGACTAGTACCGGGACCTTGTTTGCGAACACGATTGCGCTTACAGCTGTTAGTGAGGCTGTCATGCTAAATATTGTCGACGCTGCAGGCGTTGATATCGCGCGAACCGCGGTGCGAAAAGATATTGAAGTGTCGATTGATTCGGGGGTTAAGGTCACTTCAAAAAATATTACTGCTCTATTCAAAGAAGACTACGGGATAGCGGAGGCAGCGAAATCTGGCATAAAACAATCAGGTCTTGTATCAGGGATGACCGCCCTAGCTGGCAATAAAATAAATTCCACATTCAAAATTCGTAATCCTCGAATGGCCATGGTCCTGGCTGATACGGCTGGTAATTTGCCTGGCGAGTACAAGGAGTTTGTTCGGCCACCAACCGAAGTTGAGAGCGTTACAGCATCGGCCGTTACTCCCTCCGATATACAATTGACGTGGAAAGCTGACGCCTCGGTTGACGGCTCATTTTCTGTGGTAGCCGCCGTTACGGGGGCCGCGTTAGCGGATTGCTCGAATGCAACGATTGTCACAGTCGTTTATAACCGTCTAACGTCAACCTATTCTTACACGGTTCCAGATTTGAATGAATCGACAAGCTATTCGTTTAATATTTGTGGGGCATCGTTGAGATCACCCGTTGATTTTTCGCCGATAGTCACAGCAACAGCGACAACGCCTTCAAGGGCGAAAGCGATTTTGACCAACGCGCCGACGACCGCTACGAGTAATGTTCAAAATTTGGATGTAACTGTTTCTGGTGAATATCTTACGGCTTATCGATATGCGCTGATCTTCAACGGTACGACTTGTACCGGCGCGGCCTATTCCGCTGAAGTGCCAATTGCGACACATATTGTCGAAACTATTCCAACTTCTGGTGCGGAGCTTTTGTGTGTGCTTGGAACTATTGATGCAAGCAACTTGCAGCTGGTTCCAACTCAAAGTGCGTGGACGATAGATATTACTCCTCCAGTGTTTACATCTTTAGCGTTGGCAAACGACGCCTCGGATTTTTATGTGAACACCCTTGAAAAACTAAATGTGACAGCAATTAATGGTGCCTTAGTGGCTGCAGGTTATGACACTTACACCTATGCAGTCTCGCCTTTTACAACGGCTTGCAGTAGTGCTACCTACGCCGGGACGTCAATCCTAAGTTCATCACTCGCAAGTTTAGCTCAGGTCGATTACAAAATTTGCGCAAAACTTGAGGATATTGCGGGAAATGTAACGTACGGCAACAGCGTCAAGTTCACACTAGACTACACTCCACCTAGCTTCACATCCGCTTCTTTAGCGAACGACGCAGCCGACGGCTACATTAACAATACAGAAAAATCCGTCAATAGTCCCCTAATCACTGCGGCAACTGGAATGGATATTGTCACAAGCGGTTATGCGGCTGTGAGTTCGGCTACGACGTGCGACGGTTCTTTGACGTATTCTGCAGTGATTCCCAGCAACCCAGTCCTGACCGTAGACGGGTCCTACAAGGTGTGCGTCAAGCTGATTGATGTGGCATTGAATTATGCTTACGGATCCAGCGGCACGATGATTCGAAAAACGACGATGCCGACGATTTCTTTCGCATCAGTTAGTGTGGGAAATCCTGGGTCAACGTTGACGCCAACGATTCTCGGTGCGGCTTCTGAATCCTCGATAATTTCGCTTTATTTTGCTTCTAATTGCGCGACAGCAACCTCGGCAGCAACAGCGAGTACAACTTTTACTAGCCCTGGCGTCGTGCTCACGACTAACGTAGCCAGCAATGCGTCAACTGTTATTTATGGGATTGGGGTCGACGTGGCTGGAAACCCGTCAGCCTGTACGAATTTGGTTACTTACCTTCACGATTCCGTCGCACCGACGGTCGGATCGGTAACTTCGTCAACAGCAAATGGATCTTATAAAGTTGCAGATGCGATCAATGTTACGATAAATTTTTCCGAAACCGTGTATGTGACTGGTACGCCTCAAATGACGCTTGAAACCGGCGGAACCGATGCGGTGGTCAACTACGTAAGCGGGTCCCCGGGTACGGCTTTAATATTTACGTATACGGTAGGGGCCGGTCAAACTTCTGCTGACTTGGACTACGTTGCGACGAATTCTTTGGCCCTAAATTCAGGGACGATCAAAGACCTGGCTCTCAACAACGCCTCCTTAACTCTGGCAAGCCCTGGGGCTGCAAACAGCCTTGGTAACAACAAAGCCATCGTCATCGACACGACCCTGCCTGTGATCACCTACAGCTCTATCTCACCCGTTTCACCAAGCTCTAGCCAAACGCCTCAGGTCACACTCACCTTGTCAGAGGCGACCGCTACGTCGTCTCTTGAGCTTTTTAGTGCGGCCAACTGCACGGGATCCACCGCAACGGCGGTCACCGGTGTTATCGGTAGTAATGCTGTGACGACCACTTCACTCGCGGCCAATGCAGTCACAAATATTTATGCGTTAGCCACCGATGCGGCTGGTAACGTTTCAGCGTGCACAAGTATGACCGCTTACACCCACGATAACATTTCCACGACCGTAACTGGGGTTACGTCGACCACGCCTAACGCCTCGTATAAAGTGGGATCTTTGATTGCGGTTACGGTAACATTTTCTGAAGCGGTGGACGTCACCGGCACACCACAATTAACCCTTGAAACCGGTAGCACGGATGCGGTGGTCAATTACGCAAGCGGCAGTGGATCGACTGTTTTAACGTTTAATTATACGGTGGCCGCATCCGAAACATCAGCTAATCTTGACTACCAGTTAACGTCAGCTTTGGCCCTAAACGGCGGTGCGATTAAAGACCTGGCTCTCAACAACGCCACCTTAACTCTGGCGAGCCCTGGGGCAGCAAACAGCCTCGGTAACAACAAAGCCATCATCATCGACACGACCCTGCCGACCCTAAGTTTCACGGCGGTTAGTGTCACAAATCCAGGTTCGACTCTGACTCCTACGATTCTTGGAACGGGCTCTGAAACGTCTACAGTGACCCTTTACAATGATGTCGGTTGCAGCACGGAGGTTTCATCGGCCACAAGCAACACGGTATTTGCAAGTCCAGGAATTGTCCTTTCAACTAATACCTCGGCCAACACGACGACCACGATTTACGGCGTAGCTGTTGACACGGCCCTCAACGCTTCGGCGTGTACGAATCTGGTGACTTACACCCACGATAACATTTCTCCGACCGTAACTGGGGTCACGTCAACCACGCCTAACGCCTCATATAAAGTGGGATCTTTGATTGCGGTTACGGTTACATTTTCTGAAGTGGTGGATGTCACAGGCACACCACAAATAACCCTTGAAACCGGTAGCACGGATGCGGTGGTCAATTACGCAAGCGGCAGTGGATCGACTGTTTTAACGTTTAATTATACGGTGGCCGCATCTGAAACATCAGCTAATCTTGACTACCAGTCGACGTCAGCTTTGGCCCTAATCGGCGGTGCGATTAAAGACCTGGCCCTCAACAACGCCTCCTTAACTTTGGCAAGCCCTGGGGCAGCAAACAGTCTCGCTAACAACAAAGCCATCATCATCGATACGACCCCGCCTGTGATCACCTTCAGCTCTATCTCACCCGTTTCACCAGGCTCTAGCCAAACGCCTCAGGTCACACTCACCTTGTCAGAGGCGACCGCTACGTCGTCCCTTGAGCTTTTTAGTGCGGCCAACTGTACGGGTTCCACCGCGACGGCGGTCACCGGAGTTATCGGTAGTAATGCCGTGACGACCACAGGATTGACAGCCAATGCAGTCACAAATATTTATGCGTTAGCCTCCGATGCGGCGGGTAACGTTTCAGCGTGCACAAGTATGACCGCTTACGCCCACGATAACATTTCTCCGACCGTAACTGGGGTTACGTCGACCACGCCTAACGCCTCGTATAAAGTGGGCTCTGTGATTGCGGTTAGGGTAACATTTTCTGAAGCGGTGGACGTCACAGGCATACCGCAATTAACCCTTGAAACCGGTAGCACGGATGCGGTGGTCAATTACGCAAGCGGCAGTGGATCGACTGTTTTAACGTTTAATTATACGGTGGCCGCAACCGAGACATCTGCTGACTTGGACTACGTTGCGACGAATTCTTTGGCCCTAAATGGCGGTACGATTAAAGACCTGGCTCTCAACGATGGGACGTTAACTCTGGCAAGCCCTGGGGCTGCAGGCAGCCTTGGTAACAACAAAGCCATCATCATCGACACAACCCTGCCAACCCTAATTTTCACGGCGGTTAGTGTCACAAATCCAGGTTCGACTCTGACTCCTACGATTCTTGGAACGGGCTCTGAAACGTCTACAGTGACCCTCTACAATGATGTTGGGTGCAGCACGGAGGTCTCATCGGCCACAAGCAACACGGTATTTGCAAGTCCTGGAATTGTCCTTTCAACTAATGCCTCGGCCAACACGACGACCACGATTTACGGCGTAGCTGTTGACACGGCCCTCAACGCTTCGGTGTGTACTAGTCTGGTCACCTACACCCATGACGGCATCATGCCAACGGTGACGAGCGTTAGCTCGGCAACGGCGAATGGATATTATAAATTGGCAGGAGTCATGGCGATAACTGTGACCTTTAGTGAATCAGTAACGGTAACTGGCACTCCACAATTAACGCTCGAAACTGGTGGTACTGATGCCGTGGTCAATTACTCGAGTGGATCTCCAGGAACGGTTCTAACATTCAACTACACTGTCGCTGCGGGTGAGACTTCCACTCATCTTGACTACGCGGCAACAACATCTTTGGCCCTTAATTCCGCTACGATTCGAGACTCTGCACTGAACGCCGCGACCTTGACCCTTGCGGCGGTGGGAGCGGCTAACAGCCTTGGGGCTAACAAATCATTTGTGATAGATACCACGGCTCCGACGATCGGCTACACGTCGATTTCTCCGGTATCACCTAACATCAGTCAGACGCCAGCGGTAACATTATCGCTTTCGGAAGATTCCAGTGCGAATAGTCTTGGTCTCTTCAGTGAATCTGGATGCACATCCTCGATTGCGACGGCCATCACCGGCGCCTCGGGCACAAATGTCGTCACGACCTCGACTCTGACCTCGGGCTCGATAACGACGATTTACGCAAAAACCAGTGATTTAGCCGGAAACGTTTCGGTATGTACGAGTATGGTTTCTTACACTCAATTAGAAGGAGTTGGTTCTTGGACCGCGACCACGGTGACGGGTGCACCGGCTATTCGCTACGATCACACCGCGGTTTGGACTGGTTCTAAAATGATTGTGTGGGGTGGTGGCCCAACGACAGCGAGTGCTTACAATTCAGGAGGCGCCTATGACCTTAGCGCTGATTCGTGGACAGCGACAACTACAACGAGTGCGCCATCGATTCGAAAATTTCACACAGCCGTTTGGACTGGCACTAAGATGATTGTGTGGGGCGGGTCTGCGACCACAACGATTGTTGGCCTCAACGACGGCGGCGTTTACGATCCTGAATTTGACTCATGGTCATCAACAACATCGACTGGTGCACCGGGAATTCGTGCGAAAGCGGCCACCGTTTGGACTGGCACTAAGATGATTGTGTGGGGAGGCAGTACCGACGGAACTGACGCCTTGAGCACGGGTGGTATCTACGACCCTTTCAACGATAGTTGGACAGCAATCACAGACACGGGTGCACCTGCAGCACGTTATTCCCATAAAGCTGTTTGGACCGGAACAAAAATGATTGTATGGGGCGGGACGGCAGCGAATGGATCTGACCTCAACACGGGCGGCGTCTATGATCCCAACGCCAATACGTGGACTGCGACTACAGCGACAAGCGTGCCGAGTATACGTACGAAGCACTCGGCTGTTTGGGCGGATACCCAGATGGTTGTGTGGGGTGGTGGTTCTACGGTTACCAACACAGGTGGAGTATATCAACCGATTTCGAATGCGTGGACAGCCACAACCACTGCGGGCGCTCCTGAGGCAGTTGCTGACCAATCAGCCATATGGACTGGCTCGCTCATGATCGTTTGGGGCGGCTATTCACCCCAATCCAGTGCCGGAGGACGTTACAATCCATCCACCGACGCTTGGACGGCGACCACATCAACTATTGCTCCGGCCGCACGTTACAAGCATACGGCCGTGTGGACGGGCAGCAAAATGATTATATGGGGCGGCTTTGACAACACTGTGCTTCTCAACAGCGGCGGAATTTATACGCCTTAAGACAGTGGTTCGACGGTCCAATTTTCGAGAACGCGTTTAAATTCTGCCAGCCACTTGGCACCACCTTCTCCGTCAATCACTCGGTGATCGAAAGTCAAAGACGCCATCATCATTGGGCGAATGATAATCTGCTCTTTTTTTTCTTGAACGATCACTACCGGTCGCTTGACGATTGCGCCAATGCCGAGCATGGCTACTTGGGGCTGGTTGATAATGGGAATGGAAGTAATCGAGCCCCAGCCCCCAGGGTTTGTCACGGAAAACGTGCCTCCCATCACTTCGTCAGGCTTTAATTTTTTGGAGCGAGCTCTTGCCGCTAGATCTTGCAAGGCACGACAAATTTCTACGAGTGACTTCGTCTCGGCCGATTTGATGACGGGGACTAATAATCCGCCGCCTGCCTCGTCACCAAGAGCCACTGCACAACCAATGTTAATGGAGTCTTTCCACAAGATATCATCGCCATCGACGGAAACATTCACGATCGGAAATTTCTTAATCGCCTCTACTGCGGCATGAATCAATATGGGTGTGAAAGTAAGGTTGAATCCCTCGCGAGCCGCGAAGGCTTGTTTGTGTTTTTCTCGCATGGCTACAACTTGGTGCAAATCGATTTCAAAAGTAGTCGTAACGTGTGGCGATACGCGTGTACTTTCAACCATATGCTCGGCAATCAAGCGACGCATCTTAGTCATTTTCTCACGGCGAACAATGACACCTTCAAGCGATTCAATGCCCGACTTGGTGGCTGTGGGCAAACGTGCAAGCAGTGGCGCAACGCTGGGAGTCGCGTCAACATGAGCTGTCGGATTATTCTGCCACGTTAGCAAATCATCTTTTGTAATTCGCCCTGCAAGGCCATTTCCTTGAACACGCCGAAGGTCTATGCCAAGGTCGCTGGCCATTTTGCGAACGAGTGGGGAAGATCGAGTCGTGGTAGAACCTTCGTGAAAAAATCCAGACTGGTTTGACCGTCCCAAATTTTGCGAATGTGCGTCACTGTTGCTAGTCGAAGTGGAGCGATTTTGACCGATTTTTTTCGAGGCAGAGGCTCCAGTTACTTTGGTCAAGCTTGCGGGAATATCTGCACCTTGCGGTCCAATCCAAGCTATCGTGGCGTTAATTTCTACGGTTGCGCCAGCTAAAGCTACCGTTTTCAAAAGTGTTCCGGTTGCTGGCGAGGGGATCTCAGTGTCAACTTTATCGGTCGAAACCTCGAGTAGGGGTTCATCTTTTGATACAGTGTCACCCGTTTTTTTTAACCATTTAACAAGCGTGGCCTCGGCTATGCCTTCGCCCATAGAGGGTAGGATTACTTCGGTGACTGGATCTGTGTCTGGTGAACTCATATGGTTCTCGCTCTCAGTTTTATATAGGCGGTTGCGTCACTAGAGGTCTCTATTTGGGCTAGGTATATACTTAGTCTATACTTAGTCTATACCTATCCGTAAGGCTACATGTGAATAGCCGCGCCGAGGGCTGCGTGTGCAGCCTCCATAATGGCCTCACTGAGTGTGGGGTGTGGATGAATCGTGTGAGCAATTTCATCAACGGTCGTTTCCAAAATTTTGCCTAATGAAAATTCCGCAATCATCTCAGTTGCGCGTGCGTGCACGATGTGGACTCCCAAAATTTCACGATATTTTGGCTCAAAAATAATCTTCACGAACCCATCGGTGGCGTCTTCGATTTTTGCCTTGGCCATAGGACTAAATGGCGCCTTTCCGATTTTGTAGTCGATACCTTTTTCCTTGAGATGTTTTTCGGTCATTCCAATGGAAGCGATTTCAGGGTAGGTGTAGATGGCGCTCGGATTGGCTTCGTAATGAACTTTGTGCGGCTTTTTACCGCCGATTACTTCAGCTGCGTGCATGGCTTCAGCGCTAGCGGTGTGCGCAAGCATCGGAGTTGGGATCACATCACCGATCGCATAGATACCGTCAACATTTGTTTTGTAGGTGGCAAGGTCGACTTTAATAAATCCGCGTTCGGTGTTGAGTCCAATTGTGCTTAGTCCAATATCATCGGTCACAGGTTCTCGGCCGATTGAAACCAAAACTTTCTCAAAAGTCCTCGGGCCTTCTGTGGTGGTCAGGACTACACCAGCTTTGCCTTTGTCTTCAATGGAAGTTATTTTAGCGTTTGTCTCGATCGTCACGTTTTGTTTTTTAATGCAGCGACTCAGTTCTTTGACGGTTTCTTCATCTTCTGATGGGAGAATTTGGGGCATGGCTTCAATCACGGTTACTTGTGTGCCAAAGCGTCCAAAAAGGCTGGCAAATTCGATGCCGACAACTCCGCCACCGATGATGGCTAGAGTTTTAGGAACTTCAGTTATAAACAAAATATCATCAGAGCTCATAATTCCTTTGCCATTTGATTTAGCAAAAGGCAGTTGCCGTACACGACTGCCTGTGGCGATTAGAATATTTCTGGTTTCAAGCGTGGTCGTCTTGCCGTCTGCAAGGGTGACGCTAACTTTTCCTTTACCGGCGATGCGAGCATGGCCTTCAAACGTTTCAATTTTATTTTTTTTCATCAGAAAGCGCAGACCCTTGCGCTGGTCATCGACAATTTTATCTTTGCGCGCCATAATTTTATTCCACGAGAATTTAGGCGTGCCGGCCTCGAATCCTAGATCATTGATGTGCTGCAATTTGTCCCAAGTTTTGGCACTTTCCAAAAGAGATTTAGTGGGTATGCAGCCAACGTTTAGGCACGTTCCGCCAAGGTGTGGAAATTTTTCAACGAGTGCGACCTTAAGTCCTAGTTGAGCGGCTCTAATTGCGCCAACGTAACCACCGGGCCCAGCACCAATTACAATTAAATCAAAGGATTGTGTCGACATATTGAGGAGCGCTCCCTATACCAAAATTAAATTTAAGTTTAGGGAATGTAACGGAAAAACGGGGTTCTTCCTATTCCTTATTAGGGGCTGCAAAGAACATCTGCTAGGCGCCTGCTGATATTAGGCGACGCACCTGACGCAATTGAGCCTGTCTTTTACGCCTAATCGCTTTTCTTTTACACAATTGGCTATTGCGGTCATAATATAACATATTGATATTTATGAAGTATTATTGAATACAAATAAATTACTACAGTTTCTTGTACATAATACCGATAAAAGGCGAAATCTTGTCGATTAGTTTGTGCGGAAAGCGAAACGAATATTTAGAGGAGAATAAAATGAACAAATTATACTTATTGGTTTGCTTTCTGGTGACCATTCAATCCTGCAAAACGGAAGTTTTTAGAGGAACCTCACGAAATGCTCCGGCGATACCACCACTTCAAAGTCGCTTGTTCAAGCAAGATTCGTTTGAGGTGCGCAACTTAGAAGTCAAACAAGGCACGGCCGGAGCGACAGGCAATGAACTTTATAACGTCACTGCCAAGGGTGTGGTCGACATAGTCGTGGTTATTGACAGCAGTGGGTCGATGGCCGAAGAGCAAGCCAACTTAGCTAGCAGAATGGCGCCACTCCTTTCTGCGATAAAGGATTCAGACTGGAGAATTGTGGTGACAACCACGGATCCAGATTCCGGTTGTGGAAAGGGTCCTCTTTCAAAGGGGGATTTTTTCGTAGACGCTCGTTTTAAAAGTTATGTAAGTGCAGGC
>CANJQY010000069.1 GCA_947476525.1 Oligoflexales bacterium
CGTTACTGCCAGCTCATTATGAGTGGGTGTACAAGCAGTTTGAAGATGTTCATTTGGCCTCGATTAGCGGGGGAACCGATATCATCAGCTGTTTTATGCTTGGCAATCCGATGCTGCCTGTCTACGCCGGTGAAATTCAAGGACCTGGTCTTGGAATGGCCATCGAAGGATGGGACGAAACCGAGCGGCCGGTCGTGCAGCAAAAGTCTGAGTTAGTGTGTGTGAAACCTTTTGTATCGATGCCCGTTTGTTTTTGGGACGACGCAAATGGGGTTAGATATCAAAAAGCTTACTTCGACCATTACCCAGGAAGGGACGTTTGGCGGCACGGTGATTTTATCGAGGTGACAAAGCGCGGTGGTATCATTGTTTACGGGCGTTCCGACTCAACCTTGAATCCTGGAGGAGTGAGAATTGGTACTGCTGAAATTTACCGAGCCGTTGAAACCGTTGAGTTTGTCGCAGATTCCTTAGCCATTGGCCAAATTGTTGGCGAAGATACTCGGGTCGTTTTGTTTGTTAAATTGGTGGCCGGTCAAACGTGGATTCCCGAAATGGCCCAACAAATAAAAACGAGAATTAGAGATGAACTAACCGCTCGCCATGTACCTGCTGAAGTTATCCCCGTGAAAGATATTCCTTACACTCGAAGTGGTAAGAAAGTTGAGATGGCAGTGACGCAGATCATCCATCGCGAAAGCGTGCCAAACCTATTGGCCATAGCTAATCCCGAGTGCCTTGCGGAGTATGAGCGGTTGACCGAGTCGTTGTTGCACTGTAAATGACGTAAGGTGGGCTCGGCACTTTCTTGCACCTTATTGAAATCAATGGATTAATTAAATAGTTCTTATGTTTTCTTAAATCTATCCGTTAGGCAGGCAGTGCCCTGCGGATAATCCTGGGGCAGGATGTACAAAGAATGAACAGGGGGGACGTATGAGTCGTTTGGCAAAAGGTAGTTTGGAGGTTGAGCCGTCGAAGGTTGTGGCGCCGCGTGTCACTATTGGTTGGAAAGTTGGAATTAAAACATTTGGTACCAAAAACTTCTTGTCGTTTACCGCAAAGAATATTTCTGCATCAGGCATCCTGTTAAAGCTGGATGATCCTCGAGAACAAGCTCCCTTTCAGAATAAAACGCTTTTAGAGTTGGTATTCTATCCAGACGGTCATTTGATACGAGAGGAAATCAGAGCTACGGCGGTTGTGATAAGAACCGTAGACGCAGTCGCAAATCGCTCCAAAGAAGAATTTGGCGTCCGAATTATAGAGGCTCCAGAAGCATTTTCATCGGCATTGGCGTCAGCGCTTAACGCCCCGCTTAAGTTTGGGTGATATTGATTTGAGACCCTTGCCTCTCATTAATAGTCACGCCAAAAACTTTTTGAATAGCTAGTAAACACGACGGGTCACTTGGAATACCTTGCCATGTGATTTTTCCGTTTTCTAGAATCGACAGGGAATCGGCATAGCGAAGGGCTAGGGGAATATCGTGAAGGCTCACGACAATCAGCCGGCCTGTGCGAACAAGGGATCTTGCAAGAACCATCAATTCTAGGGAAGCTCGAATATCTAATGGCGCGAGCGGCTCATCCCAAACGTAATGTTGCACGTCGGAGGACAGAGATTTGGCGAGATGCGTTTTTTTTTGTTCGCCAAGTGATAACGTGTTGAATGTCCGTGCAAATAAATGTTCGATGCCGAGGCTCTGGGCGGCATTCTTTGCTGCAACTCGATCTTTATAGGTTGGGTGGCCTTGGTGATGATGCCAGCGGCCCCATAAAATAATATCTTCAACAGTGTAAGAAAATGGATTGGAGTGTTCGGAGCCGACGTAAGACATGTGACTGGCGATGGCCTTTGGTGTGAGACTTTTGATCGGTAATGTGTCGCAAAAAATCCTACCTTGTGTTGGTTGAAGGAGCCCCACCATAGTTTTCAGTAGCGTGGTTTTGCCACTACCGTTCGGGCCAATGACCACGTGTAGTTGGCCATTGGCTAATTGCATGGACGTCTCGTGCAGGATTTTTATGCGTCTCGGAGTTTCAATCGAAATGTTTTTAATTTCAATCACGAGATTTTCCTCCCGCCCAGCCGTTATTTGAAATCAGCAGCCAGATAAAATACGGTGCACCGATTAAAGTCGTTAGTAAGCCTACGTCCATGTCGATGGGAGCCCTAAGGGTGCGAGCTACAAGATCTGCTGAAACCGCCAAGATAGCACCAATGATTGACGCTAGGGGCAACAAAATTTTAACGTGAGGTTTTGAGAGTAAGCGGGCAAAATGCGGCGCAATAAGTCCAACAAATGGCAACGCACCACCACAACTTAGGGACGAGCCGATCAAAATCGACGTGATCAGTAAAACTTGCCAGCGAATTCTCGCAACGTCTATGCCGATGGAGCGCGACGCTTCATCGCCTAAGGAAAGTGCGTCAAGTGTTGGAGCGAGGCGAAAGGCTAAGGCTACGCACACGAAATAGGCGCCAGTGATTCCCAATGCGTGATCCCATGTGCGAGCAGAAAAACTACCCATGAGCCAATGATAAAGACTCATTCCGGCGCCATTTTCCATCAATATTGAAAGACAAAAAGCAGACCCCGCCGCAAACATTGCGTTGAGCGCAAAACCGCCTAGTAGTAAACGGGCCATGCTGTCACCGCTGCTGCTGCCAAGGCCCTCTGGTCGAAACCGCATGATGCCTAAGGATAACATGGTCGCAAGGGCGGCCCCGATGCTGGTGTAGAATATTGGATTGCCGACCTCTAATCCGATTCCATACTGTGCAGCCAGCATCGTCGCAAGTGCAAGCGAAAATGACGCTCCCGCCTCAGTGCCAATGATGGACGGCGTGGCCAAGGAATTACGAAACAAGGATTGGCTGAGAGTTCCTGCGGCGGCAGTGGCTGCACCGGCAAACAGGGCCGTCGTAACCCTCGGGAGCCGAATGGTCGTCAACAGGTCCAAATCCACGTTAAAACCTGTGGGGCCAATCACAGAGCCGACTACGATCAGGATGCATAGCAGCAAAAAGTATTTTAATAAAAGACGAACCATGGGGCACAGGTTAACATTCTTTTTTGCTAAAACCCAAGTGAAACCCTACTGGCTGGCAGAGTCCACGAACTTTTGGTAGGCTTGCCTTGGATTTCTGGACCAAATAATTCAGCACTAACAATATTTTAGCCATGACAATATTATGAACTCAAAAGTATTGAAAACCAAAAATCTCGTTGCGAGCTTAAGTGACCGTTTCAGGGCTCTGCCCGAGGGCTGGCGCTGTCGACTTCAGCCCGAGGTCGATAAAGCGTATTTTAAGTCTTTGGAAGCATTTTTAGGTGCAAAACTTCAGCAAAAAAAAATGATTTTCCCGAGTCCAGAACTGTGGTTTGCGGCCTTGGCTAGGGTCTCGTTTGAGGGCGTCAAGGTTGTGATTCTTGGGCAAGATCCTTATCACGGCAGTGGTCAGGCGACGGGCCTTTGTTTTAGCGTGGGCGAGGGGCTCAAGCTGCCGCCAAGCCTTGTGAATATTTACAAAGAGCTGGCTGCCGATTTGAAAATTTCGCCGAGGACGTCAGGCTCGTTGGAGGGCTGGGCTGAGCAAGGAGTTTTACTATTAAACAGCGTGCTCACAGTGGACGACGGGGTGGCTGCAAGTCATCAAGGTCAGGGATGGGAAACGTTTACGGATCAAGTGATTCGAAGGATTGCCGAGGAGCGTAATGGTGTTGTGTTTGTGCTTTGGGGGGCGTATGCCCAGAAAAAAGGAGATTTCATTGATCACAAGCGGCATTTGGTTTTGAAATCGGCTCATCCATCACCCCTCAGTGCCTACCGAGGATTTTTTGGATCGCGGCCCTTTTCAGCCATTAATGAATGGCTTACGCAGCGAGGTGAAACTGCGATATCATGGTAGCAACTCGGCCGAGGTCCTTCGCCTTCGGCTCATGAAAGTACGCCTTTTTCGCGCCAAATTTCACCGCGAACATTTTCGAGCAACAAATCTTCACCGTCTCGTCCTAGGACGTAGTTGTGTGTAATCGGAACTTTTCCGCTTGGAGTGTCAATAATATAAGTGGGTATGGCAAACCCTGTGATGTTTCCCCGAAGTCTTCGCATGATGTCTAGACCCACGTCGACGGAAGGCCTAAGGTGTTCGGTACCCTCGACGTTGTGAGGATGAAAAAGGTAGTACGGGCGAGCTCGCATCATGAGGAGCCCACGGCAGAGATCATACATCCGCTGGTAGGTGTCGTTGACGCCCCTGAGCAAGACGGCCTGATTGCCAACAGGAATGCCCTGATTGACAAGATTTTCGACTGCAACTTTGGCTTCTGGCGTCAATTCTTCGGGGCAATTGAAATGTGTGTTGACGTAGACGGGATGATATTTAGCCAGTATTGACGCCAATTTTTTTGTGACACGGTAGGGTAGGGTTACGGGTGTTCTGGTGCCAAAGCGGATGATCTCGACGTGTGGGATCGCACGGATTCGCGACAATAAGTTATCGATGGCCCCGTCACTGGCAATAAACGGATCTCCACCTGTGATCAAAACGTCACGAATGGCAGGGTTTGATGCGATGTAGGCAATGCCGCGGTCGACGATGGTACGATTAAAGTGGAGGCCTGCTTCGTTGTCACGGCGTTTACGGTAGCAGTAGCGGCAGTAAACGGGGCAGAGTTGGGCCACACAAAAAGCCACTCGGTCTGGGTACAAATGTACGACCTCTTTGACTGGCGAGTGCTCTTTTTCTAAGAGAGGATCGAGAATACCGTAACGGTCGGATAGTTCTTCTGAGCGGGGGAGGGCTTGTAGGCGAATTGGGCAGGGCCCGTCCTTACTTGGGACCCCCATGAGACCCATGTAATAGGGAGTAACCCCGGCATTAAAAATATGATCTAGTTCCAAAAAACCTTGTTGCTCGGCGAGCTCTAGGTCCATCACCTTTGCGGCCTCGGCGGCTGTCGTCACTTGGTGGCGCATGTGCCAACGCCAGTTAATATAAGTTTCCACATCGGTCTTAAATAGTTTTGCGCCGCGAGCTGTGATAGAGGTTGGGTCTTGGCCAAGGCGTAGAAACTCTTCAGGCTTGAAGTTTTCAGGCTCTGTATCTTGAGTGGCAGTCATCTCGCCTGGGCTTGGTAGGGCGTAGGCCGTTACTAAGTGTGGTGGGGATGCACTAGATTTTATAATTAATTGATCCAACATAGAAGCGGATAAAAGCATATTCCCATGAGCAAATCAAAACGAATCGTGTTAGCCAGTACCTCACCGTTTAGAAAAAAACTAATGGACGACGCGTCGATTGTTTGTGAAATTGCCCCGGCACTCGGCGACGAAAAATCGGTTTTGGGATTTCCTCCTGAAATATTAGCCGCTAAGCGCGCAGAGTTTAAGGCTTGGGATGTTGCACGACGATCCGAGGCTGGTGCTTTGATCATTGGTGCCGATCAGGTGCTAAGTTTGGCAGGAATTAGTTTTGAAAAGGCTGAAACCTCGGAAGAGGCCATCACTCGGCTGACGGAGTTTCAGGGGAAGACTCATTTTTTGCATTCAGGAATTTGCCTAGTGCAGGTGCATCCATCTGGAATTATTGAGACTGTATTTGAAACCGTGGTCAATATCCCCATGGTGATGAGACCTTTGAGCGCAAGCGAGATCACAACATATGTGGCCACAGGGGAATGGAAAGGATGCGTGGGGTGTTACCGCGTCGAGGGTCAAGGCCGCCATTTGTTTACCAAAATCGGTGGTGAGCAGTCAGGGGTGATTGGACTTCCTATGCCAGAGCTTAAAAAGGCACTATCACTATTTCAATGATTAGATTAGATAGTGCACACAATTAAAGAAATTTGCAGTCCTACATTAGGATGTAAATGACCAACGTTAGATTAGTGCCTGATTCAGGCCAGTTAGGGCCATTTTAGGCCCGTGAGGAATAGATAATGGTATTAAATTTTTTAGACAAATTTCGTTCAAACAAAGCTAAAGAGACCTCCGATCAAAATCGCGATCAGATTTCCGAGCCTATCACGACCAGAAAGGCCCCAGCCCAGGCTGCCCACCTGTCAACCTCGGGATCTTCCGAGGTTAGTCCTACGTCAACCCAAAAGCCTTTGGTCAGTGCCGCTCAATTTTCGGCATTGGGTCTTAAAGACCTGATTACTCGTGCGGTTCAAGCTGAGGGCTACGAGTCACCAACTCCGATTCAAGAAAAGACCATTCCCAGTATTCTTGCGGGCCGAGATATTCTTGGTTGTGCGCAGACGGGCACAGGAAAAACGGCGGCGTTTGCCCTACCGATGTTGCAGCGCCTCAGTGATGCCGAGGTCAACGGCCATCCCTTACGTGCGTTAATTCTTGCACCCACTCGTGAGTTGGCGCTTCAGATTAAAGAAAGTTTTGTGGTTTACGGCCGTAACTTGCCACTTAGGACGGCGGTTGTTTTTGGGGGAGTCGGCCTTGAGCCGCAGATCCGTTCTTTAAAGGCCGGAGTTGATATATTGGTGGCCACGCCAGGAAGACTACTTGATTTAATGGGCCGACGAGCCGTTGATTTTCGCAACATTCAAATTTTAGTGTTGGATGAAGCTGATCGCATGCTTGATATGGGATTTATTCACGATATCAACCGTATTTTAAAGATGATGCCGAGCGACCGTCAAAACCTGTTATTTTCGGCGACCATGCCCAGTGAAGTGCAGGGGTTGATCAACTCAATTTTAAACGATCCCATTCGCGTCGAGGTGACACCAGTTTCCAGCACCACTGAATTGGTTGATCAAAGATTGTATTATGTTTCTCGCGCCGACAAGAAAAACTTAATTCTGGATATTATCGACGACGATAAAGTTCAGAAGGGACTAGTTTTCACGCGTACAAAGCATAATGCGAACAAGCTTGAAAATTGGCTCAATGATCACGGAATAAAGGCTGCGGCGATTCACGGTAACAAATCTCAGAACGCCCGTCAAAGAGCACTGGAAGATTTCCGTAATGGAAAGGTTAGAATTCTTGTGGCCAGTGATCTTGCTGCCCGTGGAATTGATATCGACAGCATTACTCATGTTATTAACTTTGAAATGCCAAACGAAGCTGAAACTTACGTCCACCGAATTGGGCGAACGGGTCGTGCCATGGCGACCGGTGTGGCGATGTCTTTTTGTGATCATGAAGAGATGGGCTTGCTCCATCAGATTGAACGCGTAACCAAAATAAAAATACCGTTGGTCACCGAGCATGCCTACTTGAAGGATGCTCCTACCGGCAACGAAAAAGCGGTTCCGATGTCCCGCGGGCGTCGTCCTTCTGGTGGTGGTGGCAGAGGTGGAAATTCCTCACGCGGCGGGCGTGGACCCAGCCGCAGGTAGTTCTTCTACAGTGTTGTTGGCTTCGTCTGAGGACGGAGTGCTGTCTGGTGCTGGGGCGGGAGATTCTTTCGATTCGATTTCGCCAGATAGCTTTTTAATGGCTGCCAAAAATCCCAAAGTTTGCACGAGCAAAACCGGTGCAAAGGCTAGGACTAATGTATCACCGTTTCCGGTCGAGGTTATTAGTCCAGCCTTTGAAGCCTTATCAAGGGCACCAAGGTCGACCTTGCCGTCGTTTAATTTTTCAAGCTCCGTAGTCAAATCAGACATTTTCACTGACACGCGAATTTCCGCCCCGTAGACATTTTTCTGGGACATGGTGCCAATTTTTGTCAGCGACTGAATTTCACTTGCCGTAAATTTTGCGCGAAATATTTTGCGATTTGACCCTTTGCTCGCACCCGCAACGAACTCGGTGAAGGTGGCCAACATCAAAAGATTTTTAATAGTAACAACAGATGTTTTTTTAGATGAGTCGTTTGTCACGGTGACGCATCCTGTGGATACGAATACTTTCCAAATATTGCTGATCATTTCTTTTGGTTGATTTAGCGATATAACCAACTGTCCTAGAAGGTCGCTAACGGCGACGGATTCAGAGGCATCCTTGAGGCCCCTGGCAAGGAGGGAGGCGGTAGGAGCCATTTGTGTGGCCACAAAAAGGGGGGTAACCTGATTTTCACGTGCCTTTTTAAGGTCAACCAGCGTTTCCGAGTACCGGCGATTCATCTCGACAATCCTTCCCGTAAATTCTTTCAACACAATGTGCAGCCACTTTGGCAGGGCTGCAATTAAGCTGGCCACAGCCTTTTTAGAAATTTTTTTGACGATAACCAGGTCTTTTGCGCGGCAGGAGGCGAGTCTCGGGTCTAACGTAAGAAGGGTCATAACACCTATGATTTCCCCGGTACTCATTTCTGTTAAGACGATTTCTTGGTCTAGCTGTGTGACAAATATTTCTACGGTTCCTTTTTCTATAAAGAATAAGTCGCCTCCTACATCTCCCTTAGAAAACAGGAGGTGCCCAGGCTCGACTTTTATGTGAACATTTTGCGGAGCCTTAGTCTCCATTTGTTTGCTTGGAGCTAGTATTTTATTTGGGGAGAAAGTTTTTACAGCAACCATTGAACCCTCGTGGTTAAGCTAGGTAAACATGGCACTACTATCGGCAGGTTAGAGAAATCCTTTAATGCCAGACAATTAGCGAATTTAGGTGGGGGGTGGCCCTCGGATAAAACCTAAGTAATACGCATTGCCCTTGCCTGTGTTCATTGAAATGTGGTAAGAAAGCCAACAAATTGATGAAATCATTGAAATTCTATATATTTCGCTATGATTTGCATAACGAATGACCTCACAAAAAAGGACCGACCAGCATGACGACAGGCCAAATGGAGCGCGATGAGACTGGTGCGAACGTCGGCATTCCGGTGGACGGCTGTCCAGCGTGGGCCTCTGAAATAATTGCTAAAATTATGGTTCTTGAGGTGGAATCCGGAAGTATTAAAAATCCTAACGAGGGACTGTCGCAAAACGGCTGGTCGACCTCAAATCTTGAAGATTTGGCGCGGGCCGCGGGACGTCTTGACGACGACGGGCACCAGATTATTAGTGAGGAAGTGGAGGCTCTTTTTAAGCGGGTGGTTTCCGGCTTGGTGACGGAATCCTTTAATTTTGACGTCATTGCTGACATGATTAACGTACGAATTCCTACGGGGTGTCGGCTAAGTTACTGTTCGGCCGAGGAAGTTCGCGACGCCGTTTCCTAGCAGGTTCCTGAATGCGCTGGGACCTTCGGCAGCGGTGCTTGGATTTTAACTCAGAAAAACTATTTGAATACCTCGTTAAGGATTTTTTGCTTTGATTCGCGTTGAAAGTCTACGAAAATTTTTTGGTGTGAAGCCGATTCTCGATAATGTGTCCTATCATTTTCCTGAGGGTGAGCGCATTGCGTTAGTCGGTGCAAACGGAGCTGGAAAAACAACGTTGCTCGATATCTTAACTGGTTCCCAAGAGATTGACGGTGGCACCATCCTGGTTCCACCGCGAGTGCGCCTTGGGTATTTGCCCCAAGAGCCAAATCCTAACCCTGCGTCATCAGTGCTAGAAGAATCGGTGGCAGGTGGCGAAGGGTATATGCAAGCCCTCTATCGCCGGCATCGAGACGCCCTCGATAAAATGACCAACGAGTATTCGGATAAGACGTTTCACGATTTTGAAATGGTCGACATTGAATTCCAGCGCGAAGGCGGATACTCAATGGAATCCGAGGCGCGTGCAGTGTTAAAGGGGCTTGGTTTTTCGGAAGAAATGATCAAGGTCGACCCTTCCACACTTTCGGGTGGTTGGCGCATGCGTTTAGAGCTTGGCAAAATTTTCATTAATAATCCTAATTTTCTAATTCTGGATGAACCTACAAATCACCTTGATTTACCGAGCTTGATTTGGGTTGAGCGTTGGCTGCAGTCGTACCAAGGAACCCTTCTTTTTGTCTCTCACGACCGTAGTTTATTGGAGCGCCTTCCTACCTATACTGTGTATTTGAGTCATGGTCACTTGACCGCCTACAAAGGTAATTTTTCGTCGTTTTTGGAACAAAGAGAACTCCGTCTCCTACAAGATGCGGCCACGGCCGATACCCTTCGTCGGCAGCGAGAGCACCTGCAGTCGTTTGTTGACCGTTTTGGAGCGAAGGCCTCGAAGGCAGCTCAGGCGCAGTCACGAGTGAAGATGATTGCAAGGATACGAGAAATGGAAGATTCCGTGCCTACGGATGGTGGAGCTGATTCTATCGCACTGCGTATTCCCATC
Source organism: Oligoflexales bacterium (assembly GCA_947476525.1). Taxonomy (GTDB): domain Bacteria; phylum Bdellovibrionota_B; class Oligoflexia; order Oligoflexales; family RGVZ01; genus CAMDKS01. Next base: position 10,184 of record CANJQY010000069.1, read on the forward strand.
GGCTCTGCGTCTGGACGAGAGGTTCTCAAAATTAATAATGCAACGATCGGTTACGATCGACCCTTGGCCACAGGCATTCAACTGCTCGTTGAACGGGGACACCGCGTTGCGGTTATCGGTGCCAACGGTATCGGTAAATCTACCTTGCTGAAGGCGATTGCTGGTCATATTGCACCACTGGCCGGAACTTTTGTCGAAGGCCACGGCGTACAAATGGCCTGGTTTGCCCAAGATCAGTTGGACACTTTAGAGGTCAATCGGTCAGCCTTAGATAATGTGATGATGAGCTCTACGGAAACAAGTGAAAGGGAGGCCAGAAGTCTCTTAGGTAGTTTACTCTTTCGGGGAGAAGATGTTTTTAAGCATGTAGGTGTTCTTTCCGGCGGTGAAAAGGCACGCGTAGGTTTGGCAAAATTATTGGCCAAGCGCGCCAATTTTTTGGTGATGGATGAGCCTACAAACCATCTTGATTTGTCGAGCGTAGAGGTTTTAACCGCAGCCCTGCAAGACTACGAGGGCACGCTGTTGTTTGTGTCTCACGATCGAAATTTTATTGACGCAGTATGCACCCATGTGTTTGTGATGTTGCCTGATGGGCGCTCGTCGTTATTTGTTGGAAAACTAGAAGACTACCAACGCCTCGCAAAACAATGCGGGTTTCCCGATGTCTTAGACCCGGCCCCCGTTCATGCAGTTGAAGCAGGAGCTCCAAAGAAGTCAAAAGCTAAGGAATCTGCGCCTGTCGGGAAAATCCCGTTGACCGAAACAGATATTTCAATGATGAAGCGAGACCTTCAAAAAAACGAGAAACGCCTAGTCGAGTTAGACCGAATGATGGCCCTTAATTTGAAAGCAATGCAAGATCTGGATGGGCAAATGGAAGCCTCTGCATCCGCCTTTTCAAAGCTCGCGGAGCTAGGTGCCGAGCGTTCTGTTATCGAAAAAAGTAGTGAAAAATTAGAGGAAGAGTGGCTTCAGGTGTCTGAAGGGGCTCAGTCTATGAGATTGGCCTTAAAAGAGATCGGACGCTAGGCGTTAGGCTGTCCTTTAAAGATAATGAGAATTATTCTCAATAATGAATTGAGAATCCTTCTCAATTGGGGTAAGCTTACGATATGTCGTCTTATGATCACTTCGGAGCTCAAAAATATGATTTTATGTCTATGCAAAGGTGTTTCTGACCGAAAAGTGATGGACTTGGTCAGGCAAGGTAAATCCCTTGAACAGATTGTCGACACGTGTCACGCGGGCACAGGCTGCGGCGCGTGTGCCATGGATTTGCGTGAAATCGTACGCAATGAAACAGACCAAAAAAACGAAATTATTGCCGTTAAAACTTGCAGCTAACACTTACGTCAAGTGTCCGCTCATCACCGTTAGTTACCCCCTCCAGAGTAACTCTCTTACTGACGCACTTCGCCAATCCATTTGGGCAGCCAGTCTCTGAGGTGAGTATTTAACCCTGTTTAAACAATGGGTTGAATTATTTTTTGATAATTGTGTTAAAGCTGTAGGCAGATTTTGCCGATGAACCTATGAGCGCAGGAGATCAAGGATGGCCTTGAGTATCCCTGGGTTTTGAGGTTGATCCTACTGCGAAAAATGTATTTCTTAAACACAGTTCTTTTTGGCTCTATTGTTGCTGCTCCAACAATATTTGCGGAGCCCTCTGTGTCCTTAGGTCTACACGCATGCTGAGTGGAGGTTAGAAAGAATGTAATTCTCGTTTGGCGATTATTGTAAAGTCCTCTGTCAAATATGAATGTAAATTCCCACCGAGTGGAGCAGATATTTTGAGACAAATGGCAAATGATCCAAAGACTTTGTTTAATTGAGCAATGAAAGTGTGGGCGTTTTAGAAATGAGCTGCTAAATGAAGTTTAACAAAATTTTTGATATATTTATTCGTTCAATGGTCAATCCAATTGCGTTAGTCGCATTGATGCAGTTAAACTTTACTTCCTGTGACACATCTCTTAAGACTACGGTTTCATCAGAATGTACTAAAAAACCGAATTCCAAATGCAAAACATCTACAAACGGAGCTGTAGAATTTTCAACGGAAAAATCTATAGCTACAAATGACCCTTCAGCAGAAGTAACTTGGGACAAAGACCCAGAAGCATCTGAGTACTATGCTTCAACCGACAATAAAGAGCCTCTTGCGACTCTCAAAGGCAGGTCCGAAGCTTCCTACAAACCCAATGAGGATTTAGAAGAAGGCGTCCATGTCTTGTATGTTTGGAAACGACCGAGCATAAATGATTTTTGGCAGCCCTATGTAAAGATTAATTTCACAGTGGATACTCAAAAACCCACAATCGCTAGCGTTACTTCTTTTTCTGCCGATTCCACCTATGCAGCAGAGTCGATTGTGGATATTCAGCTATCGTTTTCAGAAATCGTAAACGTCGCTTCTGAAGATCCCGCACTAACTACAATAACATTGAACAGTGGTGGCCTAGCGCGATATAAGTCAGGTTCGGGCACTTCCGTTTTGGTTTTTAGCTATACAGTTGGAAGTTCCGACACAGCAACTGATTTGGACGTTGCATCAGTTTCAGCATTGACGACTTCCACAACGATTACTGATAATGCTAGAAACACGGCAGTTTTGAGCCTACCTGTCGGATCTCATTTAGGTAGTCTAGGGTCTGGTAGGTCTATCGTCATTGCAGGTAATGCCCCCACTGTTGTTTCTGTTTCTTCGACAAAAGTAAATGGTATATACAAAACTGCCGACGTTATTGCGTTAACGGTTTTGTTTTCTGAAACAGTAAATGTGGTTGGAACTCCAACTTTAACAGTTGAAGTTGGTGCTACGGACGCGGTGGTCAATTATTCAAGTGGTTCAGGAAGTTCGCTTTTAACATTTACTTATACTGTGTCGTCCAATCAAAATTCCTATGATTTGGACTATCAAAGTATTAATGCCCTTGCGCTTAATGGTGGAACGATTCGTAATTCGATTGGGACAAATGCAGTGTTGACTTTGCCTACCAATGGTGGTGCAAACAGTATAGCAGGTCAAAAATCAATATCGATCGATACAACTCCTCCGGTATTATCGTCCCTTTCAATTACTACTTCAACGCCTAACCGTTTGTCGACTCCGTCGGTCCAGTTCACTTTAAGTGAGGCCGCAATTGTAACTCTCTATAGTGATTCCTCCTGTGCGTCGACGTCTATTTCCTCTGGAATATCAAAGTCGTCAGGCGTAAACACGATGGCTACAAATGCGCTTTCTGGAAACGCGACTACAACGATTTATGCCAGCGCGGTAGATACTGCTGGGAACCAAAGTGTTTGCGGAAATTTTGGTTCATTTGTTACAGATACTGTTGCTCCTGCTGCTTCATCAAGTTTAACTCCAACCGCTGGCGATGGAATGGTGAGTCTAGTCTGGAACGCGAGTACTGGTTCAACGGCTGGATATATTATTGTTCGTCATTTATCTTCTGCTGTAAGTTTTGCTCCTACAGCGGGTGTTAATTACTCCAGTGGTTCCCAAGGTGCAGATGACATTGTTTATGTGGGAACCAATTTGAGTTACACCGACAGTGGCTTAACCAATGGTAGTACTTATCACTATTCCGTGTTCGCTAAAGATGCTGCATTGAATTGGTCTGCTGCCGCGACGGCAAACGCGACCCCCGCAGCTGCATCACAAACACTTGATTCAGTGACAGTTACTCCACCCACGACAATTTCCGTCGGCTCTCCGTTTTATGTGACGGCAAATTTATTGAAAACAGGCGGAGGTGCATTTGCTGAAAATGCACAAGTAAATATTGCAGTTTGTGCTGGTGCTTCAACAGGGATTTCGTGTACGAGCGTTTCGGGGACTTTAAGCGGAACAACAAGCTTATCTGGAACTTCGGGCAGTTTTTCTGTGGGACCCATGACGTTTAGTAGTACAGAGTCAATTAAGCTTAAGGTTACGGTTACAAGTTCATCCGTCTTTGTTCTTTCAGCGGCTAGAACTCCTATGATTAGAGCCTGGGTCGGACCGAGTGCAAGAGCCAATTTTGTTTCTTTACCAGGGCATTCTGTTTCTTATACGCGAACCGCAGTTAATAGTAACGGTGATGCAATTATTGCCTTTTTGCAGTTGGATGTAGGATTGAAGACGAGGCTTTTCTATAGTGAACGAGTAGCAGGTACTTGGACTCATCCAACTCAATTTAGTGACTCATTAAGTCCGTTGACTGGTGATGGTGTTGCCTCGGTTGAAGTTTCCTATAACAACAACCGAGATGTTGTCTTTGCATTTGCGCAATTTGATGATTCAACCGCGTTGCGATTGTATAAAGCTGAGCGAAGGAGTGGCGTATGGACGAATCCTGCGGATTTAAACGATTATATATCGGTGGCTGGCAGCCCTGTATTATATAATGATATAAAAGTGAAATTAAATAATAGCGGTGCCGTGATAATAGCTTGGGCTCAACCAACGACAGATACAATTAGAACTTGCTATAGTACAAGGACTAGTGGCGGAGCTTGGACTCACCCAACTGTCTATACAAATTGTACTTTGGTCGCTACTGATGATAATCCGGCGATAAAGCGGCACACGATGTTAGGCGGAATGGGCATGGATGATAATGGCGACGTTGTCATGGCAATTTACACGCAGAGGACCGATTATGCGGGTGATTTTAGATTGCACCGCATGGAACGACGTGGTGGAAGTTGGACTGTACCTGTAAATTGGGGCGATACCATAGCTCATATTTTAACCCCTTCTGGAAGCATGAAGGTTTTTGTGAATAGACTCGGCAAAGCTGTTATTGCCTGGACTCAGACTAAAACTACTGACTCGAATAATCCCTATTTGTATTTAGTCGAATATAACGGAACAGGTTGGACTTCTGCAGGCGAAGGGAACAACGTTTCTCCGGCTGGCTTGTCGGTAGGGTTGAGTGATATCGCAATGAACGATGCGGGCGATGTAATCATTACCTATAGTTATATGTATGAATACTATATTTCGGAGCGAATATTTGGTACTTGGACACATCCAGCCGCCACCGGTGGTGCCAATGTGTTTCATAATAATTTTGGTAATGGAATAAATAGGTCATTAATCTGTGCTAAGTCTGCTTCAAGCACATTAGCCGTTTGGAATACGTACGGAAGTGGAACAACTCAAGATATGTACCGAGCACTTAAAACCTCAACTTGGGCTGCAGCTTTTCCGTCCAATTCTACAGATACATTTTCAATAACCCCGGCTCCTGATTACGAGTCAACAGATTTTAGTATCGGTATGAATGAATCTGGTGATGCAGTGATTGCTTTTAATCAGTTATCGGGTGAGTCACCCACAAGATTTTATCAAATGTATATTTCGGAATTCAAATAGTCGATCAGGCAGCCTGAACGGTTAATGAATGTGCTATCTATCTCGATGCATTCGGAACATAAATCAAATCACTGCCTAAATGTTTGGGCGATGATAACAGAAATTTATCCATTAATGTGCCTAATTTTCGATTAATCTCGGTGTTTGTATCAGAGGTGCGTAACAAGACATTTGGGAATTTAGTCGGCCAATGATGGCCGTACTGTTTTCCCCTCCCTTCCTGTTGTCAATGAGAGTTGAATGGAGTCTGCGAGTTGGCGACGGCCTCATAGTGCTTTAATTTGCCTCTTCAGCAGAATCTGTGGGTGAGTTTGGGCTCGGGTAGGCCGCCATCACTGAAAACTTCAGGCTTGCCAACGTCTCCAAGGATTTTCGCCTTTGCGAGTGCCGACAGAAGAAGGTCTCGAGTA
>CANJQY010000070.1 GCA_947476525.1 Oligoflexales bacterium
CTTGAGCTGGTCCCAATAAAAAAAAGGTCAGCACCAAACATACCGCTACTTGTAAATAGATTCGGTGGGTAGAGGTAGTCTTCGAAATTCGATTCTGCAGAATTCTCCACCCAATGTAGGCTACGCATGCATGGGCAAGAATCCCGAGCAGACGAAGCGACGGGAAGTTGTTTTTAAAACCTGTAAACATTGAAAGAATTAACGGTCGATATAAAAGATTTTCTTTTTGAGATAATTTTTTGACTCCGTCCCAATAAGACTTCGTCCATATTGAATAGTAATCGGCCGAGGCGACAAAACTGTTGGCTTCCATTATAGTTTTGTCATCATAAACGGGAATTGGCGCCAAATTGGCAAAAATTGGGATGCAAAGGCCGGCTAGAAAAATCGCGGCTACCACGCATTCGTATATGTAATTGCGAGACTTCATTTAAACGTCCTTGTATCAAAGACACAAATAGCATTTTGAAAACATTGAGTTGGAGAATACTGATTCAAAGCCATTAAACTAGGGTTAGAGACAATATAGCCAACCATAAAGTTGCGGCTTACTGCGATATAGCCGCTAAAATTCCCGCCCTCAAGAAGTGGCTCTTTTGAGCGAATCATGGGAAATGATTCCATTGGAACGTAGTCGGTGAGGCCGTATGTCTCCGGTGGGGTCCCGCCAAAAAGGGCGAGCGCCAAGGGTCGGTCGAGATGACCTTTTCGCCACTTAACCAGGGCTTTAAGACCTTGTCCAGTATCCGTATTGCTGTCCATAAGTTTTGGCTCACGCCCAGCTAAAATGTTTTGATAGGCCGTCAAAGAGTCGTAATTTAGGCTACACTCCAAAACCAAGAGGGCCACAATGACCGCCAATTTTTTTGGCGTGTCGATGCTATACGCCACGAGCACCAATACTGAAACTGTAATCGGCAAAATTAAGCGTACGCCAATGCCGGGCAAAATCTGGCTCGACAGCATCAAACTAACAATCACCATGCCGGCTAAAATTAGTCCCACCACACTACGCCGCCCTGAAAGCCAAGAGCGCACTGAAAGTCCAAGCGCCACAAGCACTGCCAAACTTGATTTACACATGAAAGCCTGTAAGAAATAGAAGGAAAAAGGGGTCGTCTTCGTCACACCGTCCAAGTAGGTCATGCGAAAGTTGGGGTGAGTCAGCTGTGACGTCACGGTAGGTAGCACATTAGTCCACCTTGAGATTAAATAGCCTCCGAAGGCCGCCACCATCCAGAAAGCCAAAATTTTTCGCGGTATTTTTTCAGTCACTACGCCAATAAGCAGTGGCACACACCATAAAGCAGTGGTCCACTTAGTGGCCCATGCCGCACTAAATAAAATAATTGATAACACAGAAAAAATTGCCCCCTCAGACAGTGCCAGGGCCGTGGCAAGGGAGGCTAAGGCGACTGTAACCATGTCGTTGCCCATAATGGTAGTCACGCCAATCAAGGCAGGTTCAAGCAGCATAAACGCCAGGATCGCCACGAGACTGTGGGGTTTGAATCCCGATTTTTTTGCGATCCAAAGGCAAGAACCAACGGTCATAAAATAAAATAACTGGAAAATATAACGAAGCCTAACCAGCGCCAAATCCTCTGGCAAATGGGAAAACAAATCGAGGCGAAACTGGTAAGGCCCACTGAAGGCAGCAGCAATATTTGTAAACGTTCGTACGTCCTCGAAATCGGCCACAAATCCGGCGACCCGTCCGATCAGCCATTCAAAAAATGGGGGTTGCAACTGCGGCCAAAAGCGAGTGCCGTACTGCATGAAATTCACACCTTGCAGCACATAAAAAGGTTCATCAAACGTCGGAGACATAGCTTCAATGTTATAAACACGAAAAACGGCACCAAATAAGATGACCGCAGCCCCGAGCAACAAAAGATTTAGCCTCGAATATATCGCACGAGAATTATTTGAAGTTTTGGTCACAGGTAGGACCTCTGGTATTTCGCAAAATGATTGTTTCGAATATTTACTGATTGTTCGGAGCCCACCCCTGACTCGGCGCTGCTTGTCGCCGAAAAATGCTCATTTACCGGAAGTAAACTCCGCCTTTCCGACTCCTCGCACCTTGATTCAGAGAACTCCGAATAAGCACTATTTAGTGTACCCTATGCGCCTCGCTGCACACAATGTTCAATCTTTTTTTTATGAATCCAGCGGCGAATATGTCCGGATGGGAGTCGGATTCTATCAGACTCTTACTTTAGGTTGTGATATGAGAAAAAAATAATATACTGTAGTAGCAACACACATTATACGCTTTTCGCAAAAAAACTTGGTTGACGATATTGCCTGGTGAATTTTAAAGCTCGGCACTCCGGATTATGTTGAGCCTACCGCACGGAAGCGCCGATAAATATATTTTCAAGTTTTAGGTGCCGCTTGCTGGCCCCGCATCGCAGCCAGTTTTTCATGCGGACGCCAAGCCAATTGTAATCCATCAAATCGCACACGTACCTGGTAGGAGCACGCTGCGTGATTATTTCTTCGCATCTTTGAGCGGCTCATCTGTAACGCGCCAAAGAAAATGGGGCCATCAACTGGCCCCATTTTCTTTGGCCTGATCTTCCCAAATGGACCATTTTTAATTGGCGCGTAACATTTGTGACAAAAAATACTATTTTTTCACCAAAGAATAACTAATTGATCTCCCGCCAGCCTCACTTCTGTGAATCAATCCTTTCTCTTCTAAATCTGCAAGATCCCTTTTTGCAGACTCGCGACTAGCTCTCGTCAAACCCACATACTTTCGATTTGTAAGCCCACCTTCAAAGCCCATTGGTTCGAAGTCGAGCAGCGTTTGCAGAACTTTTCTCTGCCGATCATTCAACGTGACATTTCTATTTCTTTTCCAAAAATCTCCCGTGACACGAGATTTATTTAAATTTAGTTCCACTTCGTCCAAGGTATGCCCCACCAATTCTAAAAACCACTGCAACCATCCAGTGATATCACCAGAACCTTTTTGACACCTTTCAAGGACCTCATAGTAGGCTTTTCGCCTTTTCATGATTTGCGAGGACAAACTATAATACCTCGTTCCCTTTTGCTCATCTTGAGCGACCGCCATATCTGTAATCGCACGGGCGATTCGACCGTTTCCGTCCTCAAAAGGGTGAATGGTTACAAAGTAAAAATGAGCAATCGCTGCCCGAATCAAACCATCTGTTTGTCCTTCTGAGCTCTTCCACCACTTCAAAAATAACGACATTTCTTTTGCGACACGGTCACCGGGTGGAGCTTCAAAATGAATCTTTTCTTTTCCTATCCTACCTGACACCACTCGCATGGCTTCGTGGCTTGTTCGTAATTTTCCGACTTGAATTTTTTTAAACCCAGAGTGTCCCGAAGGAATCAACGCCGCATGCCAGCCACAAAGACGTTTTAGAGTCAACGCCGAGTTCCAACGACTCGTAGCATCTAAAAGCATTTCTACAAGACCATCGACATTTCGGTGTTGGACGGAAACACTGACATGTTTTAAACCTAGCCTCTGCGCTACCGACGATCGAACCGATTCGAGGTCAAGCTTTTCACCTTCAATCTCTGAGGTTTTGATAGCCTCTTCCGTGTAAACTTGAACTTGATTCCCGACACCTAATAAATGTAAATCAGCTAAAATCTTGCCTTGTTGCTTGCGAATTTTACTTAACAGGCTTACGAGGGCATTGTCTTGCCATGTAAAGAGGGGCCATTGATGATGTTGCCAAATAAAACGCATAGCTTGATTCATCCTCACATTATGACCCAATTACCGACTTTAATTGGGTCATAAAATGACCCGATTGTCAAATTTATTTGGGTCTTTTTACTAAAGGTGCCACCCGACTGTCCCCTTTTTTAACACCTCCAATTATCGATAAACGTCTTTTCGATGGCTCACTTTTAAAATCAAAATTAGCAATACTTTTTTGTGAACTTCGTAAACAATTCGATAATGCCCATGCCTGACCCTAAAAACATCTGCCTCACCCATTTTGACACAGAGGGTCCTCCGAATTTTGTGGCCTTGACGGGCCAGATCTATGGGCCAGATCTATTGTCTGCTTCATTAAAAAAGAATAACCGAGCGAATACTCTTCCCTTGATGCATATACTCAAAGGCTTCGTTGATTTGTTCGAGCGGAAGATTAAATGTGACCATATCATCAATATTTATTTTGCCAGCCATATACTGCTCCACATAACCTGGAAGCTCAGAACGGCCCTTTACCCCGCCAAACGCCGAGCCCTTCCAAACACGGCCAGTGACCAATTGAAAGGGTCGAGTCGCTATTTCTTGGCCAGCACCAGCCACGCCGATGATAATCGACTGGCCCCAACCTCGGTGTGCACACTCGAGCGCAGCTCGCATTAATTGGACGCTTCCCACACACTCAAACGAAAAATCAACGCCCCACTCCGTCATCTCAACAATAAGCTGCTGAACCGGTTTTTCCGAGTTCTTTGGATTTATAAAATCAGTGGCGCCAAATTTTTTGGCCATCGGCCACTTACTATCGTTGATGTCGACGGCGATAATTCTTGAGGCCCCGACCATTTTGGCACCTTGAATGACCGAAAGGCCTATGCCGCCAAGGCCAAAAACGGCTACGGTAGCCCCCTTCTCAACCTTGGCCGTGTTAATCACGGCACCAATTCCTGTGGTGACCCCGCAACCCAATAGACAAATTTTTGAAAGCGGTGCCTTGGGATTTACTTTTGCAAGGGCAATCTCAGGAATCACCGTATACTCGGCAAACGTAGAGCAACCCATATAATGAAAAATTGGTTTGCCGTCTTTTGAAAATCGACTGGTGCCATCAGGCATCAATCCTTTTCCCTGCGTGGCACGAATTCTTACGCAAAGATTGGTTTTGCCAGAGAGGCAAAACTTACATTCCTTACACTCGGGCGTGTAGAGCGGGATCACATGGTCACCCTTTTGAACACTTGTGACACCAGCACCGACGGCTTCGACAATGCCGCCACCCTCATGCCCAAGAATAACCGGAAATAATCCCTCCGGGTCAGCCCCTGAAAGAGTAAACGCATCCGTATGGCACACGCCTGTCGCCACCATTTTGACTAATACTTCGCCGGCTTTTGGACCTTCAAGATCAATGGTCTCAATCTTAAGAGGTTGCCCAGGACCCCAGGCGACCGCAGCTCTAATTTTCATGATTGTCCTCGGATTAAAATCCATGAAATGGAGACACTCACAGCATATTCAAAGGTTCTTCGAGATAACTGACAAGGGTTTGAAGGAACTGAGCCCCCATAACGCCGTCGATAACTCGGTGATCACAGCTCATAGTAATTTTCATTCTCGGCTGCACGACCACCAAGCCTTTTGCATCCACAAATGGCGTCAAAATCGTTGCCCCAACCGCCAAAATCGATGCCTGCGGGGGATTGATAATGGCAGTAAACTCTTCGATACCAAACATCCCGAGGTTAGAAATGGTGATCGTGCCGCCGGCGTAATCTTCGTTGGAAAGTTTTCCATCCTTTGCTTTTCCAGCCAACTCCTTCGACTGCTTTGCAATTTCTCTAATATTCAGTTGATCCGTAAATCGAATGACCGGTGTCACAAGGCCGGTAGGTAGCGCTACGGCCATCGCTACGTGGACGTTACCGTATTCAAGGATAGAGTCCCCCTGCCAAGATGCGTTGATCTCACGGTGCTTAACCAGAGCCTTAGCCACGGAAAGTGTGACGAGATCGTTGACGCTGACCTTGACGCCCGTTTTATCGGCTTCCTTATTCAGTCGAACTCGCCAATCATTCATCCGCGACATATCCGCAGAAACTGTCAAATAGAAATGAGGTGCCTCGTTTTTACCGGCAAGCAATCTTTTTGCGATGGTCTTACGCATCATCGTATTCGCAATCACGCGGTCCTCACCAGACCGAACCGCACGCGGGCCTGAGGCTCCTGAAGATACCGTTTCAAGGTCTTTCGCAATCACGCGACCTGACGGTCCTGAGCCGGAAATAGTCGCGATATTAATTCCTTTATCTGCAGCCATTTTTTTGGCGAGTGGCGACGCCTTCACACGCTCGTTTGAAGCCACTCGGGCATCCGCAGGTGGCGTATGTGCAGAACTTGAGGCCGCCGGTGGGGACACCGCAGGCTTGGTGGGGGCAGGTTTTTTGTCGCCAGATTTTTTATCTGGTTTAATGTTCGCGGCAGCCTTTTGAATGAGCTCATCAAGATTATAAGTCTCATCTTTTTTTCCAATGACGCACATCGGTGCATTTAGCGGAGCGGCTTTATGCGGCGCAAGCAGGATTTTAAGGATCACGCCTTCGGCAAACGACGAATAAGTCATTGTCGCTTTGTCTGTCTCAATCTCAACAAGGTCTTGACCTTCCTCAATGGAATCACCCTCTTTTTTTAGCCAATTGGCGACCGCACCTTCTTCCATTGTGTCAGAGAGCTTCGGCATTATAATTAATTGGGCCATGGGTTCTTTCCTTTTCTCGTGGTCGTCGCTGCTTACAATTTCGATATCCAGGCACTGTCGTCAATCACGGCAGCTGCATTACCTCATGTATAATACTTGCTTAATCACCGGAATGATCCTCTCAACTTCCGGCATAACCAAATGCTCTAAACTTTCTGCATAAGGCATTGGCACAAATTCATTTGCGACCCGCATGACAGGTGCATCCAACTCGTCAAAACAAAATCTCTGGACCTGCTCCGCAATATAAGAACCAACTGAGGCTGCCTGATAAGCCTCTTCAATGATGACGATTCGGTGGGTTTTTCGGACTGAATTGAAAATCATTTCTTCGTCAAGTGGGCGAAGACAACGCGGGTCAATAACCTCACACTCAACCCCTTCGGCGGCTAGTTGTTCGGCGCAATCCATGGCACGAGACACCATTTTAGCCCAGGCTATCAAAGTCACATGCTGGCCTGCGCGTTTAATGGAGCCCACGCCGAGTGGAATCAAATGCTCATCGTCTGGCACTTCGCCTTTCATGGCGTACATCATTTCACTTTCCAAAAAAATCACCGGATTGTTGTCGCGAATCGAGCTTTTCAACAATCCATATCCATCCGCAGGATTGCAACTGGTCACCACTTTTAAACCAGGAACCTGCGTCAACATTCCCTCAATGGTTTGCGAGTGTTGGGCTGCCAACATATGCGCTGCTCCGTTCGGGCCACGGAATACGATCGGCACGTTAAATTGTCCTGACGACATGTAAAGCATCTTGGCTGCGTGGTTGATAATTTGATCGAAGGCCTGAATACCGAAATTCCAGGTCATCATTTCGATGATTGGACGCAAACCAACCATAGCCGCCCCCACTCCGAGCCCAGCAAAGCCACCCTCAGAAATCGGTGAATCGATCACGCGTTCAGGACCAAATCGGTCAAGCATTCCTTTCGAAACTTTGTAGGCGCCGTTGTATTGGGCGACCTCTTCGCCCATCAAAAAAACTTTTGGGTCACGAACCATTTCTTCGGTCATGGCGCGTCCAAGGGCTTCGCGGTAAGTTAAAATGGACATCTATTATTTTCCTTTCAAGGGTTTCTATTCCGTTCACTGCAGGCGTCTGGCAAATAACTGCAACTCAGTCAATCCGCGTAAACATTTTGCCACACTTGCGAATCTGGAGGAATGTCTTGCTCTTCCGCAAAATCTTCATCGGCACGCGCCATTTCTTTTGCCTTCGTATCAAGGGCCTTCAGTTCAGCATCAGTCGCCATTTTAGACTTTTTGATAAAGTCACCCAATTGAATAATGGGATCTTTTGCCATCCACTCAGCCATCTCCTCTTTGGAGCGATATAGCCCAGGGTCAGATACAGAGTGACCTTTATAGCGGTAGCAAATTGCGTCCAACAAATAAGGGCGTTTTGTTTTGCGAATTCCGGCGACCACACCTTCTAGAAAAGCGTGGGTCGTCTGAACATTCATCCCGTCTACCTCGCCGTGATCCATGTCAAAGGCTAACGCACGCTTCCAAAGATGATCAATCGAGGTCGTACGTTTGATGTCGGTTCCCATTCCGTAGCGGTTATTCTCGATGACAAATAGACAAGGCAGCTTCCACGTCGCAGCCATATTAAGGGCCTCGTGAAACTGACCTTGATTTGTCGCCGCATCGCCAATATAGCAAACGATAATGTCGTCTCTTTTCTCATAGTTAATCGCAAACCCGACTCCGGCTGCCAGAGGCACCTGCCCGCCAACAATCCCATGCCCTCCAAGGAATCTATGCTCTTTGCTAAACATGTGCATGGAGCCTCCGTTGCCCTTTGAACAACCGGTAACTTTGCCGTAGAGCTCCGAGAAAACTTCTTTGCCAGGAATGCCCTTTGCAATTGATTGCGTGTGGGAACGATATCCAGAGATCATATAATCTGTGGGCCGAAGGGCGCGTTGCACACCGACACAAAGTGCCTCTTGCCCAATATGCACATGACAAAAACCTGCAAATTTTTGTTGGGTGTACGCCTGAAGCACGCGTTCCTCAAACCTCCGATAATAGCACATTTCTTGATACACGCTGAGGAGCCATGCTTTGTCTTGTGTTGATCCCGACGTTGCTGCGGATGATTTTACCGGAGCATTATTTTTTGAAGCCATATCCCAGCACCTCGTAAATTAATTACATCATTCATTAGCTTTAATAACTCTTGCACCATAACTCTTGCACCATAATTCTTGCACTCAAGTGATTGTAACATAACATCTTTAAGTGCCCGTATATAAAGCACTATTTGCCTGTCTGGGGTGACGGTTATGGGCAATTTATGCCTATCAGCCGCACAAAAAAACAATCACCTTCACACGAATCATTGGCCGCATATGGCCTTACAACTAGGGCCACGGGGTGACGACCTTCAGCCCAAACCCATACGCAAAACCGCCAACCTTGCGACTGAATGAACCCCGAACATCAGACATTCCATCTTTAGTATTAGGATAAATTTTCGTGCCTCGGCCCGAACCCGTGACATCACGAGACAGCATAAAACTAACAGCCCCGTCACCAAACCGCTTAACCACAAATTCCAGCGCAAAAAAACCGAAAATAAGACTCATGGGTCCAGTCACTGACGACGTGCCTACTAGCACCCTTTCTTCATCATCATTAAGAATAACCGTACCGTATGCCAGCTGAATAGCTGGACCCATACTGATTAAAACATCCGGAAAGCGCTCTGGAGTAATGCCAAATTGAAGGTAGGGCTTCATCAGCACAGCCCCGAGGGAAAAAGAAGCGTTGCGTAACAAAAGTCCCGGCTGATCGCGATCTTTTGCAGGAATCTCTCCACGCAAATAACGAGCCTGAAAACCAACGTCGAAATTTGCATAGAAAAAACCTTGTTTTTTAAATGCTGGCTGTAAAAAGAGACCCCAACCCGTGCTATGCCCGCCAAGCATTCCTACCTGGCAGCGCTGCCGCGACAAATCCCCATCCATGAGCTGACAGGTATCCGGCACATGACCAGTTGCCGCCGTTTCGTACGACAAATCCACACGGTCGGTCGAATTTGCGTAGTCAGCACCCACTTGATAGTGATTGAGGTAATTATATATTTCAGAAAAAAAAGCATGGGACGGTGTTGAATAAACCAACACGCCAAGACAACTGGCCGACTTGATCGCACGCCACAAATGACTGTTTGCAAAGCTCAATCTAGGGGCTCCACTTCTTGAAAACAATGGCGGCATTGGTGCCTCCAAAGCCAAACGAGTTACTCATTGCATAGCGCACAGTCCTCGGTTTCGCCTCACCCGGCGTATAGTTTAGATCGCATTCAGGATCTTGCGTCTTAAGGCCGTAGGTCGGAGGGACCACCTGGTCAACGATCGACTTAACTGCAAAAACTGCTTCAAGACCGCCGGCAGCGCCAAGGCAGTGCCCCGTCGCCCCCTTCGTAGACGATATCGAAACGTTTGAAACGTGTTCGCCAAAAACGGCCTTGATCGCCTTTGTCTCGTAGAGGTCATTTAGCTTGGTCGAAGTCCCATGCGCATTGATGTAGTCCATTTCATTCAGAGGAACATGTCCCATCGACATGGCCATTTTCATGCACCGCTGTGCACCCTCGCCCTCAGGTGCCGGAGAGGTAATGTGGTATGCGTCACCCGACATGCCAAAGCCGACCATTTCTGCGTAAATTGTGGCACCACGCTTTTTAGCGTGCTCAAGTTCCTCTAACACCAAAACTCCTGCCCCTTCACCCATGACAAAACCATCACGATTTAAATCAAAAGGCCGCGACGCCTCCTCTGGATGCTCATTATTTGTTGAAAGAGCTTTCATCACTGCAAAACCAGCAATTGCAAGTGGCGTTATCACCGATTCTGAACCACCACAAATCATGACATCAGCCATATTGGACTGAATATATAAGAATGAATCGCCAATTCCATGGGTCCCACTAGCACAGGCGGTGGTGGTGCACATGTTTGGCCCCTTAAAATTGTGTAACCGGGAAACCAAACCCGACGCCATATTGGCAATCATATGCGGAATTAAAAATGGCGACACTCGGCGCGAGCCTTTTTCTAGGAGAGCTTTATGATTGCTTTCGATCGTTTCAAGCGAGCCAAGGCCGACGCCGATACAAACGCCGGCACGGTCTGGATTAAAATTACTCGGCTTTAATCCAGAATTAAGGATCGCCTCTTGGGCCGCTTTCGCTGCAAACTGCAGGAATAACGGGGCGCGCCCTGCCTCCTTCGGCTCCATAGCGTCACCAACAGAAAAATTTTTTAATTCGGCAGCAATTTGCACAGCAAAAGATTCGGTGTCGAAGCGAGTGATTTTCGCCACGCCAGTCTTCCCGCTCAAGATGTTTTTCCACGACTCCTCAACCGTCAACCCAACAGGGCTCACCATTCCTAGACCTGTCACAACAATACGACGCAAGGTACACCTCCCCAAAAAAAAATATTCAGGACATTGGCTCGAATTTTGACGAAATTATTGACTTTTGTCCAGCCATAATCGGACCAAAAAATTGACGCCCTAAAATGGAACAGTGCCGGTTTAGTGACTCGGTTTAGTGACTGGGTTTAGTCACTCCATCTCAGTGCCACTACACCTTGGTCCTGCGGCTCTCGGCGAAACGCGCCTTAAACCTCACCCACCATTCTATATGCTGAGGGTCAAGCGGGGATTCTGAAGGCGGTAATCGGTTTTTTTGATACATCAAAAAACCTGCAAATGCGAGCATGATAATATTTGGCAGCCATGCTGCGATAGGCGCAGAAATGCTTCCTTTTTCAGCAAACCAGCTAAAACCCATGACCACCACATATCCGCCTATAATACCGGCGATAGCTCCTACATAGGCCAAGTTTTTACCAGCCCGCGGATCGGCCACACCAAGTGCCATGCCGAAACAGGCGAAAATAATGATGATGAAAGGCGTAGCAATACGCTTGTGAAGGAGGTAACGCGCTTTATAGTATATGAGACGGTCTACGCCCTGGTTGTTTTCGATAGATTTAATATACGAATACAATTGCAACGGTGGATAACTTCGGTAGTCATCGTTGGCCTCATCTCCGCCAAGAATTCTTTCGCGAAAGAGACGTAACAAATCGATTTCCATTTGGTCAAATTTCAGGATTGATTGCTCATTAATTTCTGGATTTGCAGAATGAAGTATTCCTTTTTCGAGCACTAAATTAAGCTTGCCCTCCATCACCGATCCAGAAATACCGCCGGTCGGCGCCAGGATCGTAAATCTATCTTTGGCACCCGCAGCAGGTGCCAGCATCATGTTGCCAAAACGTGTGCGATCCGCCGAAATTTTTTCAGCATAAATCATGTAGCCAAAAAACTCCTCACTAAAGACTCCCTCCTGCAGACGATATTTAATGAGGTTATCCACCTCTGTTTGCGTTTTTCTAAAATAGAAATTAACGAGTTCTTTGCGCCCCCAGGCCTCGCCATAAACGGCACAAAAACACGACACAAAATAAAGAATAACCGCAATAATCATGACGGGGCGCGCTGCGCGCCTAAGAGAAAATCCTCCGGCAAGCATCGCCGCATACTCGCCGTCACTAGAAAACCGGCTAAACGCCAGCATGACTGCTGCAAAAAATGAAATTGGAATATTAAACGAAAGGAACGGAACGATTATGTACAGAAACGGAAGCAGAATATTTTCAAGTGAAACGCCGAAGGCCACCAACGCTTGCGACAAGCGGATCAATTGCGACACCACCAAAATCGTACTCAAAATAACCAGCACCGAAAAAAATTGCGGAACTACCTCTTTAACAATGTAGAAATAAAGTTTCAAAATCCTAACTCTCGATTATATCTGACAGCTTTACCATTTCTTCTATATTACCACAAAACTCTCGAAACGAATGATTGCCAAAATTTTGCATTTAACAATTCATTCCTTGTATAATTATTACATATGGTTAGATTTTTCAAAATGATACACTTGGCAGCCGGTGCACTTTGCACCTCACTGTTGGTCACATCTAGCGCTGCGGGCGTTTCAACCTCACCAGTTGAATCCGCAAGCATAACTCGTATTTCCCCAAATTTCAAAATTGTCTTGCAGAATGATCTGCCGCGAATTGCCGACGCAAATGGACAGCTGCATCCAACTAGCCTCAATCCGGACCTTCAACTTAAAATGGAAGCATTCATCGCTGAACGCGGCGATCCAATCGCGAGTGTTGTGGTCATCGACATCAAAACTGGCGCAATTTTAACCATGGCACAAGGTCGAGCTCCCGAAAAATGGGGTTCGTCTACTCACACCGCACTTTACAACCGCTTTCCCGCAGCCTCTCTATTCAAGACGGTGGTATCCACGGCCGCCCTAGAAATGACGGCCACATCTCCGGATAAAGAATTTGGGCTGCAAGGCGGATGTGGCGGGCAAGACATTACACCAACTGGCACCTGGATGAATGATCGTGGGCGACACACCATGACCCTACGTCACGCCTTTGGACATAGTTGCAATGGATTTTTTGCAAAACTTGCGATCAATCAATTAGGACTTGGCGCGATCACCCACTTTGCAAAATATTATGGATGGGAGTCTGCGCTACCAGTTGACATTGCCGTGGAGCCTAGCAACATGATGCCACCCACCGCAGTGAACGCAACCACTCACACCGTAGGGAGGTTTGCCGCAGGTTTTGGTTTAGTTAGTATCAGCCCTTTGCATGCTGCTTGGATGGCCTCGATCATTGCCAATAAGGGCCATGCAAAACCCATGACTCTATTAACAGATTCAAAAATTGTGCCCTCAAATCAAGGTGAGGAAGCCCTTTACAGCCCTCAGACAGCGGCTCAATTAATCGAAATTATGCGCAGCACAGTTGACGATGGTACCGCTTCCCGCATTTTTGACAAAGGACGTTACCGCACCATTTCCAATGATGTTGGCGGCAAAACTGGAACCTTAAACGGGCGGACACCAGTGGGAATTACCAGTCTTTTTATGGGCATTTACCCAATAAATGCACCGAGAATCGCTGTCGCCTCAGTCGTCGTGCTAGGAGATCTCTATCGGTTCAAGGCGTCACAGCTTGGTGCCGAAGCCATACTCGTATGGAAAGAACAAAACGATAGATCCTCGCGCCTGACGCATTAAACTACATCGTTTTGAAATTGCTATTTGAACAGAATTGATCTGTATGCTACACCAACTTTTGTGCATGGTAGCACAGACTGTTGCCACTTAGTTCGGCACTCGGTCATGGAGAAACGGTCACGGAGAAACAATTTTGATCCACCAATCAATTCCAGTAGTAAGCCTAAAATCATACACGCATGGCACGGCCAAAGATCAAGAAAATTTCGTGGCGACCATTGGCGCCGCCTTAAACGACGTCGGATTTTTCACCGTCGAAGATCACGGTGTTGACAAGAAACTCATCGACACGGCCTATTCCATTGCCCAAGAATTATTTGACCTGAACGTCGAAAAAAAATCTCGTTACGAAAATTTGGTCCATAGAGGCCACCGCGGGTACATTGGCTATGGCCGCGAACATGCCAAGAATAGTACAGCCTCAGACCTTAAAGAATTTTGGCACGTCGGTCGAGAATTACCACCTGGACATCCCCTAAACAAAGTTTACCCAGAAAACGTCTGGCCAACTGAAATACCAGAATTTAAAACTATTTTTCTCGAGCTTTACCGTCAGCTAGAAGTGTGCGCAATGTCGCTGCTCGAAGGCTGTGCTCTGTATCTTGGAGAATCGAAAAATCTGTTTTCTGGAGCCGCGGAAAACGGCAATTCTGTGCTGCGCATGATTCACTACCCCCCGATTCCTACCGACAGAAATCCTGCCAGCATCCGTGCCGGAGCTCACGAAGACATTAATCTCATTACACTTCTATGCGAGGCCACGACCGGCGGCCTCGAATTGCTTGAGCGCAATGGCTCATGGCGCCCAGTTCATGCGCTTAAAGGACAGATTGTTTGTGACACCGGCGATATGATTCAAAATTTAACAAACGGCGTACTGCGTTCAACCACGCACCGCGTCGTCAATCCAGACAACAGCCGAGAACGTCGATTTTCAATGCCATTTTTTGTTCACCCACGAGCAGACGTTTCCCTCCGGCCATTACCGTCGTGCGTTCAGCGGCAAGGAGGTAAATCCCTCTTTCGCGATATAACAGCTGGCGAGTTCCTCACCGAACGCCTTAGGGAAATTGGCGGCATGTGAATATCGCGAGCCGTAGGACCACGGATTGCTTAAATATAATCGCTGTAAATGCTCGTTAATTTGCTAATTTTTATATTTTCCTAAATTTTGTAATTCATGATTGGCAGAATCGTGCCGATAGTCCAATCATGAAAACACAACGCAACCCAAATTATCGATCGACACTCACGTGGCAACCAGCCTCACATAAAATTATGGGATATATAATAGTCTGCACTGTTTTTTTAATGACATTCCACGGGGCCGCAAATGCCTCAGATTTAATTGACACAAGTGAAGGCGATACCGCCTATTTTTTCACAAATTACGGCTTAAACACTTACAAATCCAAACTCGTTGCCGGCAATGACACAGGCACATCTCTAACCTACGGTATTGGTGCACACGCAGGTGCAGACAAACAGCTTGGATTCGAGCACCGCGTCGAGTCACAGGCCACGAATATTGCGCTTACAAGTTCAAGTATAAGCTCTGTGTGGACATCGACAATCTTAAAATACAGACTTTCGATGTTCGAGCTAGGGGCCGTGATTGGCGGCGCTAAAGTCATCGCAAAACGCGATTCCGCAGAAATTTTGAACGTGACGGGCAGCGGCTACGGAGGCTACGTTGGATTTATATTTCCAGTCGGAAAAAAAAATCTGATGTACCTCAACGCCATGAGTGTCTCAACAACCAAACCTGTCGACACCACCGCCCGAGTGATTGCCCTCGGCTCTCGTACCGATATCGATTTTGGTGGACGAATTAGCATCCTGCGACACGGACTAGACGCCACCGTTGGTTACCGGCGGCGAAGTAATTCCATTACCGAAGGAGGCACAGCCTTTGCCGAGTTGCAAACCGCGACCTATTTAGGCCTTCAAAGCGGATTTGATTTCTAGACACAGATGCGTAACAAGACATTCGGGAAATTGGTCGGCCATCATTGGCCTGTAGTGCCGCACAGATGCGTAACAAGACATTCGGGAAATTGGTCGGCCATCATTGGCCGCACTATGCAACCATCTAATATCTATAGCTGTTAAAGCTCGCTCTCCAGTATGCCGATATCCAGTGGGAACGCCCC
>CANJQY010000071.1 GCA_947476525.1 Oligoflexales bacterium
GATTGTTTGGAGGAAATATTCGATGAGCCAATGGTTAAGCTAGCCTTCAAAGACGATCAGTATTCCGCTATCGCGCAAAAGTACTTGATGGCCGGATTCACCGCGCTAGGAGAAAGGTGCATGCGGATTTCCATCGGTCTAGGTCAGGTGGTTCTTGAAAGTGAAGAGTTTGTCACAGCCATTTTGCTGGACGACCCGGCATCATTGGCTAAATGGCATTTTAAGGCAGCCTCGATGCTGCCGGCAGGAGACCGGCGAACAAAATCTGGCGACACGGCTCTAAAATTGTGGATGTCTACGGATGAACGCCCAGCCGAAATTATCGATCTTTTAATTGCCGAGGAAAGAGCCTTAGCACTGGATGTTCCGAGCATTCAGATGCTTGAGATGCTGTGCGTCCGCGAGGCTAAAATGGAGGTCATGATCGCCTTTTTGGATCAAAAGATTAGAGGCTGTGATGGTGCGGTGAAAAATGATTTTGTGCATTGGTGTCTACGGCTCATAATGGCCCACTTAAAAGACTATGACAAAGCTGCCGATCTCTTCCAACAATGGACCAATGGCGACAAAGATCAAACCATGCAAAGGGACTTTACATTGGCCCAGTTGCGCTCAAGGTCAGAGAATCGAACCGGCGTGTCGACGGCTTGCCACAGTGTACTGGACACTCAAGAAATACTAAACGAGCCAGAAATGATCTTCGTTATACTCAATCTTTTAGTATTACAAAAAAACGGCCACAAGAACCTCCAAGCTGCCATAGAGCCTTTGCTCGCCGGAGCTAGGGCTTCAAGTAAGATAGCCTTGGTCCAACGGCTAACGGACTTCGCCATTGCTAATGAAGTGGCGAGTCCAAGCGATCTTGATCGCAGTTTTATCGAAAAATTTGCTGTCAAGGATCCTAAAGACTTGGCTAAAATTGCGATTCAAGTGCTGATTTCCGCTGAAAAATTACCGTTGGGCCTGGCAAAGACAATTGCCGAGTGGGAGCTTGCCTCGACGGTGGTGAAAAATCAAGGAAAGTGGTGGGAGGTCGTTCGCTTATTGACGGAGGAACAAATGTTGTCGCGTCTTAACACGCAGTCGCGATGTGACCTTCTGTACCTTAACGCAAAAAATCTATTTGATAGCGATAAAAATAGGCATAGTTCGGCTGAAAAATTCGAAGCCATCGAACTTGAAAATCCAATGGACTCGAGGACGTGGATTCCTCTGTACTCAATTTTCGAAGAAAATGGCAACACCGAAAAACTAATTGCACATTTGCAACGTATCATTCCGCTTATCGAGCTTGACATGAATACGATCGAGAAAACTCCCTTGACGATCGAAACGCTAAAATCCTCGTTAGCTCGTGCATACAACAAATTGCCAGGGGCGACGCAAAGCGCACCAAAAAGTAAGAATATATTGGTAAATTTCGTAAAAAAAGAAGCTAATCCACCAAGCTCTCATGGAAAATGGAAAATGCACGCGGGAGAAAAAAACACCAACGGCGTCGGGATGGCGGCTTCGCTGCGCCGAGGTACGTCACATGAGGAGGAGCGGTCACGCGTGGCCAATGAACACTCTGCAAGTGTCCACGGTTCCTCAGCTTTCGCTGTCAATGAGGATTCGGCACTTGTGCAAGTCCAAAGCGATACCAACACGCTACAGCAGACCAAGGACCACCCACTTAGCCTGCGGTTTTCTGTTTTGGGTGCCGAGGCTCCTGCCCTCGAAAAAATTCTTGCACGTGAGGGAGTTTACCGCGTCAATGCGGATAAAGTGGACTGGCGGACCGTTGACGAGTCTGCCAGCAACAGCCGCGGCATGACCAGGCAAGTATTGGCAGCGCCCTTTGCCAGTGAACTTGAAAAACATATGGCCGTTCAATATGTTGCTTTGATCACTGGAGATGTGGCACCCCTTGAGTTATGGCACTGGCCAGTTTGGAAGAACCGGGCCCCATATGAGTATTCGCTAGCGGTATCCGACCGAGAAATAGATGTTGTGCAGTCAACGCAGATTGGCGGCCAACTTCATCAGCTCTTAAACGTTTTACGACCAATTCTGGTCCGTTCTCGCCAAGAAAAGTTCTTAATTGAATCAAAACTTACGTCTTTAGGCCGCTCTCGCCAGAAAAATTCCGTGGCCGTGGATGTTCATCATCCGGCCATCACGAGAGCGGGCTTGAGATATTTTATGTCGCATTTCGCAGGTGCGAAAATAGCGCTATTTGATACCAGTGGACTGGGGGAGGAAGTTTTTTACGACTACAAAATGCGTGAAATTCATTTTGATGGGGAGCATCAGTGTGGGCTGCCGCCAGGAGTCCTCACGCACAGGGCCCTAGAAATTTTGCTCAATGTTGGGAACGGAAATATTGCAATTCTGGTTTTGGATCCAACACGCGATATTTTGCCAGTTCTTGAGGCCGTAAAAAATATCTATTCGTCTTCTGGACTGTCGCGACTGCGACTGGCCTTTGGAATGCAGAGTCCTGAAATCGTCAATCAGCTTAAATCTGTCAATAAGGATAAGCTAGTCTCTTTATTAGTTGCGGCGGGTTCCCCAAGCATCCGTCAGATTTTTTCTTTGCAATTTGACCTAAGAATGCAAGGTTTAACCAAAATATTGGCCTCGACACTCGATTTGATTGGTGTACTCGAGTCGTTGACGGGCAAGTCCCTGACGGGTCAAGTTGTGCTGGAGCCAAATGGCATTTTGGAGATGACTCCATATGCACCAGAATTATTAGCAGTGGCTAAAATACTTAAACTATAGTGTGTTTTGTCTCTTATTTTATTCCGAGAAATTATTTTATTCCGAGAAATTATTTCATTCCGCGAAATGCAATAGCGAAATCGAGATTTTCTTGACCTTGTAGAAGTGCGAGCCAGCGATCAAACCCGAGCGCATTTCCGGCGCATGGGGATGTGAATTTTGCCATCGCTCGGTAGAATTCCTCGTCTTCTGGAACAGGATCGTTGCCCTGCTTAATGCGTTCTCGTAGAGCTTCACCGATCCGGTCCCGATTATTCTGTTCGCCGGTCAGTTCATAGAAGCCGTTACACATTTCTACACGGCCGAGATAAAATTCAAAGCGACTGGCTCGCCCATTTTCGACGACGGCAAGGGACGCTTGTGAGGCAGGGTAATCCATTAAAACGCTCCCTCTCAAGCGTGCCAGGACTGGTTCAAT
Organism: Oligoflexales bacterium; assembly: GCA_947476525.1. GTDB lineage: Bacteria > Bdellovibrionota_B > Oligoflexia > Oligoflexales > RGVZ01 > CAMDKS01. The sequence continues at coordinate 3,185 of CANJQY010000071.1, forward strand.
TTTTTCTATTAGTGTCTTGAAAAAAGCGGTTTCAAAATCGTCGGATGGCCGCACTGAAATAACGTTGGCAGCGATGGCCTTTTTTGCCAGCTCCGGGTCCTGATCTTCAAGCACTATCCCGGCATGAGTTTTGAAAGCGTCGTAGACACCTAGCCACTCAAACTTATCTGGCAAGATTTGCGATGGTTTTAGCAAGGTGATTGAGGCCATAGAATCGGCCGTTGTGCGCAAGTATTCTTCCGTTTCCCGAATCATGGCATTATATGACAAGCCTACCTGATACCACTCGAGCATTGCAAACTCTGGATTGTGCCACTCGCTATATTCACCCCGGTTCCTAAAGCACGGACCCACTTGAAAGACTCTGGGAAGTCCTTCGGATACGATCCTTTTCATATGCAGCTCAGGGCTACTCCTCAGGTAGCGCGAGTGCGTAACACCACTGTGATCGGTCCAAGAAGTCTCAAAGTAATGAAGGAATACTTCGGCGCCAGGGCAACGCGTGACGATCGGAGTTTCGACTTCAAGGTAGTTTTTAGATTCAAAAAAATTTCTTGTATGTTTCTTCAATTGGGCCCGTGATTGGAGCAATTTGTGAGGGTCAATCATGACCTTCGCACCTTTGGCACGCCTTCATACACTAGCTCACCGCCGAGGTCCGCTGATTGAGGGCCAATTGTGAGACTCCAATCAGCAGCAGAAATTACGTCTTCGTTATGCTCGACCACGATAAGTGTGACTCCTAAATCGGTTAACTCTCTCATGACCGCTGTTAACAATTGGACGTCTTCAAAATGGAGGCCGGTGGTCGGCTCATCCAAAATTAGGACGCATCCTTGACCCATTTTTTTAGTAAAATAGGGAACCATTTTCAAACGCTGAGCCTCGCCTCCCGAAAGGCTTGCACTTGGTTGCCCTAGTTTTAAATATCCCAGCCCCAGCCTTTGAGCAGGAGCCAATTTTACGACAATGCGGCGATGATTTGAAAACTGTGCAACCGCCTCATCAACACTCAAATTCAAAACATCGTAAATTGAAAGTCCATTATACTTTATGTCGAGAACGTGGGGGCGAAATCTTCGGCCAAGGCAGACGGAGCATTGCACACGCGCATCGGCGAGAAATCGCATGCTCAGATTTATTTGGCCCCGTCCCTTACACTCTGGGCAGCGCCCTCCCTCGAGGTGCATGGAGAAAGATTTAGCGGTCAAACCAGCGACTTGCGCATCGGGTAGCTGGGCATACAAATCGCGAAGCTCTCCCAGCACGTCGAGGTAAGTGGCAGGCATGCTGATGCTGCTTTTCGCGACGGGGCGACGATCAATCAATTCGACCCGCTGGATTTTCTGGTGACCGGTAAAATGGTCACAATATTTCCAGGACTCCTTTTTTACATTGGTTTTAGTCATGGCGGCCAGCAGGTTGGGCAGTATGACGCCTAAGACTAGGCTGCTTTTTCCCGCGCCACTGACGCCAGTCACAACGGTCATGGCTTCGAGGGGGATTTTCACTTGGTCCATTTTTAAATTATTGATGCGCGGCCTAGAAAAAATTAGAAATTCGTGGGCTTCGCGGTCAATGTTTCGGCGTTTTGGAACCATGCGAGTTCTAGAAAGAGATTCCGCGGTTTTTGATTCTTTAACCCAACGATTGGCTTCGCTAGGAGGAAAACTCGCGAGGATGTAGCCACCATCGCGTCCACCAGTTGGCCCGAGGTCTACGATGTAGTCGGCTGCCCGCATGATATCTTCATCGTGGTCAACCACAAGAATGGTATTGCCTTGGTCCCGAAGTGCCTTGAGATGGACTATCATGGTCGCCATCTCTGTGTGATGCAGGCCTTGGCTTGGTTCGTCGAGTACGTACAAGATGCCGCGTAGACTAGTGCTTAAGATGCCAGATAATTTGACGCGTTGGGCCTCACCTCCCGATAGGCTGCGTACGCGGCGGGATAAGGATAAATAACCTAGTTTCATTTCTAGTAGGCGCTCGATGGAAGATGAAATCTCAGTGTGGACTCTCGCAAACGCTGGATTTGCTTTTGTGTGGCCTAATTCTTCAAATACTTTCGACAAAGAGGTTAATGGTAGGTTCAGCAAGTCATGAATTGTATGCCGTTCGAGAATAATCGCTTCGGCGTCTTTCTGCACGCCGGTACCGGCACACGGCTCACACCTTACGTCGTCAAGTAAGGCGGCTTGGTCGTCGGAGTCATCCTCAGATTCTTCGTCCACGTCGATTGCGCCGTAGCCGTCGCAATCTTCGCAGCGACCAAGAGAATTTGAATTAAAGTAGCGAGAATCAAGGCGTGGCCAAGAAAAACCACATTCTGGACATCCTGAATTAGTGGAGAACACGTGTTTATTGGCGACGTCCCAGGAATTTTTATTTTTTGTTTGCGTGTCAACAAAAAGCCATTCACCGTACCCGCCCGACTGGTCCAATACTGATTGTACGCCGCGGCTTAATCGTTCGGGGGACTCCGACTTTACTTTTAGGAGATCGACAAGAATTTTGATCGTGTGTTTTTCATCGCGAACGAGAACTGGCAACGGGTCGAGTTCAACGACTTCTCCATCAATCCAGGCTTTGCTGTAGCCTTTTGCCGCGTATTGGGTCAATTCTTTGCGAAAAATACCTTTTTTTGATTCGGCTAACGCGACAACGAGTGCCACAGTTTTTCCGTCGGCCGCGTCGATCAAATGCCGCACAATTTCTTCTTTAGTCATAGCCGAAGTTGGTTTGCGATGCTTTGGACAAAGCTGTTGTCCGAACCTTGCAAACATAACCGCAAGCAATTCTGAGATGTCCGTTAGGGATCCGAGGGTAGATCTCCGGCTGGGCGCTGTTTCGTTCTGAGCAAGAGCAATAGCGGGGCTTAGGCCGGAGATTTTTCGGACTGCGGGGCGAGTCCCTAAATCCAAAAATTGTCGGCTGTAATGTGAAAGCGTGTAGAAAAAACGGCGTTGGCTTTCTGCCAATATAGTATCGAACGCCAAAGAACTTTTGCCACTGCCACTTACGCCGGTTACGACGGTTAAGGCTCCGCGTTTAATATCGAGGTCGATATTTTTTAGATTGTGTTCGTTGGCGCCTCGAACAGAAATATGATCGTGAATGGCCATTAATAATCCCTGCCATGTCTAAGCCACTGTTGGCACAAAGTTAATGCAGTATCAAAACTTTTCAGACTTGCTCGCCCCGTCAAATAAAGATCTGAGGCGGGCCCGTGGTCCGGAGAGACGCGCAAAAACGGTAAACCCATCGAGATATTGACGGCTTCGTCAAAATGCACAGTTTTCAGAGGTCCAAGGCCCTGGTCGTGGTACATCGCCAGGACCACGTCAAATTCCCCGTGGAACGCACGGTGAAAAACAGTATCGGCAGGAAAAGGTCCGCTAACGTTTATGTTTGCAGACTTCGACTGGGTTATGGCGGGTGAAATAATCCTGGACTCTTCATCGCCAAATAGTCCTCCATCGCTGCAATGAGGATTTAACCCGCACACTGCTATTCTAGGAGATTCCATGCCAAATAGCCGTTTTGCGGAAGCGTGGGCCACCGCAATTTTCTTCGCGAGGATTTCTTGCGTGATGGCCGAAGGCACTTCTTGAAGTCTGAGGTGGTTTGTCGCCAAGGCGACGCGAAGCTTTGGGCCTGCAAGCATCATGACAGCCGGTGTTTTCCACAAATTTTCAAAAAATTCCGTCTGACCAGGATGTTTAAAGCCCGCGAGTGCGGCGGATTTTTTATTGATGGGCGCAGTCAAAACAGCTAAGGGACAACTGCTAGACGGTGGAACGGCTTCTAATGCCATGAGTGCCATTTTTCCGCGATCTTCTTCTGAAAGGGCCTTAGCGTCTTTTTCTGGGCACTCCGGCCAGGGATCGAGCCAAAAAAGACCAGATTCAGTGGCTTCGTCAAGTTGATTGATTAGTTTTAATTTTGGTAGAGGAAGATTCAGGGCTCGCGCTTGATGGTGCAATTGCCAAGTGCTCCCGATGCCAATGATAGTTTGGGGGCGACCCGCGGATGGCGATACTACCCTGAGGAAAGCTTCAATGTTGATGCTGAGGGGATCACCGGAAGTAAAAATTATTCTCATTGGTGCGTCTTTCGCTTCGTCTCTTAGGACTTTTTCTACTTGCTTCGCTCGTTCCTGACGTTTCTTGACGCGCTTACCGTTTCCTAACCGGGCTAGCGCAGAAATATGCCAGCGTGGTGAGTAGCATAGCAAAAGGCTGAGAAAATTGACAGATAAAGAGGGTCACCGTACTTCAGGCGGTCGATATTTTCAAACGTGGAAGTGCATGATGCCTCTCAAGAATCGCAAAGTGCAGATAGCAATTAGTGTTCTACCGTGGATCGCCGCCCTGTTTTTTATGGACGGAGGGAACTCTCTTATCAAGCTGTCCAGTTTTCGGGGTCCATTATCCTAGCCGGATTCACTCCCTTTTCGATCAAACGGCGATCATGAAAAGGCGGCCCCACAAATTCTGAGGAGCCGCCGTAAAAGTGCCATTTATTTTGAATCGAAATCGGCCGAATCTGTTGGTGGTTTTTAGGTGCAACTCGCTAAAATCGCTTCAATTATAAGACTCTTCTCCTTTCCAAGTTCCACATGCATGGAGCCCTTTTGCTCTTTGGAGCGAGTTGCGATCCACGAATAGTCAAAACCAATGATTTTTGCTTCTCCACAGCCGAGTTGTGGCAGCTGTTCTCCGACCCCTTGCCCCGCCTCTAAATAGACCGCTTCCTCACGCAAGGCAACGCGCGCACTGCCATCGAGCTTCTGTTGAATCTTGCCAATGGAAGTTGCCCCTAATTTTAGCTCCGAAAGGATATCTAACGTTGGGCCAGAGTCCTTAGTTGAAGAGATCTTAGTTTGAGCCCGAATCCCAACAATTCTTTTGCCAGGCGGTGGATTTATATTGAGACGTACGGCACACTCACGTCCGAATTTCTCCACCGAGGAGGCGACGGATTCTCCGTTCAATGCAAAATCCTTGAAAATGAATTTGGCTTTGTACCGGTCAGAAGAACCGACCTCAGAAGGAACTCCTTCCATTCGCACGTTGCCTGCCAAATCTGATTTTGCTCGGCAGCCAGAGCCCAATGCGAACCAATCATTAAGAACAGGCTTCGTCGACCCACTAGCCATCGACGCCATGCTTCCAGCGACCAATAATGACGCGAGCCAATGTTTTGCATTTACCATGTTCATAAAAATTCCTTTCTCATTGGGCTACCAGCCCGATTGAAGAGTCTCTGGCGCAAACGCGCCAGAGACTCACAAAGTCAGCATTCTACATCTCAAGTCTACAGGTCTATTCAATTGGGCGGACTTGACGATGCGGTTAATCATTACGTTACAACTGGCAGCGCACGAGCGAAGCTTGAACTTCGTACTTTAGATCTAATCCATCGACAAACGCGATTAGGTCTTCAGAGCTGTTAGCCCTTTGGCCAGAGACTGCAATGTTTGCTTGGTACAAACCACGTGGTGCGCGGTTTGGTGAACACCAGCCGCTGAACCAGCTAGGAGTCGTACGAACGCTAAAGTCGTCAATACGTTGAGTCGTTAGCAATGGCTGATTGACAGAGGATCCATATGGCAAGCTAACTGAATGCGGGCTAACTCCAAAACCAAAGAAGGTACTTCTTGTAGCGAGGGAGACCGTCGCGCCAGCGGTTTTTGTGACTCCGTAAGAGAGACGTTGCGTCAACCGACCAATATAGATACCTGGTGCGATGGTGGCAGGAACTCGAACGACGCAGTTTTTACGATCGGCGAGCGCAGAGCTGCCGCCACCCGGTAAATCAACACCAAGGCGGGTAAATACAACGGCTAGGTCATTGCCGTTTGCCGAAGCAAAAGCATCAACGTCCTTCTGACAACCTGTACCTGCAATGATCGTACTTGGTGAATTTACATCCCATTGTACCGACTGCTGTCCATAGGCTGCGACACCTGAAAGCATGGTCAACGATAAACACGAAACCCTAAAAATACGTTTCATAAATCCCCCAGTGCCCTCATCAGGCGTTAATTGCTGCGCTCCTGTGCGCAACTAGTTATCTGCAATGAAACTGATGCAGGTTCTATGCCAACACATTTTGGAACGCCAATAAGGCCCAAAGGCAAGTTAGTAAGTTTATTTTTTGTGCACTCTGAAAGCGATTGGCCGCATTTCGTTGCAGACTGCGCCAATTCGACGCCAACGGTATACTGTTGAAGCCTAGGAATTTCTGCCAAAATGACTGAGTGGTATAGATTTGAAACTACATTTTTGCCAAAATAACAAAAAAAATGGGGCTCGTGTGGTTGATCACACAAGCCCCGTTTTAATGCGACAGTTTATTTGTTCCCGTTGACTATAGGTGACGAACTCTACGCACTCTAAATTCAAGTGTTTCAAGATCCTCATTCGGGCGCCCCGCCATAAACGGGACGTTCACTGTGACAGGAGATTTATTAAGCCAAATTTTCAAAACATCCTCGGCTTGAGTCCGGTGGGAACTATCCAAAAGTGTAAATTTGGAACTGTGATTTCCTGCTTTAACGAGGAAATGATGCATATCATTTGCAGATCTTCCCTGTGGGAATGCACCTGCCGACCACGGATCAAACTCACCGTAAACAAACATGACGTGTTCGGCCGTATTTTCAACCCAATTTTTGACCATAAGCATGTCTTCATTTGAATAAGAATACTGGACACCTTTTGGTGTGTATTGATCAATATTAAAATCAAATCTGCGCAGATCTTGAAGGTGACTTGTCACGTTGGCTGGGTTACCGAGTTGGGTTGCAGCCTGAAAAAAGTAGGATAAAAATCCTTGAAGATCACTATCTGCGTACCCGGAAATTTTGTTGACCTTGTCCAGATACTGAAACATCTCAGACGCCGTTCCGTTTTCAGGAATTTGTGAGCAGCCGACGTCCCGGTCTAGGGGATTTGAATATTGCCAAAAAATAAAATGGCTCTCAATCACGGCATGCTCAAACGCAATGTCCGCACTTCCTAGCTGTTGAAAGCTCCCGCCAATTGTGGGAGTGATCTCGTCTCGATGCTCGAGAAGGCGCCTTTGGAGCTGCTTAAACCTTGTCCTGCAGGCCGCGTACGCAGGCCCACCGGCGTTCTCCACAAACTCAATGTAACGCTCGTCGTTCGTACTAAAAGACAGTGGCGCGACGTCGGCAACGGTGCCTGTCAGATCGTTCGGGTAGAAATATCGATGATACACTGAGGTCATGCCTCCTTTACTGGCGCCAGTACCAACCCATGGTTTTTTATAAATCTTTTGGAACTCCACCGTGATTCGATGAAAATCATCGGCCGACTGCTTTATGTTCAGCTTCGTCCAATCCTTTGCAGCGGGAGTAGATCCTGAGAAAAAACGGTGCTCAATTTGAATTTGATTGGTGCCAAATCGAGTCATAATTGCCGTCTCGCGAACACCAAAAATACTGTAACCACTCGTTTGCAAAACCATGGGCTCCGAGTCCGCACGATGGAGCAAAACCAGTTTTTGTTTAAAGGTTCCCAAAGCCGCATCACCGTGGTCCACCGGTTGCTCAAACTGAATTTCAAACTGCTTAATTCCCGCCTCCAAGCTTGGATCTGGGCTGACTGCACTAAATTCAACGCCCGGAATACAACTAAGCTTTCCCTCAATAGTCGATGCAGCATCAATACAAAGCTGGGTCGAGTCCGGTTCTCCTGCTGATGAAACGTATGGAACGGCCACTAAAATTCCTAGCACACAGGTCACCAGACGAATCATGAGCACTCCCTAAGGTATTTATGAAATTGACGAACAGTCATTTTGAGCTGATTATTAATGATCTGAATAAAATATGCATTCATTTTTTAAGGCCACTTTAAATTTTTGGAAAATGCCCCATAATCGTGATTTTTCTTGTAATATTGCTTCTGTCCACTGATGGCACTTGAATTTTCGCCCCATTGGCCGATAGACTGTTGGCCGATAGGCTGTTGGCCGATTAACCCTTTACCATCACATGGACGCTCGTGGCTGGACTCCGTATAAAAGTTGAATGGACAGACTCCAATCGTAAGTGGCATGAACTGCCATCGCTCGACCGGCGAATTCTGCTCGGTGCGTTGCTTTTATCCCTTTTTTTCCATTTTTTTAGTTGGATAAGCTCCGGCTGGGTGCACGATAATTACCCGCAGCAAAATATCTCTCAAGTAAAGATCCGCTCACTGACGAAAGACGAGAAAAAGCTCCTAGAAAAATTGAAGCGCTCGATCGTGGACCCAACCAATATTGTAGAAACAAAGCTCGCAACCACAGCGCCGCCAATTGCTCCGACAAGCCTCGGCGAGCAAGATCACGCGACACTAAAAGAGACTAAACTCGCTAAAAAAATCCTAAATCAAACAAAAGCTCAAGACGCGGCGACCACTGCCGGCGAGAATCAAAAGACTTCAGCGCTTGCGCAGGCGCAGCCTGCGAACATTCCGAAAAGCATCCCACTGACGTTTACCGGACCGGGTACGATGAGTATCGGAACCAGAAAAAACAACACCCGCAATGTCTACGAAAAACTTATTCCAGATCGGTCCACCGACGTGTTTTCGAAGCCGAATGGCGGCTACCTAGAAAATATCGATGCTGATGTTGCGGAGGGCGACCGCATTGACATGAACACTTCAAGCTTTAAATTTATTTCTTATTTTACTGGCCTAAGAAAACAAATTGAGCTGGTTTGGATTTACCCGAGTGACGCCGCACAACGCGGTTTGCAGGGAGTAGTCCAGCTTGAGATGGTGATAGAAAAAAATGGACGCGTCAGCAAAATTCGCATCATTGAAAGTTCTGGCTACGTTAGTCTTGACGATAGTATGGTAGAAACAATAAGGTTAGCGTCACCTTTTGCACCTTTGCCAAAAGCCTGGGGAAAAGAGCGACTGGTTATTACAGGGTCATTTCACTATATTTTATCTTATGCGTCTCACTGAACTTGAAGTCAGCAATATCAGGCAAGTACAGTTTTAGACTATCAATCAATTTGACTAAACGCTATCGTGGTATCAACAAAAAATTAATTCGATGCTTTTTTATTATACGCGGAGATCTACATACGTGAAAAAAAATCTACGGCCAAGTCCATTTTATGCCCTGCCTAGGTCTGCATTTTTAGCGCGTAATTTGACGTCCAACATTCCTAGTCGACTTGTTCGGATTCTTGGGCCTAGTATTGCTGTTTTTTCACTATTAACTGTTGTGAGCTGCGCCACCTCAAAATTAACCTCCTCTCCGGCTACGACCAATAATGCCGGAGCTGTACCTGAAGAATTTTCTGCGACTTCAGAGATTGCCAGTAACTCAAATATTAGCGCCGATGACGAAGAGAATGATGACGTTGAAGACGCCGATTCAGAACTCGATGATGCGGAATTTTGCCGCGATAACATTTACGGTGAATACCTAAAAAATAAATATCTACAAGACAACCCTACCGCACAAAATCCAGAGAAGACTTTTAAACTTGCGCGACATAGTCGTCGACATCGCTACGCCACTCGCTCCCCATACAATCAGCGGCAGATTGAGGCCCTCTTTTTTGCCAGGTCTCGAATGGTGGGAAACATGGTCCCTTATTTTGGTTCAATTCCCGTCGTCGCCAATCCTCGCGTCGAGCATTGGATTAGTTATTTCAAGAACTCGGGACGCTCTAATTTCCTAAAATGGTTGGTACGCGGCGAGTCTGTTCGCGATTTGGTGCTACCCATCCTTAATAGAGAGGGTCTTCCCCCCGAATTTATTTTTCTTAGTATGGTCGAAAGCGGCTTTTCAAATCAGGCTTACAGCCACGCCAAAGCCACTGGGCCTTGGCAATTTATGCCTGGGACAGCGCGTCTTTACGGCCTCGAAATGAACATGTGGATTGACGAAAGACGAGACCCAGCAAAATCAACCATTGCAGCCGCTCACCTGCTCCGTGATTTGTACGAAGATTTTGGAGACTGGTACCTTGCAATGGCTGCCTATAACGCAGGCTCAGGCCGAGTAAGAACCGCAATGCGCATGACGGGAAGCTCCGATTTCTGGAAATTGGCGGATTCGGCCTACCTGCCAGTTGAAACAAAAAATTACGTGCCTCAGGTCTTGGCAGCCCTACAACTTTCTGCGAATCCCAAAGGACACGGCTTTGACGTCGTTGCGGATCCTTTGAATGGCATGCCCGTGTGGACAGTGGCCGTCAAAAATCCTGCGCAAATTTCGGAAGTCTCCCAAAAACTTGGAGTCCCAGAGAAATTACTGCGGCACTGGAATCCCGAGTTGATTAATGCCATTACTCCGCCACAGCGCAAAGGCAATGCACCTTACGAAATCCGCCTGACAGCTGATCTTGCAAGCAAATGGGATAGTATTAAAGACACACTAGAAATAATTGAAGTTAAAGATGTGTTGCTGCACCGAATCCGCAGGGGAGAAACACTAGGCGCGATCGCCGCTCGCTACCGCGTGGACACGAGAACAATATTATCCATTAATCCAGGCCTCAGAGCGTCGCGATTAAAAATTGGGACAGAAGTCGCAGTGCCAGCCACTTCGATTATTCAAAAAGGTCGATCGACCAAAAAACAGGCGTCCTTGCGTTCTCGAGTGCCTGCCTAAAAATTTCCATTTCTATTGCATGAGGTTGATAGCCTTGTTATTGTTCCCCCCAGGGATCGATGCGCCTGCATTTATTTGCTTATATATTTCACGCCACTTGGGAGTGCCAAATGAAAATTCTAGTTTTGATAAAACAAACCCCTGACACAGAAGCTAAAATTCGATTGTCTAGCGACAGTAAATCAATTGAACAAGGCGACGTGAAATTTATCATCAATCCATACGATGAATTCGCGATTGAAGAAGCCCTTAAACTCAAGGAAAAACTCGGTGTTGGCGAAGTGGTCATTGCCAGTTATGGCGGGGACTCTGTCAAGGAACTTATCGTTAAAGGATTGGCCATGGGTGGAGACCGAGGCCTTCTCATCAATAGCACAGGGCTAGACGGCACTGACTCCCTCGGTGTCGCAAAAATATTGGCGAATGCAATCAAATCCGAAAAAGCGGACATCGTTTTCTGTGGAAAACAGGCGATTGATGACGACAACATGCACGTGGGCACGATGGCGGCTGAAATTCTCGGTTGGCCACACGTTAACGTTGTGACGAAATTCGAACTCACAGGCACCACGGCTAGAATTGAACGCGAAATCGAAGGTGGTAAGGTAGAAGTCTATGACGTTACTTTGCCTGCGATCTTCGGAGCGCATAAAGCTTTGAACACACCTCGCTATGCATCGCTGCCTGGCATCATGAAGGCGAAGAAAAAACCCTTCGACATTAAAACTCCGTCTGAATTTGGAGTTGACATGGGATCACTCAAAGCTAAATCAGTTATTACCGGCTACAAATTCCCTCCCGAAAAACCAAAAGGAAAAGTATTTGCTGGCGAGCCTGTTGAAGCCATGGTTGATAAAGTCGTTAAGCTCTTGCGAGAAGAAGCGAAGATTATATAACGACGCCTTAAATTATAGATTAAACTGGCGCTAAACATAAATTTTTTTCAGAGGTCTCCCATGAAAGTATTAGTCTTCATTGAACAACGAGATGGCAATATCAAATCTTCCGCTCACGAAGCTCTCACCGTCGGCGCAAAACTTGCCGGTGGTCCCGAAAATCTTGCAGCAGTCTTGATCGGTAGTGGCACAGCAGGTTTAACATCCCAGTTGGCTGGATGGGGCGCCAATAGCGTTTTTACCGCAGATAGTGCGGATCTTGCCCTCTATAATATCCAGACCTACGCCAATAACTTCGCCGCTGCCATTGCAGCGTTCAGCCCCGATGTTGTGCTTGGAGTTGCGTCGCCGATGGGTCGAGATTTGTTCCCGCGCCTTACAGCTCGCTTAGATGGGGCCATTTTGACCGACCTTACGTCGATAGAGGCGGCCGGCACAGGAATCACAGGCACAAAACCAATGTACTCCGGCAAGTGCATCGCTGAGGTGGCAAGTACTGGCGCAAAAATCACATTTGTAACCATCCGCCAAAATGTTTTCCCAGTTAATAAGGTCGGAAATGGCAGTGCAACCTGCACCCCAGTTACCGCCGCAGCTGGCGATGGAAAAATTAGAACCATAGAAATTCGTAAAGGTAAAAGCGCAAAACCTGATCTAACAGAAGCGTCCGTAATCATTTCGGGTGGTCGTGCTATGGGTAACGCCGACAACTTCAAAGTACTATTAGATTGCGCCGATGTTATCGGCGCCACTGTCGGAGCCTCGCGCGCCGCGGTCGACTCGGGCTACGCAAGCCATGACATGCAAGTCGGGCAAACAGGCAAAACAGTTAACCCAAATCTTTACATCGCCTGTGGCATCTCCGGCTCTATTCAACATATGGCCGGCATGCGCACCTCGAAAGTGATTGTCGCCGTTAATACGGATAAAGACGCTCCGATTTTTGGAATTGCATCTTATGGTATTGTTGGCGACCTATTCCAAGTGGTTCCGCTCCTTACGACTAGGTTCAAAGAACTTCTAAAGTA
>CANJQY010000072.1 GCA_947476525.1 Oligoflexales bacterium
CAACAGACTTATTTGCGGTGGGACTTAAAACGACCTTTCCGGTTGAATGGCAACTTCTGAGTGACCTGAAAGGCTCGCACCTCCAAGAAACACTCGCAGGCCTTGTGGCCATGCTCCTGACAAAGTGCGGGGTTGGAGATCGGTACGAACGTGCATTTGGTCCGATGGAAGGACCATTGGCTAAGGCCAACGTCTTAAAGTGGTTTGACTTAGTGCGGGGGAGTTCAGGCGAGGAAGCCGTCGCTACACATTCCTGGAATTTGGCTCTTGAAGAAGCTAGTGAAGAAGATGAAACGGGCAATGCTGCCCTCGCCAGCAATTCCGTAACCATGATGAGCATCCATAAAAGTAAAGGACTGGAGTTCCCGTGCGTTGTCGTTACGGGCACGGCCTCCGATTGGCACAAAAACGAATCCGGATGGATAAAAGACACACGGCCTGGTGAAGAGGGCATGTGGTATATCGGTTCCAAACCTCAGCAACCAGAGGGTTCTCTAGATTTTGATCAGGTTCTAGCCCTCAACGAGAGGGAGTCTAGGTCTGAAAAAGCACGGGTACTTTACGTGGCCTTGACACGGGCCTCTCATCATCTTGTGATCACGGGATCTCGCAAAACTCCGGGTACGAAAGCCAAATTGACTCCGACGTTTTTAGATCTTTTAAAACAGGCCTCTGAAAAACTAGGTGACGTCATCAAAATACCCATTGGCGAGGCCGGCAACATGTTCACGCGGGGTACGACTCCAGCATTAACTGGGTCCTCTGCGGCGGTGCGCGAGCCGGATTACCTCATACACGATGTTAAGTCACTAAGCTTAGAAGCCGTAAAAATTCTTACCCCTTCGGCCGCCGCCAAAAAAAATCCTGCGCCTGGAGAATTCACCGCACCGCACGCACGATCTTCACCCGTCAGCCAAAGAGTGCCTGATGGTGCGGGAAAAGCCTTTGGCACCCTCGTTCACAAGTTACTTGAAAATCACCTGAAAAAAATCACCTGGAGTCCCAGCCGGCTGATGGGTTTATTAAAAATCAATGTGTCCGAGGCACTTTCCGACAAGGATTTGGCGAAGGTTCTAGCCCTTGCTGAGGACGACGTAGCCCTTGTGCTCTCGTCGGACACTTGGAAGAAGTTGCTCGCGGGTGCGAAGTCTATACATGCGGAAGTGCCCATGGCCCTCATTCGCAGTGGCACATTGATTAACGCGAAGGCTGACCTGATTATTCTTTACAGTGACGGCTCTCTTAAAGTTGTCGACTACAAGACTATTCCTGTTGATCTCAGTGTTGATGTTGAGCGAGACGTTGAGGGAAATAGACAGGGACAAGACGAGACCTTGACTGCGTTTTGCCACGATCACGGTTATACGCAGCAAGTAAAAGACTATTGTGACATGGCAAAAAAAGCATTTGCAGCCGAAAACGTGAGTGGACACGTGCTGTTTACGAACCCAATGCACTTGGTAACTCTGTGTTAGGACACGTCACGTAAAGGCGTCCCATGAGACTGGCAAGCTGAGTTTTTTGCAGCGGCGCAAAAATTTTCCGACCGGTTAATGGCCGAGTGTTTCACGGGTCTGAATTATTCAGTTAAGACCGACATTACGACAAAGTTATCTATTAATTATAACCCGCCCATGCCCCTTACAACAATCACAGCAAGCTTTAGGCCCAATGATCCCTCAATTTCACGGGAGGTTGAGTTTTATATGACCCCAATGTTGACCGTTGATCGCAAATGCAGAGTTTTTTCTTCCAGCTTTACAATTACTGCCACAGATCAATTTCTTCGTTCAACAGGCACCAAGGATGGCGATGCACGGACATGGTTTGATTTGGAGAGCTACTATGCCTACGAAATTGGCCCAGTTGGTTTGTTCAATACATTTCGTCAGAAAAATCCATACGGTGGTTGGCTGAAGTGGGAGACTCCAGATGAATTTGCAGACCGCATTCTGCCGTTGGCTATAGCGGCGTTCAACGGTGGACTCAAACCTGTGCTTGAGGGCAAAATTTGGATGGAGATTTGCACCTTTCCTCCATGGCGGTAACGAGAGGCATAGATAACATGGGTTGGGCAGAAGAAACGATTCGTGACAATTTCACAGTGTTCGAATTCGCCCTCGAATGAGTGACTTGGAGCGTCCAGTAGAGAGTATTTATCTACCCTAGAAAAGCAAGGGCGGCTTTTTTTTTAACATCTGTGCCATTTAAAGTGAACCGGGTTGTGCCACAGGGACTGAAACGTAACACGGCTACATATTTGCGATGATTCGAGGTGTGGAAACGCATCTTTCAAAGGCGGACGACTCCGAGCTGAACAACCTTGCGTGATCGCCTTCTTCAAGGTATTTGACTCTTGACTTTGAATTCGCACTTTGTGATGATGGATGCATGTCATGATCAGTAAATATGGTGGAGCCGTTTCGCGCATAAAGGATTTTGTGCTCGGCAGATTTTTGCAATGCCGAGCGACACTTAAATCGTACTCGCCGGTGTTGTTTAGGTTAAAATTCCGCCTAGACTTTTGCTTTCAAACTCATTTGCGTTTAAACAAGGATTATCAACATGAAAAATTGCGTACTACTTTTGGGAATTCTAGTAAGCCTCGTAAGTTGCAAGACGTTTGACTCAATTAAAAGCAATAAATCACAAGGCGATAATAATCCGACGCCTCCGTCAGGTCCGAGTCCAAAATTTTTAGAGCTATGCAACCAATCGACTGACACTGCGATTCGACATACTGTGGACGTTATAATAGAAGTTGTCGGAAAGGGAGCCGATACTTCGATTCCAAACACGGCGGACGTAACAACTGCAAATGCCGGCAATTCAAAAGACTTATGTGCAGTAACGGCGTCCCGGTTAACTGGGCTCGCAGGACTCAGCCTCGCTCACAATCAAATCGTCGATCTTTCTCCACTGGAAGGGTTAACGAAAATCAGTTGGCTAAACCTTGGATTTAACAGTATTGTGGACCTCACCCCGTTGGCTGGCTTGACCTCTCTCACAAGGCTCGAGTTAGGTGGCAATAAAATATCGAATCTTGCGCCACTTGCAGAATCTGCGAGTCGCATGTTATTCCTTGACTTGAACAGTAACGGAATTGTTGATGTTACATCCTTGAAGGGATTCACCAGCACGACTGAACTGTACCTTGGGAAGAATAAGATCGTGAATGCAGCGCCGCTGGCTGGATTGAGCAATCTCAAGAAACTGGACCTCGAAGACAACCCAATTGTAAAATCTGATTCCGAGGCTTGCCCACGCAGCTCACTCAATTCTAAATTGAACGCCTTTTGTTCATTGTAACGTCAATCATCTGTATTGCCGCAATAATCAATGTTTATGCTTTCATTGGCTCTAGTGCAAAAATCGATAAACCTAGCTCACTTTTGCGTTGGCGAATTCACAATAGGCTTCCCTGGCGTCGGCGGATCAGTGATCACCGAGTCTCCGGGCGGAGGCGGATCAGTGGCCACAACAGCACTCCCAACCACAGGATAAGACGCTAGTGCATGGGCCTGTTCTCCGTCGCCTGAAATCACATCCAAAGTCACGGTGATGCTCCCAGGTTTAACAAACGTTCCAGCGTAATCAAACGACCTACACTCTTGGCCTGCCAGTCTTTGGATATCTTCTGGTGGCCTGGAACCGATGCCCCATGAGGCTTGAACAATGCCTTTGTGGGTGTCGCAGCCGGTTGTTTCACTTGTATCATGGGTCCACTGTGTCATTTTAAACTGAACTTCCTGTCCAGTCGCCAAAGTATCGACAATTTTTCCGTTCTGCCACGCTTCGATACCAGCCACGGGACCACCTTCGATGGTTGGCGCTGGCTCGGTTTGTGGATTTGTAACTGGAGGCTGGGTGGTGGCAGGTGGCGTGGTCGCAGGCGGCGAGACCGGAGGCAAACCAGCCGTTTTGATATCGTTAGAATGACCTGCGCCTTGTTTTTCTTGATTCGTAAACCCGTAGCGAGACTTACAAGAAGAGGCTAACGCAGCACAAAGTGTCCCGGCCATTAAAGCGGCTAATATACTGAAGCGAATTGCGTTACCGCCAACAAAGTGAATACCTTCGGCGTCCACTTTTTTGTCGAATAGGGGCCCCAATATTTGGAGCCACCTGCGGTCTAACCTGCGGTCTAAGCGGCGATACGATCTTTTAAATCTCAACGAAAAATAATTCATGGTCTCACCTTACCGATTTATCGATTTTACCGATTTTACTGCATTAGCGATTTATCTTGAACTCCACTCGCCTATTGGCCTGTCTCCCTTGAAAATTCCCGTTATCGTCAATCGGCCTAGATTCGCCGTAGCCAGCCACCGAAATACGACTTCCATCAACCTTCAGAATTTCGACAAGTTGCCGTTTTATTTGCTCGGCGCGACGCAAACTTAATTCATTATTATAACTCTCACTACCGACAAAATCCGTGTGACCTTCAATCGACAAATGTCTAAATTCGGGTGCCTTGAGTAAGTATACAGCTAATTGACGTAAAATGTCTCGTCCGCCGGGGGTCACCAGATTATCGCGATCAAATGCGAAGAAGACATTGCTTATGATGAAAGTTTCGTCACCAATTACTGGTATGCGTGTTTCTGGTTCGATATCTGTGACGAGCTGGTCGACGGAGTCTTCTGGTACGAAGTCTGGGACCTTCGGAGTCAGTTTTTTACGGGATGGTCTTTTTTGTACGATTACTGAAGCTTGCTTTTGCCGATTTTCATCACTTGGTCCGAGGACATAATTGAGCCCAGCATAGGCTCTAAAATCGGGAGATGCGACACCGTCAACCAATTCTCGGCCAAAACCAGCATGCATCGCAAGCGCATGACTGGCCATCAGTTTGATGCCGAGCAGTGCTTCGGCCGACGATAAGGCACGGTCTGAGCGATTGGTTGTTGATTTGATGGGTGCTCCCCCGAACACCTCGGCAATAATCCTACTTCTAATCGGAGCGACAAGAACACTTGCCGCCGCACTTGCCAACCATTGGCTACCTAGAGGTTCTACGGGTGCTCCCGTGAGCTGTGCTCCAGGCTTTCGGTAGCGGTAGCCGAGGTTGACTCCCGCGGCAAACGGGCCGTTAGAACCGTCAGCTGCCACTTCAAAATTTAATATTGGGGGAGCACCGAGACCTGTGTAAGGATTATCCTCGATCATGTTTATGCCGGTCGAGAAAATGGCTGCGACACCTCCCTGCCTTCCGCCAAAAATATGATATTTTATGAGCGGACGAATTTCGGTGGTACCTGTTTGCATGAATTGGCCTTGGACCACTCCGTCGGAGTTTTTGACAGTTTGGGCCACGATTTGCGGCACGCTGAGACCAAGCCCAAGTCTTGGGGTCAGTCCATAACCAACATTAAGATCCATTCCGACGACTGTGTCGTCGTACGAACCCGACGGGCGATTGGTCCCATCCTTTGGAAATTTCGACAGTGTTCCACGAGCATAGTTTGCAAAAAGACCAAAGTTCCAAAACCCAACACTTAGGGTTTCCGACGACTGCACCGTCACAAAAGCCAGACCATCGGGTGTGGCATTAAAGTTTTGCATATCAGGGCCTACCGCATTGGCCAATGCAAAACGCCCTGTGAAAGCCGCAAGACCTGCACAAAGCGTTGGTAAAAGATGATGAACAAACGATTTAATTCGAAACTTCATGAACTGCCAACCGTTATTTAAGGTTGGCTATATTTTAGAACATTTTGTGAATTAATGAAAGACGCTGCTCAATTCTCGGAGCCGTAGCGATGACGCCGTCTTGGCGAATTCTGGACAAAGATTGAATCGTGGTCAATTTGTCAGCCTTGTACGCAAGGGCAATGTCAGTCAATGATTTATTGGTGATATTGTAACCCGTTTTTTCTTGACGGCTGGCTCCTGTGTCATCTTCTCTTACGACATAGGCAGCAGCGTATTCACGGTCCACGTAGACATCGGCGGTCAGAGAAAACTTCGGAGCGCTCGACGGCGTGAAAGAAACGCCAGCAACATACTCCATCGTTGGGGTAGGCTCTTGGGCAGAGACTTTCTTTGTATTCGCGCTTCCATCTTCAGCCAATGATAATTGACCATTCGACATGCGTTGGGCGTCGACAGCTTTGGATTGTGTGCCTGTTGCCATTTCAGGCTCAATAGCGCCATGAAAGCCTAGTGCACCAATGCCTGTTTCGACCGAAGCGGCCAAGTCAAAAGTCACGGCAAGCATCGCATCAAACCGATCGTCATTATTTGGCAATAGGCCATTGACGTATGGAGTAATGCTGTAGTTGTCGGCTGCAACGGCAGCAAAAATAGCTGCATAATCAGAGCGAACCTTGACAACATTGCTCGTTTTAACAACATTTTCTACTGGAAAGTTAGCATACAAATTTAGACGATCATTAAACGCTTTAGTACCGAGACGCGGCACGAGTCGGTAACTCGAAACGCGGTTTGAGCGGGTGCCATCGGCCGCCTTCTCGCTTTTACTAGTTTGACGAACTTCTATGGTGCCGTAGACGTTTTCGATTGGAGTCATAATTGGAGAACGTTTGCTCGCGGTAACCTGTTCACCCATAGCAGAACTGGCAGCTGCAAGAATTCCAAAACTCGCTAGTAGTACCTTTTTCATCATAAACTCCATTTCATTTTTAATCGTTACCCACATTTTAACAGGTCCTGGTGCTTTCGCGCCAGTGACTCGTTATAACCTAAATTCCAGATTTATTTCAAGTTCTTTATGGAAATTTATGAAGTTATAACGACTTTTTGGCCAGTTTTATACCAATTTGATACCACTACGCTTCGCAGCCCTTGAACCAGATCTTACTGAGAAAGGCCATCATCACCCACTCCCCTATCGAGCTGGCGGTCCATGTCATATTTCGGGTCCCAAACAAATCGGTTGTCGGTATCTGCCGGCCAAACGGTCAGTCGATTGGTGGCTCCAGCGGCACGTTGATCTTGCGCGAATTCTCGCACAAGGCTTGCGCAATCAGGCAGATTGCCCGTGTGGCTGATGGCCTCTCGCAATTTTTTTGCGGCCGGCCAGCCCTTAGCATACCAAAGTAAATGCTTGCGCATGCAAACCGCACCTGCACCAGAGTCTCCATATTCTTCTTGTTGCCACGCGAGATGATCTAGGGCCATTTTTTCCCACTGATCAATGGAAACTAGCAGATCTCCTTGCTTAATTTCGTTGAACACCCATGGATTTCCAAGTGCGCCGCGACTCACCATTAATCCGTCGACTCCGGTACGTTCTCGCATGTAAAGGGCGTCACCTCGCGACAAAATATTGCCGTTTCCGATGACCGGAATTTTCGCGCGCCTTTTTAATGCTGCAATCGCCTCAAGATCAACGGCCACTGCATAATCATCACTACGAAGGCGGCCGTGAATGGTGATCCAATCCGCCCCACCTTTCTCAGCGGCATCGAGCACTTCAGGCCAAGTTATTGTGGTGCAGTCCCAGCCAAGTCTAATTTTTACGGACAAAGGCTTACCAGTATTTTCTTTCGCAAGTTTTGTCGTTTCATAAACACGTTGTGGGTCACGAAGAATTCCACTTCCGCAGCCGGTTCTCACCACTTTGTTGACCGGGCATCCCATATTAATATCAATCGTATCAAAATTCATTTTATCAAGGATGGCCACAGCCCGGCCAACCTCATCGGCTGTTTTTCCAGTAATCTGCACGCCAAGAATTTGTTCGCTATCGTGACGTTTTAACATTTCGTAGGTGCGGCGACTTTCGTAAAGCATCGCCGTGGCAGAAATCATTTCCACGTAGGTTAGGTCAGCGCCGTTTTGAGTGCAAATTCGCCTAAATGGATGATCAGAAACGCCGGCCAGTGGTGCCAAAATCACAGGTGAAAACGGCAGTCCCATTTTTGTGAATACATTTTCCGGATTTGAATTTGTAAAATTAATGATCGGCTCCACGGGTCGGTCTAAAATTATTGGAGCAGAAATTACCAAATTTTCACATTAAAAACAAGTTACAAGATCAACTATTTTAATAGAATTCATAGGCCGCTTAAAATTACTTACCTAAAAGTACCGTTTTGGGTGATCCACGGGGGGCCTAAGGGCAGGGTGGGGAGCGCATCGAGGACCATCCATACCTACATATATCAGTCATTGCTTCAAGCTCCTGATTTCACTACACTCAAAACTCTAAAAGCGTTGCTAAATGAACCTGATTCAACCCGAATAACCCCGTAACTTGTGGACATGCCCATGCTTGACATAAAATTTATCCGTGACAATGCAGACCTCATCAAAAAGGGGGCCCGCGACAAACGGAGTCACATAGACGTCGACGCCCTCCTGAAATTAGACGTAGAGATTCGCCCGCTTCAGTCTCAGATGGAAGAGTTGCAAGCCACTAGAAACCGCTTGTCGAAAGAAATCGGCAAGGCGCCGGCCGAGCAGCGTGACGGCATGAAAGCAGAAGTCCAGGGGATTAAGTCGCAAATAGAGGCCCTTGAATCAGATTTATCCGTAAAAAAAATCGCGCTTGAGGGACTGCTACTCCTAGTCCCCCAACCCGCCCGGGCCGACGTTCCCATTGGCAGGGATGACAGCGAAAATGTCGAAATTAAAAAATGGGGTACCGTACCAAATTTTGATTTCAAACCGATCGACCACGTGACCCTGGGACTAAAGCATTCGCTAATGGATTTTGAAAGGGGGGTCAGGATTGCCGGCTCGCGCAGTTATGTTTTAACTGGACTTGGCGCTAGGCTTGAGCAGGCCGTCCTAAGATATGTTTACGACAAGCTTGTGGTCAAAGGCTATCAGCCCATGAGCGTACCGGTCCTGGTGCGAGAAGAGTGTATGGTTGGCACAGGATATTTTCCGACCGGTCGTGAGCAGGCCTACTGCGCAGAGAAAGACGAATTAGCTTTGGTAGGCACAGCCGAAGTGCCGCTCACCAGTTTCTACGCAGGTGAAATTTTGCCAGAAGAAAAATTACCAATAAAGATGATGGCCTGGAGCGGATGCTTTCGGCGTGAGGCTGGGACCTATGGCAAAGACACGTCAGGGCTTTACCGAGTGCATCAATTCCAAAAAATTGAGCAAGTCATTATCGGCCCTGCCGACGAAAAACAATCGGAAATATTTCACCACGAGTTACTGAGTAACGCAGAAGAATGTCTTCAAGATTTTGAATTACCGTACCGTGTTGTGTACGTGTGTACCGGCGACCTAGGTCAAGGTCAGGTTCGCAAACACGACATCGAAACGTGGATGCCCTCTCGAAACAACTACGGCGAAACCCATTCGTGTTCAACATTTCACGAATTTCAGGCACGTCGACTCAAGCTTCGCTACAAAGGCAAAGACGGCCAAGCCAAGATTTGCCATACGCTAAACAACACGGCCATCGCCAGCCCACGAGTCCTCATTTCCTTATTGGAAGTTCATCAACAGAAGGACGGCAGCATTTATATTCCAAAATGTTTGCAGCCGTATATGTCAGGCCTGACCCACATCGGCCGGTGATTGCCGAAACAACAATAGGGAAAACCAATTATGAATCAGGCACTCGTGCTTCTTAAAGAGCGACTTGCGATGATGACCGATTTGAACCTTACCAGCAGTATTTTAAACTGGGACCAAACAACCATGATGCCAGACGGTGGCTCCGACTCTCGAGGCCGACAAATGGCAACTTTGGCAAAGTTGTCGCATTCTCTACTGGTGTCGGAAGAGACCGGGGAATTAATTCGTCAAATTACCCCATGGGCGCAGACGCAGCCGCAAGAAAACATGGACGCAGCGTTTGTGCATGAAGCTGCAAGGCTGCGAAACCTAGAGGTCAACGTGCCGTCGTCACTCAACAGTGAAATGACGGAACACTACTCTCGCATGTACACGGCGTGGACCATCGCACGGCCCAACGATGATTTTGCAGCCTTAAAACCACTTCTTGTGAAATCTGTTGAACTAAGTAAAAAATTCTCCGATTGTTTTAAAAACATGGATCACCCCATGGACGCCCTCATCCAATATGCCGATTTTGGAGTGACGGTTAAGTCTGCAAAGCAGCTTTTTTCAGAGCTTCGGAGCCAACTTGTGCCGTTGGTCAAGCGGGTGACGTCGGCCAATCAAATTGATTCCTCGTGTTTGCAAG
The DNA here is from genome assembly GCA_947476525.1 of Oligoflexales bacterium. Taxonomy (GTDB): domain Bacteria; phylum Bdellovibrionota_B; class Oligoflexia; order Oligoflexales; family RGVZ01; genus CAMDKS01. The sequence continues at coordinate 10,139 of CANJQY010000072.1, forward strand.
GTGATTTTGACGAGACCGCACAACTAGAATTTTGTAAAACGGTGGCCCGTCAACTAGGTTATGATTTTAATCGCGGGCGCTTAGATTTATCAGCTCATCCATTCATGACGAGGCTGTCCGGAAACGACGTTCGCATCACCACGAGGGCCATCCGCACAGATTTAACGGACTGCTTATTTAGCGTTATTCATGAGGTTGGCCACGCCCTTTACGAGTTCGGAATCAACCCTGTCTTGGACGGCAACATCCTAGCCGGCGGTGTTTCAAGCGGCGTCCACGAAAGCCAATCACGTCTGTGGGAAAACCATGTAGGACGAGGAAAGCCTTTCTGGGATTATTTTTATCCGATCCTACAAAAAAACTTCCCACATTTTGAAAAATTTTCTCAAAGTCATTTCATCAGGGCCATCAATAAAGTGGATCCTGGTTTTATTCGGGTTGACGCCGACGAATTAACGTACAATCTTCACGTGATGATACGCTTTGATCTAGAATGCCAATTGTTGGAAGGAACCCTTTCCGTAAGGGATCTGCCAGACGCCTGGAATGCACGGTACAAGAGTGATCTTGGTATCTCGGTGCCGAACATGAAAAACGGATGCTTGCAGGACGTTCACTGGTTTGGAGGGCGTCTTGGCGGGGCATTTCAAGGATATACCATCGGAAATATTCTAAGTGCGCAGCTGTACGATACCGCCCACCATATATTGCCAAACATGGAGCAAGATTTTGTGATTGGAGATTTTTCAAAATTGAAGGCATGGCTAAACACGAACATACATCAGTGGGGGGCAAGTATCAGTCCTGATAGGTTGATTAAATTATCAACCCACCAGGACTTGTCTATCCATCCTTATATGACTTACTTGTCGGAAAAATACTCCAGCCTCTATAATTTGTAGTATTTTTCGCCAAGGTTTCTTTCGCCAAGATTTTTTTTTACACCTGACGCCAATACCAAAAACTGCGTTTAGTAATCACTAATTTTCTTTAGGTCAGTGTTCGATTTCGGGCTAGTTCCCTCGTCCCAAAGCGCGAAACTTTCGTTGTAGTTGACGGAATCCCGTATATGCTTTTTTTTCGCGATTTTTTTATCTCTTACCGTTGCACAACCTTGGGCCAAAAGGCTCAAGACCAAGGCAACACCTATCGGACGCATTAATCTCATATGAACTCTCCTCTATAAATGGAACCAGAAGGATAATCCTTCCTGCCATATAGAGGTTATCGCCCACTCGCACTAGAAACCTTAGGATCCTTTTCAACGTCAAACAGTCTCTACTATAATCTAATAATTTCATAGCCTTATAAATACACCTATCTCTTTGTGGCCTCGAATTGGCGCAGGCCTCAAAACCCTCCGACGATTAGAGCCCAATTAGATGGTGCATAAGTCAGTTATTTTTTGATGCAGACCAACGCCTCGTCAGTCATGTTCATAGCCTCGGTCGTGATTCCGGTGCTAGGAATTCCTACGGTCACTTTATCTTCCGTTAGGAGGGCGCTCAAGCCAAAAAAACGCAGCTCGATTGGAAAATTAGGATTGTGGAGATATGTTATGATCGTTTCGAGGCTAGTTGAATTTTCTTCCACGACTTTCGAACTGGTTGGAAGTCTCCATCCTCCACCATCCATCGAGAGTGATTCACAAATGGCTTTTGCGTGGGAAGATGTAACGCCGTGATCTCCGTAGTTGACGTCTGCAAACGCAAGCTTTAAACCTTTTTGAATCGTAAGACTGTCAGACAGCACAACGTTGTTCATATCCGTGGCGCCAACGGCAACTTCGTAGAGACAAAATCGGGTTGCGTCTTTCGCTGTTAAGTCATTGGCGGCAGGTGATTGAATGTGTGCGACAATCTTAGTAAACGTATCACAAACACTTGGGTTGCCAAGCGTAACAACTGAATTAACGCCTGGTGCTACTGGGCCATTAGGATCGCTGCCATTAATTGGAGTTATTGTAGGTGCTTTTTTAGAGGGTGGATTTTTACCACATGCACCAATCGCAAGACACATAGCAAGCGAGGCGCCTACGATAGAAAGTTTTTGTATTTTAAGTCCGATAATCTGTTTCATAAAGTGTTTCCTTTTCAAGTTTTATTAAAGACATTAGTTTTAGACGTTAGTTTTAGACATTAGTTTTAGATGCTGGCTTTGTTAGTTTTTGAATCCGAAAGACTGAAGAAGAGTTTTGATTTGTTCAAGAGCTGAAACGTGCGCATCCGTAAAGGAGCTGCTTCCGCCAACCGAGGCCCCCTTGATGTCTGAGATATTCCTAGACACTGCCGTAAATTCGGATTTTATGGACTCAAACTTCGCTCTTGAATCACTTAGTGACTTCATCGTCTTGCACTTCAAAGAGTCGACTCCCGCATCACACGCATCTTGTACCGCAAGTGTTTTGAATTCTAAACACTCGGCAGAGATTGGATCTGCGCCAAAGAAATTTTTATACAAGACCGTAATCTGATCTTTAACCTGAGATTGGTCTGGTGCCGTTAAAGAGTTAATCAAGCATGAGAGCTCGGTCGTCTTTCTGAATGAAACATAGTAATTGGCTTCAAGAATGACTGCAGCCTCAGCCTGTGTTTTAAGAGAATCATAGCGGCCGTCAATGAAGAGGCCAAGCTCGTCGACAGTTTTGTAAATTTGACAAAATTTATTTGTTTGACCATTTTCGGTGATCAGGTAATCTGGCCCTGCATGGCTACCAGACACTCGCTGACAAGTGGCGGGCTTAGCAGCCATATTGCAAGCCGCCCTTGAATAGCTATGAATATTGGAGATTGTCGGGATGGGGGGGAGCGGTATACCGTGAAAATTTCCTCCACTTCTGAAGCCTGGGAGAGTGTTAGGCATCGGAACACCGATTTCCGTATAGCAAGTTGGCCCGTTATCACCCAAGCCACTATCACCCAAGGATACATCTTGATGGTGTAGGACCCCGTCAGCCTCACACGCGAGTCGCGCTTGTGCGATGCTATAAGCACAAAGGTGTGTCCATACTCCAGTTGTAATCTCAGGCAAAGAACCTGGACAATCCATGTCGGTATATGATGAATAATCCTGAACCGTGTCGTGCGTTACGCCATTATTGCCACACTCAGCGTAAGCGGCACTTTCTTTCAGTTGTAATCCTGATGTTGGCGCGTCGAGTTGTAATCCTGACGTTGCCGCATCCAGTTGTAATCCTGATGATGGCGCATCTTTTACAGGAGACGTGCTTGCATTTTTTTTTGCACAACTGGCGGCAACAACGCCTACAGCAGCAGCGCCTAAAGCAGCCCTAAACAATAAATTATATCTGCACTTCATAAAAAATCCTTCAGTGTAAATGATTCCGCGAAATTGCGGGACAACTCCTGCCCCAATTGCACGATGCATGCCAATATCCGCAAACACTGGTTTTCGCCCTCACTCGGACTGGATTGCTGGCCCATCTATTGCCAATTTGAGCTAATTTCATGCTGTTTAACCGCTATCTTATCGTTGAAAAACCCGTGCAAAGGGGGATTTTCCGATCGCTCAAAAAAATGCAAACGTATGCAAAATTTTTCCATCGCCTTTAAAAAAATGTCCCAAATCCAGCCAGCGTCCCAAATCAGGACACTCCATGCTGGACCGCATAGTCAATGTAGAGCAGGCTATATGTAGGTCAAATACTGTAGTTTTTAGGCGGATGTTCGGTTTACTTGAACTTTCTAGGCGGGTAATGCTATAATATCACTAACATTCATTGGGATAAAAACTAGCCATATGCGTCAACTCGTGACATTTTCATTTTTACTAGGCACCATTCTCTCCCAAAACGCCCGTGCTGAAAATGCCGCAGTCACAGCCACTGCGCCCCAAAAAATCCAACGCTCGCCAATACCCGACGAATGGACGGCGACCGTTGTCCCGCCGGGAACTATGGTCCTAGGATCCCTAGCCGAAGTTGGAGTTTGGGACGGAGTGATGGTGGGTACTGATCCCGCAGCGGTAGCCTTAGGTGCCAAAACGGCACAGATAAAATGGCAATTGCCAAATTTTAGCGAAGACGACTGGTCGTTAGGCATTAAATATATTTCCATGTCCAGAAAATCTATGTGGTGGGGAGACATGAGCCAAAGATTTACCAAGCTAGAGGCCAAAATTGTTCGTCCCTCAATAGCTTGGAGCAATCGTATTTCTCAGCGCTTAATCATTCACAGTTTTTGGGCAAGTGGCTTTGGGAAGTCGACATCTGAGTTGAGTCCTTACGGCAAAGATAAATTGCATGCCGCGAAACATGGCTCGGGAAAATCCGGAGACGGACATTCCTTTGCCAATCGTACGATGCAAATGCAGTCGATCGCAGGATTTACCGAAGATCGCTTTCAGTTGACCGCTGAATGGGAAAGAAATTCGGGGGACCGCATTCTGCTGTCATCCAGATTAGAGAGAACACGCCTAGCTCAACTAGAAACTTTTTCCATGCGCCTTACCCTGTCCCAACAATGGTCCGGATATGGATTTAACCTGCGCGTTGGGGCTGGCCCCGAGTATTCGGTGATTAGCGGCAAGGATCTCGATTCGGAAGATATTTCAGCGTCAGGTTGGCTGCCTGCCGCTGATCTTGCGCTATATTGGATCCTTTAGAAACGAAAAAACCATATGGGAAGACCATATCGGTAAAAAGTTTAAATAGTCCTTGGCGCTCTCGCACCAAGGACTAAATAGACTCAAAGCTTGATCATCCAATTTTATCTGGATTTTTTTTTCCTACAAAACTCATTATTTTTAGAGAATGTTCCACCAACCGCACGGTGGGATCTTTGTATTCGGATGGTTGATCCAGCGCGTCCTTATACAGACGTTTAATGGCTTCAGGATCTTTTTCTATGGTTGGACGAGGCGGAAACCAACTGGCCTGGCTGTCGTAGCTCCACAGCGCATCCCCGGATTTCATCCGGCGAATTAATTGCTCATTATGGGATTTGCGCGATTCTAAGGTCGTTTTCTCGTCTTTCATAAATCACCACCTCCAAATTGGTTTAGCAGACCCATGTATATCGGTAATTTTAGGCAAAAACTTTAGGAGAATCGAACCACCACCAAAAAATATTTTTTTTTTGGTGAGTTCACCTCGGCTGAAGAACCATTGCCGTTTCGGATATCTCAATTATAGCAGCAATTTCAGTCAAATATCTAGGAAATGAGGCGTTTCTAACAAAAAATACAGAGCCCCCCGCGGTTCATAATTATTGG